>NZ_CP110395.1:1281439-1601799 GCF_029910215.1 Paraburkholderia sp. D15 | reverse complement strand
TTCCAGTTTGTGTATACACGACAAAACGGAAGCAACCGCGGCTGTCGCGCGCGACGACAGCACTCTCTACGAAACGAAAAAGAACGACGATTTGTTTGGAGATGGAATGAAAAAGAAGACTCTGTTGTCCGGCGCCGTGATGCTCGCGTGTGCCGGCGCACATGCTCAGTCGAGCAGCGTCTGGTTGTCCGGTTATGTCGACATGAACATCGAACATCTGATCTCGTCAGGCTCGGGCGGCAACGTCACGCGCATGTCGAGCGGCGGGCTGAACAATTCGCGCTTCAACCTGAGCGGCGTGGAAGACCTGGGTGGCGGCAACAAGGCGGTGTTCACCATCGAGCCGATGTTCTCCGCGAACACCGGCGTGCAGTCGACGCAGTTCCGCCAGTCGTTCGTCGGCCTGAAAGGCAACTGGGGTGAAGTGACGATGGGGCGTCAATTCACGCCGTCGTACTGGATCGCGGGTTACGCCGATCCGACGTGGGCGGCCGACTTCAGCATGGTCAACAACATGGAGTTTTTCTACGCGTCGTACCGCGTGGATAACGCGATCCAGTACAAGACGCCGAGCTTCTACGGTTTCACCGGCCGCATCATGGCCACCACCGGCGTGGGCGACAGCACGCGCGCGGGACGCTTCCTGAGCACCAGCATCGACTATCGCCACGGGCCGCTTTTCCTCGGCGCCGTGAGCGAGCTGCAGTACACGCGCGACATCTTCCGCTCGTCGCAGATCCACTCGTCGCGCGACAACTATTTCGCCGCCGTCTACAAGTTCGGCGGCTTCGAACCGACGCTGATCTATCACACGTATAACGGGTATTACGCGTATCCGCCGTACGTCGCGTTCAACTCGCAGGGTTGGGACGCGCAGGTCGGCGCGCGCTGGAATATCGACGGACGCAATCGCGTGTATGTCAGCGTGGTGCATCGTCACGACGACAACAACACCAGCATATCCAGCGCGACCGGCGGGGTGATCGGCTACATCTACGGCCTGTCGAAACGCACCGACCTGTACGCGACATTCGCGCACGTCAAGAGTCAGCACGACGTGCCTGTCGCGTACCCGGTGACCTTCCAGGTCTACCCGAACGCGGGACAGAATCCGAGCGGCTTCCAGTTCGGCATCCGTCACGCGTTCTAATACAAAAAGGAGGAAGCCCATGCTTCGACCCAGCACTCTGAAATCAACTCTCGCGACCGGCGCCCTGCTGGCGTTCCTGTCGGCCGCCGCGTACGCGAGCGGCGAAGCGGCGGCGCCGGCCTCGGCGCCCAGCGCGGATGCCGCGGCTGCGGCCGCTTCCGGCGCGCAGTTGACGCCCGGCACGCCGGCGGTCAAGGACCCGTATCTCGCGCAATGGCTGCGTCTGACGCCCGATCGCCGGCCCGCGCCGCTGAAGCCCGGCGTCGACTACGGGATGGACCCGGCGACCGGCCAGTTCGTGTGGCCGAAGGCGACGCCCGAAGTGCATCAGGGCCAGCACTTCCCCGGCGAAATGACGACCTGGGACAAGAAGAGCTACGCGAAGGACGTGAAGGTGCTGGCGTTCTATCCGCTGGTCGATTCGCCCTTTCACGCGTGGAACAACATCGCCGACTTCGACGGCCGCCGTTATCTGTACATTCATGACCGCGACTATCTGCGCATCATGGACGTGACCGATCCGTCCAACGGCAAGGTGGTGTTCTCGCAAGGCGGCACGTGGGGCCCGAAAGGCCCGACCGAGCATTTCGATCCGAACAACGTGCACAACTATCTGGGCGGCGCCACCATCGCGTGGAGCAAAAAGCTCGGCAAGCCGGTGCTGGTCGCGTCGTTCGAGATCGGCCGCTACGGTCTGATGACGGAAAAGATGGACCAGCCGGACAAGGTCGAAGCCCAGCGTCACTACAACTCGCTGAAGGGCTTCAAGGTCTTCGAAATGGACGGCCCGTTGCCGAGCCAGTGGAAACTGATCGCGACGCGCACGACCGACTACAAGCATCCCGATGCACCGGTCGGCCAGCAGCAGGGTTCGGGTTCGCTCGACGCGCCGGAGTACTACGGCGGCAAGTACATGATTCTCTCGGCCGCGCCGGACGATAGCTATGCGCTGACCGAGTACCCGAACTATCTGTATTCGCCGGGCTATCAGGTGTGGGACATGTCGGACCCGGCGGACCCGAAGTTCGTGTCGCAGATCGCGGTGCCGGGGCAGATCGTCGGCAATGAAGCGCACGAGCAGGCTTATCTGCAGAATCCGCGCGCGGGCAATCGTACGTCGTGGATGGGCTCGCGTATTCCCATCTTCCTGCCGAAGCCGCTGGAGCAAGGCGGCAAGATCGGCTTCGGCGCGATGGGTGGGTTGGGGCTTTACTCGTTCGATCTGTCGAATCCGGCCAGGCCGAAGGTGCTGGGCAATGTGAACACGGCACCGAGTTTCGCGGGCACCGAGTATGACAACGCCGACGTCAGCCAGTACGAACGCACCGGCTTCGTGCTGACGAGCGGGTATCCGATGAATCGGGATTGCTATGAGCCCTACAAGGATATTTTCGTCGTCGATGCGCGCGATCCTTCGCATCTGAAGGTCGCGGCGAAGTTGCCGCAGCCTACGCCGCCTGAAGGTGCGCCGTTCACCAGCTTCTGCCAGCGCGGCGGGAACTTCGGGCCGAAGCGCTCGAATGCGATCGGGCAGCCTGGCGGCTCGCGGCAAGGGGTGATTCCTTACTCGTTCTATAACGCCGGCGTGCAGATTTTCGATGTGCGCAATCCGGAGAAGCCGACGATTGCCGGGTATTTTGTGCCTGCGCTTGCTGATGAAAGTGAGTTGCCCAGCTATACCCTTGGTAAGGGGGTGCTTGCTATTTATACGGAGTACGACCGGAATATCATCTGGGCGTTTACCGAGAATGGGGCTTATGCGCTGTCTACGCCGCTGCTCGGCAAGCCTGTGATGGGGGCGCCGGCTAAGCCTTGGCCGCCGCGGTGAGGTGGGCTGATCTTTTTGTGTTCTTTTCCTTGAAGTGAGCGCTTTGCCCTGCCGGCGGGATTCGTTGGCAGGGTTTTTTGTTTTTCTCTGCTTTTTTCTGTTTTTCTCTGCTTTTTTTGGAGGCGTTGTGAAGGGGATTTCGGTTGGGATTTTGATGGCTGTTCTGGTCGCGGCTCAGGGGGCGTACGCTGCTTCCGCTGATAGTGCTTCGGCCGCCCATGTTGCGGCTTCTGCTAGTGAACAAACCTGCCGGGCTTGTCATACCATCGATTCAACTAAAGTTGGGCCGGGTTTTCGGGCTATCTCTGAACGGTATCGTGGGCAGGCTGATGCAGTTGCCAAGCTGCAATTCAGTATTCTTCATGGGAGTGCCGGGAAGTGGAATACCGGGGCGCAGATGCCACCTAATGATGTTTCTGTTGCTGAGGCTGAACGGTTTGCTAAGTGGGTTTTGAGTGTTCGGTGAAGGGGGTTTTCTTTTTTTTCTTCTGGTTTGCATGGGTTGCCCCTGTGCGGGGCGGCACCTACTTTTCTTTGCCGGCCGTGTTTAGACCGGAGACATAGGTAACAGATGTGCGGAGACATGGGTAACACATGATCCGCTCATTCCTGCTGGTTCAGGTTGATGGTTCCGAAGCGGTGATGCGCAAAAAACAGGTCGTAGCAGTTCTCTTCATCGACGCGCGCGCGGATGGCCACGGGCAGGTTCTGCAATGCATTTGATACCTTGAATCGCCGGTTCCTGAAGCGTAGTTCGCCGTTCCACTTCACGCACTGCACGTGATCGTTTTCGCCGTACTCGATTGGCGGCAGGATCTCCGGATAGGCGCGCGGACTCGGTCGATAACGCGTAACCGGGGTCGCCATGTCCAGCGCCTGATGTGGGCGCTGATGGTTGTAGACCGTGCGCCACTCATCGAACGCCTGCTGCGCGCTGGACAGATTCCTGAAGTGGCGTCCGGCGATCACCTCGGCCTTCAGCGTGCGGTGAAACCGCTCCTCCTTGCCGTTGGTCTGCGGATGCGCCACGCGGCTGTGTGACAGGCGCACACCCAGCCGGATGAGCCAGATGGCCAGTTCGGTCAACTGGCCCGGCTGGCTGGGGCTGCCCCACGGCGAACCGTTGTCCGCGTTGATGCGCCGCGGCAGCCCATAGCGGCGGAAGGTGCGCTGCAGATGATGCTGCACGATCCGGGTGTCGGTGCGAATGCAGGCATCGAGCGTCACGTTGTAGCGCGAATGATCGTCCAGCAGGGTCAGGGGCGAACAGTGGCGGCCGTCCTGCAGGTCGAACCAGCCCTTGAAATCCATCTGCCAGAGATCGTTGGGCTGTGCATGCTCGAAGCGCTGCCAGGCCGTGGCGGCCTCGGAGGCAGCCGGGTCGATGAGCCCGTGACGATGCAGGATGTCCGTCACGGTACTCGGGGCCGGCACGTCCCTGTGGCCCAGGTCGCACAGACGCCGGCTGATCTTGCGTCCACCCCAGGCGGGGTGTGCCCGCCGCAGTTCGACTACCTGCTGCTCGACTGACGGTGGCGTGCGCGCCGGATTCTGCAGGGGGCGGCGCGAGTGATCTGTCAGCGCGGCAACGCCGCCCTGCGCGTGGCGCTCAAGCCACTTGTAGCCGGTCTTCGGACTGATGCCAAAGCGCCGGCACAGGTCGCGACGGTTGGCGCCTTCCTGCAAGGCCAGATGGACGAATTCCAGACGCAGATTCATGGTGTCTCTCGGATTCCAGGGCATGACCGGCTCCAGGCGATTCGCTCGCCAAGAGTGTTACCCATGTCTCCGTACACCCGTTACCTATGTCTCCGGTCCATACACGGCCGCAAAGAAAAGTAGGCAAAAGAAAGCGGCTCACACCGCTAATTCTTAAGCGGGTTTCTTGGTCTGCTTCTGGTAGTGGTGCATCTGGAATCTGGGTTCTCGCACACTCCGCGTTCGTGACACAGCAGTCATTCTTCCGGCGGCGCTGCGCGCGCCGTGGCGGTTAGTTCCGCTCCGCTGGGCGATTTCGGGCGTCGTAGCCTTGTTATTCTTCTCCTCTTCTTTTTACTGAGAGGCCGTCTCGGATCGCGTAGGCGGTTACCTCCGCTACGTTGTGTAGCGATAACTTCGTCATCAGGTTCTGGCGGTGCTTGCGGATCGTCAATACGCTTACGTTCAGTTTTACCGCAATGTCCTGGCTCGAGTAGCCATTCGCTATCAAACCCAAAATCTCTTTCTCCCGCGTGGTGATCGATGGTGATGCTCCGATCTCCAACGGCTCTGTCGACTGGATGAGCGCCTTACTCACGTACCGGATGCCCGATAAGACCAGCGAAATCGCATGGAATAGTTCATCCCCCTCCTCGTGTTTGAGCATATATCCGTCCGCGCCGGCCGCCATCGCCAGTCTCGCCGTCGCGTGATTCTGGCTGGCCGTCAAAACCAGAATCTTCGTCTGCGGTGACCGCGCCCTGATCTGCTCGATCAGCCCCATGCCCGAACATCCCGGTAAGTCCAGATCCAGTAAAACCAGATCCGCTCGCGTCTCCAATACCATCCCCACCACCCGTAACCCATCCCCCGTCTCGGCCGATACGCACCAGTTTCCCCGCGTCATCAACAAGAGCTTCAACCCGTCGCGAATAATGGCGTGGTCTTCCGCAAGTACAATTCTTTTCATTTTTCTTTCATCGCTTTCCCGAGTACTCGCGAACCCCCTATTTCCCACCAATGACAGATAACCTCCGATCGTCTTATGCATCATGAATGACGAGCGGATGGTCAAGAAACCCGACTTTAATCAAGATCGAAGGTCCACGTTCAATATGGGGAAAAAAATCGCCTGGGAATCCGATGCCAACGTGCGGCTGGAACTTGTCAACACGCTGTATCGTCAGTCGCCGCCTATCCTCGTCGGCAATATCGCCGTGGTCAGTCTCACCGTCTTCCTGCTTTGGGGCGATGTCTCGCATCGCGATCTGCTGGCGTGGGCGATGTCGATCTATGTCCTCACCACTATCCGCGCGGCTATCGTATGGCGGGACCGTCGCACTGCGCCTCACCTCGCCGGCACCGCGAGCCGGCGCGCGTGGCGCTATGTTGTGCTGTCCGCCTTGTCGGGCTGTCTGTGGGGTTCCATGGGCATTCTGTTTTTCTCGCCCGGCAATACGACCGTCACAGCTTTGATCTGCATCGTGCTTGCCGGCATGACCGGCGGTTCAGTCGCCTCGTTATCGTCCTGGTGGCCCACCTATCTCGCCTTCGTATTGCCGACCGTGCTGCCGTTTGCGATTCGCTCGTTTCTATACGGCAATGCCCTTTTCTCCGTGCTCGGATTTCTTTCCCTGTTCCTGCTGGGCGTCAACCTGGCGTTCAGCCGAACCCTGCAACGCACGGTGCGCGACGCCGTGCGCTTGCGCTTCGAAAACGTCAGCCTGATCCGGCAGTTGACCGAGGAAAAAGAACGCGCCGAAACGGCCAATCAAAGCAAATCGCAATTTCTCGCGGCAGCCAGTCACGATCTGCGTCAACCGACACACGCATTGGGGCTCTATCTCGCGACACTGCGCGCCATCGCCCAGGCACCGACCATCGAACGCGCCGCGGTAAACGACATCGCGCAACGACTTCAGACCGCGTTGAGAGGCATGTCCCAATTGCTGAATGTGTTGCTGGATATTTCGCGGCTGGATGCGGGCGTGGTCGATGTCGAACCGCGCGTGTTTTCGTTGCAGCACGAGTTTCTGGCCCTGGAGAACCAGTTCGCCCACGCCGCGGCATCCAAGGGGCTCCATCTACGCATCCGCTCGACGCCGGTCTGGTTGCGAACAGACGCCGTGCTGCTGCATAGCGTGCTCGCCAACCTGCTGTCGAACGCGGTGCGTTATACCGACCGGGGCGCAATCCTCGTCGTCTGCCGGCGTCGCGGGAACGATGTGGATATCCAGGTCTTTGATACAGGCATCGGCATCGAGGACAGTCAACTCAAGAACATCTTTCGCGAGTTCTATCAAGTGGGCAACGCCGCCCGGGACCGCGAGCAGGGTCTCGGGCTCGGCCTCGCGATCGTGCAGCGCACGGCCACGCTGCTCGGCGCCCGCATCGAGGTCGAATCGGTACCCGGCCGTGGTTCACGCTTTTCAGTGCGGCTGCCGGCCCACCAACCTGTCGAATACCCACAGGCCGCAACGGTCGAACCGCGCCGCGATCCGCTTTCGGCCCGCGCGCCCAAAACGATTCTGGTGATCGACGACGATTGCGACGTCCTGTCCAGCATGCAGACCCTGCTGCGCGCATGGGGGCATACCGTGATCGCCGCGCAGTCGCGGGAACAGGCGCTCGCCGCCGCCAGCTCGTATCGCGGCGAACTGGAAATGGTCCTGACCGACTTCAGACTGGCCCGGCACGTGAATGGCACCGACGTCGTTCACTCGGTGTTCCACACCATCGGGCGTGCGGTGCCTGCCGTCATCATCACCGGCGATACGTCGAGCAGAGGCATCAACGCAGCACTATCGAGCGGTTTCCGGGTGCTGCACAAACCCCTCGATCCGCAAGAACTCAAAAAGTTGATCGACGCGCTTGCCGACTGAAGCATTCGCCGGATACGCCGAGCATCGTCATTTGCCGGGCCGGCTCTTTCCTCTGAAAAATACTACATATGCAGTATTTACCCTGAACCTGCGGCTGCGATATTTTTCCTGGGCGGCAGTGAATTGCCGTGTCCGGCGGTTCTCGAACACGAACCGCTTACGGCCTGGCCAGCCGACTTCAATCCAACGGGAAAAAATATGAAAACCGTAGCGAATCGAGTGAGTTTCAAAGGCGACCAGAAGCAACGTCTGGTCGAACTCCAGCAACATCTGTCCGAAGACGCACTACCGGGCGTCGCATGGATGGGATATGGATACGATATCTTCGGCAACTATGCGGACGACGAAAGCGCCACCTTTCCGCTGTTCGACTGGAGCAAGGTCGACACCGCGTCGGTCACGATCGAAGGGAAAGTCTATCGGTACCCCAAAGTACTCGACGTGACGACTGACCAGTCCGCCGACGTGTTCACCATCACCGGCGAGACGATCAGTTCGTATCAAACCAATCTCGCGACCAGCACGAGCGTCAGTGGCAGCTACAACTATTTCAGCGGATCGCTCGAGGTCGACTTTTCGTCGCAATCGCTGGTCAAGAGCGAGAATTCGTTTTCGCGCGTGCAACAGACGGTCAAACTCTGGGCGTTGCGACTCAATCCGGCGCGCTCGTTGCGTCAGTACGCGAGACCCGATTTCCTCGCGGCACTGGACGGTGCAGACACCGATGCGAAGCGCGATGCGCTGTTCGATCAGTACGGCAGTCATTTTCTGAGTGCCATCGAAATGGGTGGCCGGGCGGTTCTGTCGTCGTCGACCAACAAGCTCACTGTCGATCGCAGCTACTCGATCGGCGTGACCGCCGAAGCCAGCTATAAAAGTCTGGTGGGCCAGCTCGATGTAAAAGACCAGACCAAGTACTCGAATTCGATCGACAGTTTCAACAGTACGTCCGAGAGCCGTAGAAGCGTGAAAGGCGGTGATGGCGTCAAGGCGTTGTCCGCATTCGATGGGAAAAAAGGTTTTAGCGAATGGAAGGAGTCGGTCAAGGATCTGCCGGCGTTCATCGACTTCGTGTCGAAAAACCCGCTGGCCGGCATCTGGGTTCTCTGCGAAACCGACGACAAGGCCAGCAAGCTGGAAGACTATTTCTTCCAGACATGGGGACTGAAGCAGTCGAAGCTCAACCAGTTGTATTGCGACTACATCGACGCGCTCACGGTCATCGATGGCGACAGCTCGTCGATCGCGCCGCCCACCGGCTATACCAAGGTTCCCTACGATCTGAACACCGGTGTGAAAGGACAGTTCATTTATCTGTGCTTCCACAAGTCGTCCTATTCTCCCTACGGCGGCAACAAACCGGCGGTGGTGGACATTACCGCCGTCTACAACGACGAGATGCCACCGGTCGGCTATACAAAAATCAACGTCGACGTGACCAAGGGCGCGGGGGGTGATTTCATTTACCTTTGCTACAAACTGGACGACTACAAGCCGGAAACGTCCGTCAAGGACGTGACCGCGTACGGCTCGGCGAGTCCCGATACCGATCCGCCGTACGGCTTCCAGCGTGCAACCGGTGACCTCAACCGCGGCGCGGGCGGTCCCTTCGTCTACGTCTGTCTGTCGAAGTTGGGCTGACGTGATCGGGGTTTCCGGACGTGTGATCGGCATGACTTCGACACCGGTCCGGCAACGCGCCGACTTCGTGCGCGCATAGCAGCGCTGCACGCACGAAAGACCGGCCTGCAACGGGCCGGTCTTTTTTATTGACTGCTCGAACGAACGCCTTCCATCGACGTCACGTTACCTGTTTAGCACCTTGCCTGCACCTTGGCTCGTTAGGCTTGCTCCGTCGACGTGCAATTCGTTTTCAATGCCTTCATCTTCCGATGGCAGCGTCGCACTAACAAGGAACCTGACATGTACACACACAGAATCACCGTTCATGGCGCACCGTTTGTCGTCGAGAAGCGTCTGGAGTCGCACGATTGTGCAAGCGGATATTCAGCCGCCAAAGAGTGGGCCAAGGACGTTCCCTCCGATACTCGCCGTATCGACCTCTTTTCCTGCCATAGCGCAACCGGCGGTCCCTTCTCGAACGCCCAGATGCTCGCCAATCGTACCGGCCTGCCTGTCACCGGTTACGTGGGAAGCGTCAGCAACATGGATAACTCGCCCCAACAGTTCAAGCCGCAGTCACCGTCATTTGCGTCCTTCACCGGCAAGGTCAACGACGCTCTCGCCACCGTCAAGACGTGCGGAAGAAACGGCTTCTGATTCGTCGCGGTGGAATAAAAAGCCGGCAGCCTGTGTTTAGCGCTATGTGGGCCGCCCTTTCTCCCGGGCGGCTCTTCGTTCCGATTGCGTTCAAGTACGTTAAAGCTCGTTCACGCCATTACGCCGATATGTCGACTCTACTGATCATCGAAGACGACCCGTGCATCGCCCAGCCCATCGTCCATACGCTCGATGCGGGCGGCTTCTGCGTCGATGTCGCGACGCGCGGCCGCGACGGCATCGCGCGTCTGATGAACGGCGACTATGCGGCCGTGGTGTTGAGCCGGACGCCGCCCGATATCGACGGGCTCCATGTACTCGCGATGCTGCGCGGCATCGGCGCGCAGGCGCCCGTGCTGATGGTCAGTCGAACCGCCGACGTGCACGAACGCATCGAAGGTTTGCGAGCGGGCGCCGACGACTATATGTCGATGCCCTTCTCGTTCGACGAACTGCTCGCGCGCGTCGAAGTGCTGCTACGCGCACGCCCGGCGATCCGCAAGGACATGCCGGCCACGCTGCGCGTCGACGCGCTTCGGCTCGATCTGATCAGGCGAACCCTGACATTCCAGCAGGACAAGCTTGCGTTGCAGCCGACCGAATTCCGCCTGCTCGAATTCATGATGCGCCACGCCGGCCAGGTGCTCACGCGCAGCATGATTTTCGAAGCGGTTTGGGATCGTCACTTCGATCCCGACACGAATCTGATCGACGTGCACGTCGCGCGTCTGCGCAAGAAAGTCGGCGAACTCGGCGCCCGGCAGATGATCCGGACAGTGCGGGGTTCCGGCTACCGTTTCGGTTGACGCCGGCGAGGGGCAATGTGCGACGTCAACGACGCCGCCTGACAAACAAACCGGTCACCTTGAACGACAACCGCGTGCCTCCTTGAAATAGCCGTCACGCCGGACTCGCACGCCGATCAAATCTGCCCGAACACGAGCGACTGATGCGTGGCTGCGCCGGCCATCGTACCGTCGCCGACGGCGAGCGGCAGCGAGCCACCGAGGCGGGCCGCATCGCCGCACGCGAACACGCCGGGGACCGTGGTCGCCTTGATGAAATCCGTCTTGACGGTGCGGCCCATTGGCGTGTCGTCGAATTCGCAGCCGAGCATCGCGGCGATCGGGCTGGCGATGTCGAGGCGCGGCATCGTGAACAGTCCCGCGAGCGCAAGGGTGCGTCCGCTGTACAGGACGACATCGAGTTCACCATCGATCCGTTCGACACGCTCGCGTTCCACCGTGACGCCGCGCGCGTCGAGCTTCGCGAGTTGCTCGTCGTCGGGATCGAAAGCGCCGTCGAGAAAAAACGTCGTGGGGCCCCATTCCGGCAGCAATAGCGCCTGATGCATGGACGCGGGCGACGTTGCCAGCACGCCGATCTTTCCCTGATTCAGCTCGTAGCCGTGGCAATAGGGGCAATGAAACACGTGCGTGCCCCAGCGTTCGGCAAGACCTGGCACGGGTGGCAGGTGATCGACGACACCGGTTGCCAGCACGAGGCGTTTTGCTTCGCGATGCCCATCGCCTTCGATCTCGACACGAAACCCGTGCTCGATACGCTGGGCGTGGATGACCTTACCATCGAGCCACTGAACGGTGTCATAGGCGAGCAACTGTTCGCGCCCGGTCGCCGCGATGGCCGCGGCGGGCGTTCCGTCCTGCGTGAGAAAGCCGTGCGAATGATGAGCAAAGCGATTGCGCCGCAGACCGCCATCGACGACCAGCACCCGACGCCGCGCCCGCGCGAGCGGCATGGCTGCCGCCAGACCCGCATAACTCCCACCCACCACGATAACGTCGTACTCCATGAATGCCGCTCCTCCGGACAGTTGCGCCCGCAAACAAAAAAAACGCACGAAATGACGCCCGCCCGACGAGTCGCATCAACCGCGACAACCCCGCCGCGAACAAAACCTCTCAGCGCCATCTCACGAAACTCTTGATGTTGCATGATAAAACAGAGCGCCGAACTTGCGCAACTTATAATGTTGCATGACTGAAGAAGACGAACCACGCGTGCATGAGGGACGGGAGGAAAGCAGATGAGAAGTGACAGCCGGTTATCGCGGATGTTGCATGTGTTGTTGCACATGGCGCGACAGGATGAGCCGTTCACCTCGGAGGCGTTATCGAGGATGTTGAATACGAATCCGGTGGTGGTACGCCGGACGATGGCGGGATTACGAACGGCGGGATACGTGAGTTCCGAGAAGGGGCACGGGGGTGGATGGACGTTAGCGTGCGATTTACGGGAAGTGACGTTACTGGACGTGCACCGAGCGGTGGGGGGCCCGAAGATTTTCGCGATTGGAAACGAGACAGACAATCCCGAGTGCGGGGTGGAGCGTGTGGTAAATGCAGCGCTGGACGGCGCGTTAAGGGAAGCGGAAGCAATCTTGACGACCCGCTTGGGCACGATTTCGCTGGCGGACCTCGCAAGCGAATTCGACACCCTATGCACCGCAGCGGAAAAAAAACATCACGCCCAGCACCCAACCCAAAAAGGAGAATCCACCAAAAAAACCCCAACCACCTCCAGCAAACCCAACCGCCGCGCACCGCGCAAGGCGGGATGAATGACGGCTGTACCACGAACGCGGAGTGTGCGAGCGCGCGGATTCCAGATGCACCACTACCAGAAGCAGACCAAGAAACCCGCTTAAGAATTAGCGGTGTGAGCCGCTTTCTTTTGCCTACTTTTCTTTGCGGCCGGTGTTTAGACCGGAGACATAGGTAACAGATGTGCGGAGACATGGGTAACACATGATCCGCTCATTCCTGCTGGTTCAGGTTGATGGTTCCGAAGCGGTGATGCGCAAAAAACAGGTCGTAGCAGTTCTCTTCATCGACGCGCGCGCGGATGGCCACGGGCAGGTTCTGCAATGCATTTGATACCTTGAATCGCCGGTTCCTGAAGCGTAGTTCGCCGTTCCACTTCACGCACTGCACGTGATCGTTTTCGCCGTACTCGATTGGCGGCAGGATCTCCGGATAGGCGCGCGGACTCGGTCGATAACGCGTAACCGGGGTCGCCATGTCCAGCGCCTGATGTGGGCGCTGATGGTTGTAGACCGTGCGCCACTCATCGAACGCCTGCTGCGCGCTGGACAGATTCCTGAAGTGGCGTCCGGCGATCACCTCGGCCTTCAGCGTGCGGTGAAACCGCTCCTCCTTGCCGTTGGTCTGCGGATGCGCCACGCGGCTGTGTGACAGGCGCACACCCAGCCGGATGAGCCAGATGGCCAGTTCGGTCAACTGGCCCGGCTGGCTGGGGCTGCCCCACGGCGAACCGTTGTCCGCGTTGATGCGCCGCGGCAGCCCATAGCGGCGGAAGGTGCGCTGCAGATGATGCTGCACGATCCGGGTGTCGGTGCGAATGCAGGCATCGAGCGTCACGTTGTAGCGCGAATGATCGTCCAGCAGGGTCAGGGGCGAACAGTGGCGGCCGTCCTGCAGGTCGAACCAGCCCTTGAAATCCATCTGCCAGAGATCGTTGGGCTGTGCATGCTCGAAGCGCTGCCAGGCCGTGGCGGCCTCGGAGGCAGCCGGGTCGATGAGCCCGTGACGATGCAGGATGTCCGTCACGGTACTCGGGGCCGGCACGTCCCTGTGGCCCAGGTCGCACAGACGCCGGCTGATCTTGCGTCCACCCCAGGCGGGGTGTGCCCGCCGCAGTTCGACTACCTGCTGCTCGACTGACGGTGGCGTGCGCGCCGGATTCTGCAGGGGGCGGCGCGAGTGATCTGTCAGCGCGGCAACGCCGCCCTGCGCGTGGCGCTCAAGCCACTTGTAGCCGGTCTTCGGACTGATGCCAAAGCGCCGGCACAGGTCGCGACGGTTGGCGCCTTCCTGCAAGGCCAGATGGACGAATTCCAGACGCAGATTCATGGTGTCTCTCGGATTCCAGGGCATGACCGGCTCCAGGCAATTCGCTCGCCAAGAGTGTTACCCATGTCTCCGTACACCCGTTACCTATGTCTCCGGTCCATACACGGCCGGCAAAGAAAAGTAGGTGCCGCCCCGCACAGGGGCAACCCACGCAAACCACAAGAGAAAAAAAGAAATCAAACCACTTCAACCTGCCCACCGGCAACCACCCTCCCCCGATACCAAACAAAATAAACAACAAACAACGCAACAACAAACGGCACCCCAATCACCAACGTCAACCTGAACTCCCGAGTAAACCAGGTAGTCACAAGCGCAGCGACCATCAACCCAGCCCCAAGCAACGAAGTAAAAGGAAACCCCCACATCCGAAACGCCAGCGACTCCTTCGCATGAACGCGCCGAAAAAACAGATGCGTAACAAAGATCATCAACCAGGTAAACATCGCCCCAAACATAGAGACGGACATCATCAAAACAAACGAAGCATCCGGATAAACCACATTCAGCACGGTAGCGAGAGCAATCCCGATAGTAGAAAGCCACAAAGCCGCAACCGGCACCCCCTTGGCACTCAAGGCGCCAAGCCGCCGAGGCGCATACCCTGCTCGCGAAAGCGAGAACATCATCCGGGTAGTGATATAGAGCTGACTATTCATCGCAGACAAGGCAGCAACCAGAATCACGAAGTTAATCACCCCAGCCGCCCCCGGCACATGCGTCGCCGCCATCACACGCACGAACGGACTCTCATCGGTCCCAGCCGCATTCCACGGCACGATAGCGAGCATCAACGCCAGCGTGAGCAGATAAAAGAACACCAACCGGAACATCGTCGCCCGAAACGCCTGGGTAATGGCCTTCTGCGGATCGCGCGCCTCGCCTGCCGCAACGGCGATCATCTCGATGCTGAGGTAACTGAAGATCGACACGATGACGGCAACCCACGTCCCCCACATGCCTTTAGGAAAGAACCCGCCATGTGAAGAATAGTTACCGAACCCGATCGGCGACCCTGCCGGCGCACCAAAAACCACATACGCCCCAAGCAGAATAAACCCGACGATCGCCACGATCTTCAGCATCGAAAACACATACTCGACTGCGCCGAACACCTTCACGCTGACCGAATTGACGCCGATCAGGGCAGCCGAAAACCCCACGATCCAATACCACCCAGGCACCGCGGGAAACCAGTACTTCATATAGACGGCGATCGCCGTCACCTCGGTCCCCACGGCGAAGACGATGGACGACCAATACGCGTAGCGCACCAGAAACCCGGCCCACGGCGCGATATAGTGCTCCGCATACGCCCCGAACGAACCCGAAGTCGGATGCGCAACCGTCATCTCCGCCAGACACCCCATCAGCAGCAACGCGATCAGCGCGCCGATCGCATAGCTCACCAGCACGCTCGGCCCGGCAAATCCGATCGCGAATCCGCTGCCGAGAAAGAGCCCGGTCCCAATCGCTCCACCAATCGCGATCATCGACAACTGCCCCGTCGATAACCCGCGGTGCAATCCCTTCTCGCGTTCGACAATCGTGTCGAAGCCTCGCTGCTCTTGCGTCATTTCGTGTCTCCTCCTGGTTGCGCCCGCGTGTCTTGCACGCGCGCGCCGGTGTCGCGCTGTCGTGTTGCCGTTATTCGTCGAGCCGCGGCGCTCGCGTTCCGTTCATGCCCCGCGGCTTCTTCCTGCTCAGGTCACCGACTTGCGTGCCTTGAACGCCTCGGTATTCCACGCGTCGCTCGCAATGATGTCCTTCAGTTGCGCGATGGTGTCCCAGATGTCCACGTAACGCACATACAGCGGCGCAAAACCGAAGCGCAGAATATCCGGCGCGCGGAAGTCGCCGATCACGTTGCGATCGATCAGCGCCTGCATGATCGCGTAGCCTTGCGCATGCGCGAGCGACACCTGGCTGCCACGCTCGTCCGCGTTGCGCGGCGACGCCAGCGTGCAGCCGAGACCCTGCAATTCCTGATCGCTCAGTTCGATGAACAGATTGCCGAGCGCCACGCTTTTCTCGCGCAGCACGTCGAGATCGACGCCGTCGAACGCTTCGAGCGCGCTCTCCAGCGCCAGCACGCCGAGCTGCGGCGCGGTGCCGGTCAACATCCGGTCGATACCCGGATGCGGCGCGTAATCGTGCGTGAACTCGAACGGCTTCGAATGACCATGCCAACCGGTCAGCGGCTGACGCACGGCCTCGATATGGCGCGAGGCCACGAACACGAACGCGGGCGCACCCGGGCCGCCGTTCAGATACTTATAGCCGCAGCCCACCGCGAAGTCGGCGTCGCAGCGGTTCAGGTTCACCGGCATCGCGCCCGCCGAATGGCACAGATCCCACACGATCAGCGCGCCTGCTTCATGCGCCTGACGCGTCACCGCTTCCATGTCGTAGCGCTTGCCGCTCTTGTAGTTCACGTGCGTGAGCGAAACGATCGCGACGCTGTCGTCGATCGCGCCGACGATCTCGTCCGGATCGACGCAGCGCAATTCGCAGCCGGTCATCTCGGCGACGCTCTGCGCGATATACACATCGGTCGGGAAATTGGTGCGCTCGGCCAGAATCACATTGCGGCCCGGGCGCATGCGCGTGGCGGCCACCAGTACCTTGAACAGATTCACCGAGGTCGAATCGGCGACGATCACTTCGTCCTGCCCCGCGCCGATCAACCTGGCGATCTTGTTGCCGGTGCGTTGCGGCGCCGGGTACCAGTCGGCGTCGTTCCATGAACGGATCAGGCCATGCGCCCATTCCTGTTTCAAGGCCACCTCGATACGCGCGGGCACATTCGCCGGCATCGCGCCGAGCGAGTTGCCGTCGAGGTAAATCGTGTCCGCCGGCAGATCGAAGCGCGCGCGGCAGTGTGCCAAGGTATCGGCCGCATCGAGCGCGGCGCAGTGTTCCCGGGTGATCATCTGGCTTGTTTCCTGTGATGTCTTGTTGCAATGATTCGATTGAGGCAAAGCAGACGCGACGCGCCGCCTTGCCTGAAACGGTTTAGGCCGCGCTTCAGTTCGCGCTCTGGTCTGTGCTTCAGACCGCGCTCGCGACACTGACCGGCAGATCGAAGAACCGCTGCGCATTCGCGCCGAGAATCTTCGTCTTCGCGGTCTCGCTCAACCGCGGATGCCGCGCGACGAGATCGCCGATCTTCTGCTCGCCGAGCGGGAACGGATAGTCGGAGCCGAGCAGCACGTGGTCCTCGCCCATCGTGTCGACCAGCAGACGCAGCGCGCCTTCGTCGAACACCGCGCTATCCACGTGAAAGCGGTCCAGATACGACACTGGCGGATGCGGGCAATCCTCGCGCACGATATCGCGCTGTTCCCACGCGTTCTGCACGCGGCCGAGCAGGAACGCGAAGCTGCCGCCGCCATGCGCGAAACACAGCTTGAGCGTTGTCGGAATCCGCTCGAATGCGCCCGAGAGAATCAGCGACACCATGCTCAGTTGAGTTTCCGCCGGCATCGCGACGAGCCACGGCAGCATCCACTTCTTCATGCGGCCGTCGGTCATCATGTCCCACGGATGCACCAGCACCGGAATACCGTCGTTCGCGCAGTGCGTGAGGAAGGTCACGAGATGTTCGTCGTCGAGATCGCGCGGGCCGAGGTGGTTGCCTATCTGCACGCCGCGATGCCCGGCGCGATGCGCACGGCTCGCTTCGCGGCACGCCAGATCGACGTCCTGCAAGGGCACCTGGGCGAGCGCCATCAACCGTTGCGGCGCGTACGCGCAGAGTTCGAGCGCGCGGTCGTTCATCCGCTCGGCCCAGGCGTGCGCGGCGGCCGCGTCATGGCGATAGCCGAACATCACCGGCGTCGCGCACATCAACTGGATGTCGACGCCGAGCGCGTCCATTTCGGCGATCCGCAGCGCCGGGTCCCACAGCGCGCGATACACCGGGCGAAAACTCTTCTCGCCGGTCATGATCATGCCGCGTTCGCCGTCCGCGTCGATCTTCAGCCACGGCGCGTTGTCCGCGTCCAGGCGCGCGGCCTCTTCCCGCGTGATCGGCGGAAAGAAGTGGGAATGCATGTCGATTCGAAGTGTCATCGTGATTCTGTCGGGTATCGATTGAGTCAGGCGGCCTTGCCGGGATGGACATGACCGCAATGCGCGCAGCGGCGCTGTTCCTCGGACGCGTAGAACGCGTTGAACAGCGGCGGCAGATCGTTGACGATGCTCTTCAACTGCACCTCGACGCGATGCACGAGCCCGCCGCAGTGATCGCAATACCATTCGAAGCCGTCCAGCACGCCCGCCGGACGTTGCCGCTCGATCACGAGGCACACGCTGCCCGCCTCCGGACGCTGCGGCGAATGGCGCACGTGCGGCGGCAACAGAAACACGTCCCCTTCCTTCAGATCGACGCGCTCGGGTTTGCCGTCGACCCACAGATTCAGATACGCGTTGCCGCGCATCTGATAGAAGAACTCCTCCAGCGGATCGTCGTGATAATCGGTGCGGTGATTCGGTCCACCCACCACCGTGACGATGAAGTCGCTGTCCTGCCAGACCTGCTGGTTGCCGACGGGCGGCTTCAGCAGATGGGCGTGATCGTCGATCCAGCGTTGGAAATTGAACGGTTTGCCGTACGTGAGCATGGCTGTCTCTAATCTGGTTTTTGTGCGCGCGGGGCGGGCCTAGCGTTTCGGTGCGTACGCAACCGCCTTCATCTCGATCAACAGATGCGGATGCGGCAATTGATGCACGGCGACCGTGGTGCGGGTCGGGCCGGTTTCGTCGAAGTACTCGCCGTACACGGCGTTGTAGCCGCCGAAGTCGTTCATGTTGACGAGGAACGACGAGATCTCGACGAGGTTCGACAGATCCGCGCCTTCGCTCTGAAGAATATCGCGAATGTTCTCGATCACCACGCGCGTCTGCTCGCGGATATCGAGTTGCACGGTGCCGAGTTCGTCGGCGCTGGCGCCCGCGATCGTATTGTCGGGACGGCGCGAGCTGGTGCCGGACACGAACAGGAAGTCGCCGGCCCGCGTCACGTGCGGAAAGCGGCCGCGCGGTTTCGCCTTGCCGGGCACGACGCGCCCCTGCACCGCGGCTTCGCCTTTCAGTTCAGTTTTTTGTGCGTTGTTCATGACAGTCGATGGGTAGTGAATTCAGTGCTGCCGAGGCCGTTGACCACGCAATGCACGTGCGCGTCGCGCGGCAACGGATGAGCGGCGGTCGCGGCGCCCGCCATGATCAGCGAACCGGCGGGCAGCACGAGGCCGCTCTGTGAAATCAGCCGCGACGCCTGCACGACCGAGCGCAACGGATCGCCGAGAATCGCGGCGGTGGAGCCGGCCTGCACGACGCGGCCGTCGATCCGCATGGTCACGCCCGCATTGCGCAAGCCGTCGAAACGGCGGCTCCACGGACCGACCACGAGCCCCGCCGACGAACAGTTGTCGGCCACCACGTCTTCCAGCGTGAACTTGAAGTCGCGGTAGCGCGAATCGATGATTTCCATCGCGGGCGCGGCGGCTTCCAGATAGCGCGACGCTTCGAGCAGCGTCAGCGGCCGGTCGATCTCGCGGCTCGTCAGAAAGCAGACCTCGGGTTCCACGCGCGGGTGGATGAAGCGGTCGAGCGCAACGCGGCCGCCGTCTTCGTCGAGCATCGCGTCGGTGAGCCAGCCCCAGATCAGGCTATCCACGCCCATCTGGATCATCTTCGCGCGGCTCGTGAAGCCGAGCTTCACGCCGACCATGCTCTCGCCGCGATGAATGCGCCGTTCGATCGACGCGCGTTGAATCGCGTACGCGTCGTCGAGCGAAAACGGCGTGCCGGTGGTGAGTTGCGCGATCGGGTCCGCGTGGCGCGCGGCGTCGTCGATGCGCTCGGCGAGTGCGTCCAGCGAAATCATGCGGCCTCCTGCGCGAGCTCGCGTGCCTTCAGCAGATCCAGCGCGACGTCGACGATCATGTCTTCCTGGCCGCCCACCATGCGCCGCTTGCCCAGTTCGACCATGATCTCGAACGCCGACAGGCCATATTTGGCGGCCGCCGCTTCCGTGTGGCGCAGGAAGCTCGAATACACGCCCGCGTAACCCAGCGCCAGCGTCTCGCGGTCCACCCGCACCGGCCGCTCCTGCAACGGACGCACGATGTCCTCGGCGGCGTCGATCAGCTTCTTCACGTCGCAGCCGTGATTCAGCTTCATGCGGTCCACCGCGGCGATGAACACTTCGAGCGGCGCATTGCCGGCGCCCGCGCCCATGCCGGTCAACGACGCATCGATGCGGTCGCAACCACGTTCGAGCGCGACGATCGAATTCGCCACGCCGAGCGACAGATTGTGGTGCGCGTGCATGCCGGTCTGCGTGGCGGGATCGAGCACCGCCTTGAACGCGTCGAAACGCTCGGCGACGTCGCGCATGTTCAGCGCGCCGCCCGAATCGACCACGTACACGCACTGCGCGCCGTAGTTCTCCATCAGCTTCGCCTGTTTCGCGAGCGCGTCGGGCGTGGTCATATGCGACATCATCAGGAAGCCGACAGTGTCCATGCCGAGCGAGCGCGCGTACTCGATATGCTGCTTCGAAATATCCGCCTCGGTGCAGTGCGTGGCGATCCGCACCACGCGCGCGCCGGCGTCGTACGCCGCGCGCAGATCGTGCACGGTGCCGATGCCGGGCAACAGCAGCGTGGCGACCTTCGCGCGCTGCACGGTCGCGGCCACCGCCTCGATCCATTCGAGATCGGTGTGCGCGCCGAAACCGTAGTTGAAGCTCGACCCCGACAGACCGTCGCCGTGCGCGACCTCGATGCTGTCCACGCCCGCTTCGTCGAGCGCCCGCGCGATGGCGCGTGCATGGTCCAGCGAATACTGATGGCGGATTGCGTGCATGCCGTCGCGCAGCGTCACGTCCGACACGTAGATTTTCTTGTTGCTATCGCTCATTGCCTTCGTCCTCATGTCCTTGTTTGCGTAGCGACGCCCGGCGTCGCTACGCCGGGCGTCGCTACGCCGCGACGCGGCTGGCCGCGATCTGTTCGGCCGCGGCCAACGCCGCCGACGTCATGATGTCCAGGTTCCCCGCATACGAAGGCAGGTAATGCGCGGCGCCTTCCACTTCGAGAAACACGCTGACCTTCAGTCCCGCGCGGCGCTCGTTCGCGTGCAGCGCAAGCGGATTCGCCGCCGTGTAGCGGTCGAACTGCACGGCCTGCTTCAGGCGATAGCCCGGCACGTAGCTCGCGACCGCCGCCACCATCGCGTGGATCGAGCTTTCGATCTCGTCGGTATCGGCGTTTTCGTCGGTCAGGCAGTACACGGTGTCGCGCATGATCAGCGGCGGCTCGGCCGGATTCATCACGATGATCGCCTTGCCGCGCGCGGCGCCGCCCACCGTTTCGATCGCCTTCGAAGTGGTCTCGGTGAACTCGTCGATATTGGCGCGCGTGCCGGGGCCGGCCGAACGGCTCGCGATCGATGCGACGATTTCCGCATAGCGCACCGGCGCGACGCGCGACACCGCATGCACGATCGGAATCGTCGCCTGGCCGCCGCAGGTCACCATGTTCAGGTTCGGCGCATCGAGATGCGCGAACAGGTTGACCACCGGCACCACGAACGGTCCGATCGCGGCCGGCGTCAGATCGATCACGGTGACGCCGTGCTCGCGCAATACCGCCGCGTGCCGGTGATGCGCGCCGGCCGAGGTGGCATCGAACGCGATGCGGATGTCGCCGAAATCCGGCAGCGCGACCAGACCGTCGATGCCGTTCGCGGTGGTCGGCACGCCGAGCCGCTCGGCGCGCGCGAGGCCGTCCGAGGCCGGGTCGATGCCGACCATCGCGCCCATCTTCAGATGCTTCGCGTGGCGCAGCACCTTGATCATCAGATCGGTGCCGATATTGCCGGAGCCGATGATGGCGACGGCCTGTTTGTCCTGTTGAGTTTGATCGAGCATGGCGTTTCCGGTCACGACTGCGCGTTGGAATGGTGGGCGAAACTCGCGCTCACGGAGCCGAGTCCTTCGATATGGGCGGTGAACACGTCGCCTGCATTGACGGCCGCCATGGGACCGAGCGCGCCGGTCAGCACGATGTCGCCGGCTTGTAGCGGCGCGCCGACGCGCGTCATCGTGTTGGCGAGCCACACCGCCGCGTACAGCGGATTGCCGAGACAGGCCGCGCCGACGCCGACGCTCACCTGGTCGCCGCGCCGTTCCATCACCATCCCGCACTGGATCGCGTCGAACGCGTCGAGTTTGACGGGGCGGTTGCCGAGTACGAACAGGCCGCTCGATGCGTTGTCGGCCACCGTATCCGTCAACCGGATATCCCAGTTGGCGACGCGGCTGCCGACAATCTCGATCGCGGGCAACGCGTAGGCCGTCGCGCCGATCAGGTCGGCTATCGTATGACGCTCGTGCGGCAGATCGCGGCCGAGCACCAGCGCGATCTCCGCCTCCACCTTCGGCTGCTGCGTGCGCGACATGTCGATCTCTTCGCCGTCGGCGATCGACATATCGTCGAACAACATGCCGAAGTCCGGTTGAGCGACGCCGAGTTGCGTCTGCACCGCCTTCGAGGTCAGGCCGATCTTGCGGCCCACGAGACGCCGCCCGCTCGCGAGCTTGCGCTCGGTGTTCAGGCGCTGCACCGCGTACGCCGCTTCCAGCGGATCGCCGCCGAGCGCCTCGATCGCGCCGCGCACCGGCGCGACCGGCACGCCGCTCTGCTGTGCCTGCCACAGCGCCGTCGCGATCTCGAGCGCGGCTTTCAGGTCGACGGTGGTCATGCGATCCTCACGCAAACGTTGGTCAGTTCCGAATAGAAGTCGAGCGAATGACGCCCGCCCTCGCGGCCGATCCCCGACAGCTTGGTGCCGCCGAACGGCGTACGCAGATCGCGCACGAACCACGCGTTGACCCACACGATGCCGGTTTCGATCCGCCGCGCCACGCGATGACCGCGCGCGAGATGCGTGGTCCAGATGCTGGCCGCAAGACCGTACGCGCTGTCGTTCACGCGCTCGATCACTTCGTCTTCGCTATCGAACGGCGCGATGTGGCACACCGGTCCGAAGATTTCTTCCTTCACGCAGCGGGCGTCGTCGGCAAGACCGGTCCAGATGGTCGGCAGCACGAACGCGCCGTGGTCGCGCGCATCGCCGAATTGCGGCGCCTGACCGCCCGTGACGACCGTGGCGCCTTCTTCGACCGCGAGACGGAAATACGACAGCACCTTCTCGCGATGGCCGCGCGAGATCAGCGGCCCCATCGTGGTAGCGGGATCGTCCGGCGCGCCGACGCGCAGCGCCTCGGTCTTCTCCTTCAGCGCCGCGACGAAGCGCTCGAAGATCGGCCGCTCGACATACACGCGCTCGCTGCACAGACACACCTGGCCCGCGTTCGTGAAGCTCGACTTCAGCACGCCGGCGACCGCCTCGTCGAAGTCCGCGTCGGCGAACACCACGGCCGCGTTCTTGCCGCCGAGTTCGAAGGAGATTCCCTTCACGCCGTCGGCGACGGTCTTCATGATCGTGCTGCCGGTGCGCGATTCGCCGGTGAACGTGATGGCGTCGATCTTCGGATGACGCGTCAGGAATTCGCCCGCCGCATTCGGCCCGTGACCGTGGATCAGATTGAACACGCCGCGCGGCAGACCGATGTCGTGCATGACCTCGGCGAGCAGCGTCGCCGAGCCCGGCGTTTCCTCGGAAGGCTTGGCGACCACGCAGTTGCCCATCGCGAGCGCCGGGGCGACTTTCCACGTGAACAACAGCAGCGGCAGATTCCACGGCGAGATGATGCCGACCACGCCGAGCGGTTTGCGCGTCACGTAGTTGATCAGCTCGCTGCCGTCCGCCGCGTGGGTTTCGAAGAACTCGCTGTTGGCCGTGCGGATCAGGTCCGCGAAAGTGCGGAAGTTGGCGATGCCGCGCGCGATGTCGAGCTTGCGCGCCTGCTCGAGCGGGCGGCCGGTGTCCGCGACTTCGGCGGCGACGAATTCGTCGAAACGCGCCTGAATGCCGTCGGCGATCCTGTGCAGCCAGTCGGCGCGCTGCGCCGGCGTGGTGTCGCGCCAGCCGGCGCGCTGCGCGGCCACCGCGGCACGCACGGCGGCGTCGACGGTGGCGGCGTCGGCCTCGCACACCTGCGCGAGTTCGCGGCCGTCGACCGGGCTGATGTTAGCGAAGGTGGCGGCGCTGGCGATGAATTCGCCATCGACGTAATGGCGCAGCAGCGGAACCGCGGAAGATGAGGATTGAGCGCGCTGCGCGGCGGCCGGGATGAAGGTCACGACGTCTCCTGCTCGATTGAAGTATGGGCAGGAGTCTACGGTCGGGGCCGCGCGCGGCGGTAATCAAAGATTGGACGGTGGGTATGCTAAAGGGGAATACCAGAAACGGGCCGCCGGATACGCTGCCGGCGGCCCTTACAGCGGGGTATCGACGGCCGGCGCGGCCACGCTGACCGCCTCGCGCAGGCACGCGACGAAAGCCTGGCACGCGGCGCTCTGCTCCTTGTGCGTGCGCACCGAAAAACCGACCGTGCCGAATGAGCCGGTTTCCGGCAGATCGAGAATCCGCAGCAGACCCGCATCCTCGAATTGCTGCGCCGCGGCGCGCGGCATCAGCGCGATGCGCGGCGTGTCGAGCAGCAAGCCGATATTCGTGAGCAGCGACAACGACTCGACGATATCGGTAGGCAGCGGCAGACCGGCCGCGCGAAACAGATGCTCCGCCGAGAGGCGCGCGGGCGAATCGGGCGTCGGCAGAATCCATGGCGAGCCGACCAGCTCCGACAGATGCGTGACGCCCGCCGGCGCCGGGCCGTAGCCCTTGCCGACCACCGCGCACAGCGACTCGTCGAACAGCGCCTCGTGCGTCAGCGGAAACGCGCTGGCGATCGGCAGTTCGCGCTCCGGCAGACGACCGACCACGATGTCCAGATCGCCGGTGGCGAGCGCCGGGAACAGATGGGCGGTGGTGCCCTCGCGCACCGTCACCAGCACGTTCGGCGTGCGCGCCTTGAGCATCGCGATGGCCGTGGGCAACAGCCGCGCCGACGCCGAGATCAGCGTGCCGACGATCACATGGCCGCTGGTGCCGAGGCGGAAATCGTTCAGCTCGTCGGTCATATAGCGCAGCTCGGCCATCAGCGACTTGACACGCCGCCCGAGCAGCAGGCCGAGATCGGTGGGCACCACGCCGCGATTCGAGCGCGCGAACAACGCGCCGTCGAAGCAGGATTCGAGTTCGTGAATGACCTTGGTCACGGCCGGTTGCGTCAGACGCATTTCGTTGGCCGCGCGCACGACCGAACGGGTCTCCAGCACGCGTTCGAAGATCATGAGCTGATTGAGCTTCAGCTTGCGGATCAGGGAGATCTCGCTGAGCGGATTGGATTGCATGGCGAAGGAGTGCGGAAATCGACGATTCGCGATGGTAACAGCACGCGGCAGGCAGGCCGATCCGGGCCACTCCCTGGCGATCGGCGCCGGCGCACCGGTGGGGCGCACCTGCTGGGCACACCTATTGCTCGACTCCGCACGCCGGCACACAAGCGTCAAAGCACAACCGGACTCTCCGTGCTCGCGACGCGTCGCCGTTCTTCAATCCAGCAATCCATCGGTGGGAGGCCCCATGCTTCGATACGCTGTCATCTTCTTCATCATCGCGATCATCGCCGCGGTATTCGGTTTCGGCGGCATTGCCGCCGGCGCGACGGAAATCGCCAAGGTGCTGTTCTTCATCTTCGTGGTGATCTTCCTCGTCACCTTGCTGATGGGCGTGATGCGGCGCTGAAGGCGGCGCTTGCGTCCGCGTTCGCAACGGCGATGCGAGGTTGATGTCGCCGATGCGGATGCGCGAGGCCCCGCCGCGGGCAGCGGCTCGTTGCAATGCGCGTTGCAATAGTTGCCACGATTCATTGCAATAGTTGCTGGCCGCGGCGGGGTTTTCTTATGCGGTTTTTTCTTGTGCAGTTTTTTTGCTGCTTTTTTTGCTGCTTTT
This sequence comes from Paraburkholderia sp. D15, assembly GCF_029910215.1. Lineage (NCBI taxonomy): Bacteria > Pseudomonadati > Pseudomonadota > Betaproteobacteria > Burkholderiales > Burkholderiaceae > Paraburkholderia > Paraburkholderia sp. D15. Next base: position 1,576,077 of record NZ_CP110395.1, on the reverse strand, counting down.
TTTCCTGCATCGGCTCCCGCGGTTCGTGGAGCCTTCCCGATTCGATGTCCCTTCCCTAACTCGCCGCCGCGAGCATCGGCTCGCTGTCGCGCTGACCGAGATGCCACTCCTCGCGTAAAAACGTCAGCAGTGTCCGCACGGCCGCCGCGTGCGCGCCCGGCACCTCGCGCATGAAGAGACCGAAGTCCGCGGTAGGCGCCTCAGGCAAACCATCGGCCTGACCGAGCACGCGCATCGACTCCGCGCGGATATTGCCGTCGAGCAGCACCGATACGCCCAGCCCCGCCTCCACCGCCGATTGCACCGCCGGCAAACTGGTGCTCGTGCACACGATCCGCCACGCGATCTCCGCGCGGCGCAACGCCGTCAGCACGAGTTGCTGCCATAGACACGCACCACCGAACGCGACCACCGGCAACGGCATCCGCGCATCGCGCACGAAGCCGCGCGCGCCGACCCAGAAGAGCGGCTGGGTCCACGTGAGCAGCGGCGTCGCGTCGACGAGCGCGGGATCGCCGACCACGACATCGAGCGCGCCCTCCGCGAGTCGCGTCGATAACACTTCGCTGCTGTCGACCACGATCTCCAGCGCGACCTGCGGATTCGCGCTCGAAAACCGCTGCAACGCTCGCGGCAAACGCCCCACCGCGATATCTTCGAGCAGCCCGAGTCGCACGGTGCCGGACACCAGACCCGCGCTCAATGCGCGCCGCGCGTCGGCGCCCGCACCGAGGATGGTGTGCGCGTACGGCAGCAACAGATGCCCGGCCTCGGTGAGTTGCACGCCGCGCGGCGAGCGGTCGAGCAAGCGCACGCCCAGCTCCTCCTCGAGACGGCGCAGTTGCATGCTGACCGCCGCCTGCGTGCGGGAAAGGCGCGCCGCCGCCACGCCCACCGCGCCGGTCTCCGCCACGGTGACGAAGGCGCGCAGCAGACTGCTGTCGAGATCGCGGGTCATCAGATTTCCTGAAGTGGCCATAAGAATTATCAAGTTATCTTAATACCCGGCGCGCCGATAAGATAGCGTTCAGCCACCCGAACGAGCGCGACGACGCAACCTCATGACCATGCAGGACACCACTCTCGAACCCGCGCTGAGCGCTGCTCAGCCCGCTCATCCCTCGCCCGCCGCGCTGAAACCCGCCGGCTCGCCGTGGGCCGTGCTGCTGTGCGTGCTGTCGATGTCGAGCGTGCAGTTCGGCGCCGCGCTCTCCGCGCCGACCATGGCGCGCTACGGCTCGCTGAGTACCACATGGCTGCGCCTGAGCTGGGCGGCGATCGTGCTGCTCGTGCTGGTGCGCCCGCGTCTCACGCGGTATTCACGCGCGCACTGGTTCGCCGCCGGTGCGCTGGGCGCGGCGATGGCGGGCATGACGCTGTGTTTCTTCGCGGCCCTGCAGCGGATTCCATTGGGGCTGGCCGTCGCGATCGACTTTCTCGGGCCGCTCGCGGTGGCCACCTTCGCGGTGCGCCGTGCGCGTGCGTTGCTGTGGCCGGCGCTGGCCATCGCGGGCGTGTTGCTGCTGTCGCGCGATCGCGGCGGCTGGATCGGCGAACCGCTCGGCGTGCTGCTCGCGTGCGACGCGGCGCTCGGCTGGGGCAGCTATATCGTGTTGATGAAAAAGACCGGCGCGCTGTTCGCGGGACTCGAAGGACTCTCGGTGTCCCTGCTCGCCGCCGCGTTGATCGCCGCGCCGTTCGGCCTCGCGCAAAGTGCCGGGCATCCCGCGGTCGCGCAGATCGCCGCCACCGCGGGGCTCGCGTTGCTGGTGCCGCTGTTGCCGTATGCGCTCGAAATGGTGGCGTTGCGGCACATGCCGGCGGCGTCGTTCGGGATACTGATGAGTGTCGAGCCGGCGATCGGCGCGCTTGCCGGTTTCGTGGTGCTGCATCAACCGATGGGGGTGTTGCAGATCGCGGGAACGCTGCTGGTCGTTACGGCGAGTGTCGGCGCGGTGGTGGCCGCGCGATAGGGTGAGTGTTGGAAAGCAGCGTTGAAGCGGTGTCGAAGCGAGTGTCGATTCCGGCCGCGAATCCGGCGCTGCGCTACCTCTGGGCTGCCACTGAGGCGCGAAACGCGCGTCGAAGCCGAGCACTCGCACCGCACCGCTCAAGCACCCCTCACGCAATATTCTCCGCTTCGTAAAGCCGCCGCCCGGCCGCATCCTTGACGCCCAGGGTCGGCTGAAAATCGATCGGCCATTCGATGCCGATGTCCGGATCGTTCCACAGCATGCAGCGTTCGAGTTCGGGAAACCAGTACTCGGTCGTCTTCCACAGGCATTCGGCCGCCGGCGAGAGCACCACGAAGCCATGCGCGAACCCGGGCGGCACCCACATCTGCCGATGATTCGCCGCGCTCAGATAGGCGCCGGTCCATTTGCCGAAGCTCGGCGAATTGAGGCGCACGTCGACGGCGACGTCGAACACCTCGCCGACCACCACCCGCATCAGACGACCCTGCGGACGCTGCACCTGATAGTGCAGGCCGCGCAACACGCCGCGCACCGCCCGCAGATGCCGGTCCTGCAAGAACGTGAAATCCTGCGCGACCTCTTCGCTGAACTCGTCCGCGCTGAAGCTTTCGAAGCAGAACCCGAACTCGTCGCAGAACACCTCGGGCTCGATGAGTTTCACCTCCGGCAATGCCGTCGCGATGACCTTGTTGCCCATTACCGCTGTACTCGTAAAAAACCTGCGCTAACCTTCGCCGCTAAGCCTCACTCGTTACCCGGCTGCGCGCGCGATACTCGGTGGGCGACAGCGCCATCCGTTTTCGAAAGATCTTCGCGAGACGATCGCCATTACCGGTGCCGCTGCGGCGGGCGATCTTGTCCACCGGCAATTCGGTTTCGGTCAGGAAGTTGCAGGCAATCCGTAACCGCACCTGTAACAGATAGTCGGACGGCGTGAGTTGCATCTCATGCTTGAAGCGCCGCAGAAAATTGCGCTCGCTCATCGCGGCGACCTGCGCGGCGTCGGCAACCGATACTGGACGATCGCAGTTCGCCTCCATCCAGCGCGCGGCCGCACGGATCTTCTCGGCGACGCTGAGCGTGCCGCCCTCCGCGGGCAGCGGCACCCAGGTTGCCGCCATGCCCGGCATCACGCGATCGGCGACACTGCGCGCGAGTTCCGCGCCCAGATCGCGTTTGATGAACATCAGCGCGCTGCGTGCGCAGTCATTGCGGTCGTTCGCGTTGCCGAATGCACGGTCCGACACTGCGCCGTGCGCGAGACCATTCAGCGGCGGCGTGTCGGACTCGCTGGGCCGCACCGCGTCCAGCACCAGACGGCCCTCGCCGATCGTTTCGATGGTCCGGGTGCGCGATTGCACGGAACGCAGCCAGTTCAGCAAACGCTCGTCGCGCGCGGCGGCCTGCGCGCCCTGACCACCGGCGATGAACAGCACGTCGAAGCCGTTGCCGTAACGCGTGTCGATCCGGTCGGTCCAGATGCGCACCGACGATGAACTGGCGACGCTGCCGCCGTCCATCGACAAAAATTGCACTTCGTAAGGTGGTTCCTCGCCAGCGGGCGAACCCGACAGTTCATTGGCGGTCTGGAACATTTCGATCACGGTGCCAGGCCCTAACAGCCAGAACCCGTCGAACAGCAATACGCCAATTCGCCGCGCCGCGGTGCGCACATTCAAGGCAGGCGACTGTAACCAGGTGATCCTCGCAGAATCCAGATGCATGTGCGGCATGATTCTTCCTCAAACTGTCGTGCATTGTCGACCCCGCCGCTCCGCTAGCCCCTCACACCGGCAACCCATGTTATTAAAAGAAAGAAACCGCCGATAACGCCGCTTAACGGATTAATCGTGATGTTAGCGGAATGCTTCGCTATAGTAAATTTGAAAAACAAATCTTCATCGAAAAAGGCCATGTATGAAGATAAATCTTATCCGGCGTTTCATATGAAACGCGAAGCTCCACCTCACGGCGCTTACGGCCTCACAGCGCGTTCAAAAACGTTTCAAACCTGAACACCGGACTTCGCAAATAATGAGTTTCAATGGCCTTTTTTATTCGCAAAGCGGGAAGTTTTCCATTCGTTCGCCGATTCATCCCCGTTAATTTCCTCGATTATCTGGCGACGCATTTCGGCGGGATTTTCTGGCACGATTAAAAACGTTTCTATTCTGAAACATCGAAGTTGTATTACGTCTGACTTAAGCGCGCGATAAAGCATTTATCCGCCACGGGGTCAGGCGCTTGCACCTCGCGAAATGCGCACGCTCGTGCGGCTCCTTAAACAAAGTTTCATCCGCTGATCGTGCACTTTAAGACTCGTCTAAGGAACGCGGCGCCATAATCCGCGGACCGTGACAGCCGCAAGGAGCATCGCCATGACACGCCCCATGAACATCGAGAAGGTCAACGAGTACGGACACAACGCGGTTCGTATCGACATCGAGGGCCGCGCCGTTCTGCTCGACGCGTCCGATCTGGACGCCGTGATCGAACACCTCAGCGCACTGCGCGCGATGATGCGCCCCGAAGTGCCCAAGACACCGGTGCGCACGCATCAATATGTGATCGAAGTCGATCCATGCTGGCACACCGAGAAGCATCCGCTGCACGACGGCGCGATGCTGTTCCTGCGTCATTCGGGACTCGGGTGGGCCGGTTTCGCCTTGCCCGTCGAAAGTCTCGCGCAGATGCATCACGCGTTGTCCCGGCATCTGGAAGCATCGCTCGACGTGCAGCACGGCATGCTGAACTGACGACACGCCACGACGCGCATCGTGCCGCGTTCGTCGCGACGTTTGTTGCACCGCTCGTTGCACAGCTTGTCGCACAGCTCGTTGCATAGCTTGTTGCAACTCACGCAGCACAGCGTTTCAGAATCCACGCTCCACACGCCGCGCATCCCGCCTATACTTCGGCCCAGCCGCGTGGCAGCGGCTACTTTCATTCAAGTCTCTTTCCGTAGCGCGGCTCCGTCCGCGCTCTTTTTTTGCCCACTCATTTAGTCATCCGTATATTTTGCGAGATGGCCGACAGCTAGACGTCAGCCTCGCTTCATGAACATTTCATAAAATTAAAAAAGACTTAATCCACCTAGCTGTCCGGTTTTACTCGCGATCGCCGATGATGCATCCCATCGCCCTTCTCTACTGTTCCAACATGAACCAGCTACAAGCGATGCGTGTCTTCACCCGCGTAGTCGATCTCGCCAGCTTCAATCTCGCGGCCCGTCAGCTAGGCATGTCCGCGGCAGCGGTCACGCGCAGCGTCGGCACGCTGGAAGCGCATCTGAACATGCGTCTGTTGAACCGCACCACGCGCAGTCTGTCGCTGACCGACGTGGGCCGCGAATACCTCGACGGTTGCCGCGCGATCATCGAAAAGCTCGACGAGATGGAATCGAATCTGCTGGAGACCACGCGCGATCCGCAAGGCACGCTGCGTATCGCCACGCCCATGACCTTCGCGAGCGCCGGCCTCGGCGCATTGCTCGCCGCATACCGCGTGCTGCATCCGCGCGTGGACTTCGACGTCACGACGTTCGACACGCATATCGATCTGGTGGAAGGCGGCTTCGACGTGTGTTTCTCCGACGACCGGCGCCTGACCAACTCCACCCTGGTAAGCCGCACGCTGACGAGCGTCGACGAAATCACGGTGGCGTCCCCCACTTATCTGGCGCGCAACGGCACGCCGCGCGATCCGTCCGCGCTGAACCGTCACGGCCTGCTGACGGTGTCCGACGGCACGTCGCGCGCGTGGGAATTCAGCGACGCCGACGGCGTATATCGCGTGAACACCGGCAGCGCGCTTACCGCGACCAGCAGCGCGATGGTGCGCGTGGCCGCGTTGAGCCACATGGGTATCGCACTGCTGCCGCAGCCGATCATCGCCGACGATCTCGCGCGCGGCGCGCTTGTGCCGGTGCTCGAACAGTTCGAGATCAACGGCGGTCCGCGACAGATCTCGATTCTCTATTCCGGCCGCAACTATCTGTCGATGCGCGTGCGCAGCTTCATCGATTTCGCGGTCGCCCAGTATCGCGCGCCGGATCGTCAGGTCGCGTTGCGCGCCGTGGCCTGACGCGGGCGCGCATCATGCCCAGAATCCTGACGATCGAAGACGATCAATTGATTGCCGACGACATCGTGCGCACGCTCAGCGCCAGCGGCTTCTCCGTCGAGGTCGCGCGCACCGGCCGCGAAGGCATGGCGAAAGTGATGGCGGGCGACTACGACGTCGTCACGCTCGATCGCATGCTGCCCGATCTCGACGGCCTCACCATCGTCGCGACGATGCGCGGCGTCGGCATGGAAACGCCGGTGCTGGTGATGAGCGCGATGTCCGACGTGGATCAGCGCATTCAAGGTCTGCGCGCGGGCGGCGACGACTATCTGACCAAGCCCTTCTCGCCCGAGGAGATGTTCGCGCGCATCGAAGTGTTGCTGCGGCGCCGCCCGCGTCACGCGAAAGCCGAAACCCTGCTGCGCAGCGGCGCGCTCGAACTCGACCTCGTACGCCGCAAGGTGATGCACCGGCAACGCGAACTCGATCTGCAGCCGACCGAATTCCGCGTGCTCGAATTCATGATGCGTCACACCGGCCAGGTGCTCACACGCACGATGATTTTCGAGGCCGTGTGGGGTTGCCGTTTCGATCCGGGGACGAACCTGATCGACGTGCACGTCGGCCGCTTGCGCAAGAAAGTCGAGATGCCCGGCGAACGGCCGCTGATCCGCACGATACGCGGCTCGGGCTATCTGTTCGGCTGACACGTTCCCGCTGTTTCGAGCGACGGACTTTAGCGCTGCATGCAGCGCTAAAGCCGTATTCGCGCGCACGTATCGCATGAGGAAGAGCCGCCGCCGCTTCCTAAAACTAGTTTCATTTGAATAGTCCGCGCCTGTTAGGCCCCGCTCTCCAGAATGCCGGTACCGGGTCGCGCGATAAGGGCGATCCCCACTTGACACACGCCCGCGCAGATTCAATCGCGCCTCTGAACGGAGCAGCCTTCGATGTTAAAAATAGTCCGGTTGGCATTAACCCGGCCCTACACGTTCATCGTGCTCGCGTTGCTGATCCTGTTGATCGGCCCGCTGAGCGCGCTGCGCACGCCGACGGATATCTTTCCCGACATCCGCATTCCGGTGATCAGCGTGGTCTGGAACTACGCGGGTCTGCAACCGGACGACATGTCCGGTCGGATCGTCACCTACTACGAGCGCACGCTCGGCACCACCGTCAACGACATCGCGCACATCGAGTCGCAGTCGTTCCGCGGTTACGGCATCGTGAAGATCTTCTTCCAGCCGACCGTGGATATCCGCACCGCCACCGCGCAGGTCACCTCGGTCTCGCAGACGGTGCTCAAGCAGATGCCGCCCGGCACCACGCCGCCGCAGATCCTGAACTACAACGCGTCCACCGTGCCGGTGCTGCAACTGGCGCTGACCAGCAACACGCTCGACGAACAGAAGCTCGCCGACTACGCGACAAACTTCATCCGCCCGCAATTGCTGAGCGTGCCGGGCGTCGCGATTCCGACGCCGTACGGCGGCAAGACGCGCGAAGTGCAGATCGACCTGGACCCGCAGGCGTTGCAGGCGAAGAAGCTGTCGGCGAACGATGTGGCCACCGCGCTCGCGCAGCAGAACCAGATCATTCCGGCAGGCACCGAGAAGATCGGCCGCTTCGAATACAACATCAAGCTGAACAACAGCCCGCTCGCGCTCGACGAACTGAATAATCTGCCGATCAAGACGGTGGACGGCGCAACCATCTATATTCGCGACGTCGCCCACGTCCGCGACGGCTATCCGCCGCAAGGCAACGTGGTGCGCGTGGACGGTCACCGCGCGGTGCTGATGAGCATCCTGAAGAACGGCTCGGCGTCGACGCTCGACATCATCGCCGGCGTGAAGGCGAAACTGCCGCGCATCGAGGCGACCTTGCCGCCGGGGCTCAAGCTCGTCACGATGGGCGATCAATCGACCTTCGTGAAGGGCGCGGTGAGCGGCGTGGCGCGCGAAGGCATCATCGCGGCCGCGCTCACCTCGCTGATGATCCTGCTGTTCCTCGGCAGCTGGCGCTCGACGCTCATCATCGCGGCTTCCATTCCGCTCGCGGTGCTCGCGGCGATCGCCGGCCTCGCGGCGATGGGCGAAACGCTCAACGTGATGACGCTAGGCGGCCTCGCGCTCGCGGTCGGGATTCTGGTCGACGACGCGACCGTCACGATCGAGAACATCAACTGGCACCTGGAGCAAGGCAAGGACGTGCGAAGCGCGATCCTCGACGGCGCCGCGCAGATCGTCGCGCCGGCCTTCGTGTCGCTGCTGTGCATCTGCATCGTGTTCGTGCCGATGCTGCTGCTCGACGGCATCGCGCGTTTCCTGTTCGTGCCGATGGCCGAGGCGGTGATCTTCGCGATGATCGCGTCGTTCGTGCTGTCGCGCACCTTCGTGCCGATGATGGCGCAGTATCTGCTGCGCCCGCACGCCTCGGGCGGCCACGCATCCGGCGAACTCGCCGCGGCGATGGACCCGCACGGCGGCCACCATCGTGCGCCGCCGTCGCGCAATCCGCTGGTGCGGTTCCAGCGCGGCTTCGAGCACCGTTTCGAACGCGTGCGCGGGGTCTACCGGATCGTGCTCGGGATGGCGCTCACGCATCGCAAGCGCTTCGTGACGGGCTTCCTGATCGTGGTCGGCGCGTCGTTCCTGCTTGTGCCGTGGCTCGGCCGCAACTTCTTCCCCAACATCGACTCGGGTGAAATCGCGATTCATGTGCGCGCGCCGATCGGCACGCGGATCGAGGACACCGCCGCGCAGTTCGACCAGATCGAAAACGCGGTGCGCCGCGCGGTGCCCCCGGACCAGTTGCGCAGTATCGTCGACAACATCGGCCTGCCGAACAGCGGCATCAACCTGACCTATAACAACAGCGGCACCGCGGGTCCGCAGGACGGCGACATTCTGATCTCGCTGAACGAGAACCACCAGCCGACCGCCGATTACGTGCGCACGCTGCGCGAAACGCTGCCGCGCGAATTTCCGGGCACCTCGTTCGCGTTCCTGCCGGCCGACATCGTTAGCCAGATCCTGAACTTCGGCGCGCCTGCACCGATCGATCTGCAGGTGGCCGGGCCGAACCAGGCGGCCAACCATCGCTACGCGAACGAGGTGATGCGACGCATGCGCATGATTCCGGGCATTGCCGATACGCGCATCCAGCAGGCTTCCACGTATCCGCAATTCACCGTATCCGTGGACCGTTCGCGTGCGGATCAGCTCGGCATCACCGAGCAGGACGTCACCAATTCCGTGGTGGCCAGCCTGTCCGGCACGAGCCAGGTGTCGCCGACCTACTGGCTCAATCCGAAGAACGGCGTGTCGTATCCGATCGTCGCGCAGACGCCGCAATACCGGATGACCTCGCTGTCGAATCTCAGCAACCTGCCGGTCACCGGCAAGAGCGGCGACGCGCAGATTCTCGGCGGCATCGCGACGATCACGCGCGGCGTCGGCGATTCGGTGGTCTCGCACTACAACATCGAACCGCTGTACGACGTGTACGCGACCACGCAGGGCCAGGATCTGGGCGCGGTGGCCGCGAAGATCCAGACCATCGTGCACGCCACCGCGAAGGACGTGCCGAAAGGGTCGGTCGTCACGCTGCGCGGCCAGGTGCAGACCATGAACAGCGCGTTCACGGGTCTGTCGCTCGGTCTGCTCGGCGCGATCCTGCTGATCTTCCTGCTGATCGTCGTCAACTTCCATTCGTGGAGCGATGCGTTCGTGATCGTCAGCGCGCTGCCCGCGGCGCTGGCCGGCATCGTGTGGATGCTGTTCACCACGCACACGCCGCTCTCCGTGCCCGCGTTGACCGGTGCGATTCTCTGCATGGGCGTGGCGACCGCCAACAGCATTCTGGTGGTGAGCTTCGCGCGCGAACGGCTCGCCGCCAACGGCAATGCGCTGGTCGCGGCGATGGAAGCCGGCTTCACGCGCTTTCGCCCGGTGCTGATGACCGCGCTCGCGATGATCATCGGCATGGCGCCGATGGCGCTCGGTCTCGGCGACGGCGGCGAACAGAACGCGCCGCTCGGCCGCGCGGTGATCGGTGGCCTGCTCTGCGCGACCTTCGCGACGCTGCTGTTCGTGCCGGTGGTGTTCAGCCTGGTGCACCGGCGCGACGGCGCGCCGCACGACGCGGAGCACGGTCACGGCCATTCGCACGACCACGACAACTCGCACGACCACTCTTCTTCCGAATCCGGAGTCCAACATGTCCACTGAGATCGAGATCAATTCGCCCAAACGCCTGCGTCATCTGAAGCTGGCCGGCATCGTCGCGTTGCTGGTCGCGGCGGGCATCGTGGCGAGCGGCATCGCGAGCCGCGTGCACGCAAGGCAGGAGTTGACCACCTGGTCCGCGCAGCAGGCGGTGCCGACGGTCGTGGCGTACACGCCCAAACACGACCTCGATGCGCAGAAGCTGGTGCTGCCCGGCCATCTGTCGGCGTTCGTCAACGCGCCGATCTATGCGCGCGTGTCCGGCTATCTGCATGCGTGGTACGCCGATATCGGCACGCACGTGAAGGCCGGCCAGCTGCTCGGCGTGATCGATACGCCCGATCTCGATCAGCAGTTGCAGCAGGCGCGCGCGGATCTGCAGAATGCGGTCGCCAACGAAAAACTCGCGGCGTCCACCGCGCATCGCTGGACGGCGATGCTGAAGCAGGACTCCGTCTCGCAGCAGGATGCCGACGAGAAGACCAGCGACCTCGTCGCCAAGCAGGCGACCGTCGCGGCCGCGCAGGCGAATGTCGGCCGACTCGAAGCGCTCGAATCGTTCAAGCGCATCACCGCGCCGTTCGACGGCGTGGTCACCGCGCGCACCACGGACATCGGCGCGCTGATCAACGCCGGCGGCGGCAACGGACCGGAACTGTTCTCGGTCTCGGACGCGCGGCAGTTGCGTGTCTACGTCAGCGTGCCGCAGGATGAAGCGGCGGCGATCCAGCCCGGCATGAATGCGACGCTGACCGTGCCGGAGCGTCCCGGCATGAAGTTCAGCGCGAAGCTGGTCGATACCGACGATGCGATCACGCCGTCGTCCGGCACGCTGCTCGTGCAGCTCGCGGTCGACAACAAGGACGGCCTGCTGATCCCCGGCGAGTACACCGAGGTGCACTTCGATTTGCCGACCAACGCGCACGCGTTGTCGATTCCGGCGAGTTCGCTGATCTTCCGGCAAAGCGGCTTGCAGGTCGCCGTGGTCGGCAAGGACAACCGCGCGGTGCTGAAGCCCGTGTCGATCGCGACCGATCTCGGCACGCACGTCGAGATCGCCTCCGGTCTGAACCCGGACGACCGCGTGATCGACAATCCGCCGGACTCGCTGTCCTCGGGCGACGAAGTGCGCCTGCAAGGCACGCCCGGCACCGCGCTGGCCGAACACCGCGCGGCGGAGAGCGCCCATGGATAAACGCCGACTCTGCGTGGCGGTGGCCGCCGCGCTGCTGATGAGCGGCTGCTCGTTCGCGCCGGTCTATCACGCGCCGCCCACCGCGATTCCGACCACCTTCAAGGAAGGCGGCGCATGGCAACTCGCGCGCCCCGCCGATCGCGCGCCGCGCGACGCGTGGTGGCAGGTGTATCGCGACCCCGTGCTCGACCGGCTCGAACAGCAGGTCGCGGCGGCCAATCCGAACGTCGCCGCGGCCGTCGCGCGTCACGACGAAGCCACCGCGTATGTCGCGCAGGCCCGCTCGGGTCTGTTCCCGACCATCGGCGCCGAGGCTTCGGTCGAACGTCAGCGGCAGTCGGACAACCGGCCGCTGCGCGGCGCGGGTCAGCCTTCGGTGTACGGCACCAATAACGTCGATGTCGGCATCAGTTACGACCTCGATCTGTGGGGCAAGGTCCGCAACGAGGTGGCGGCCGGCAGCGCGGCCGCGCAGGCCAGCGAGGCGGATCTCGAATCGGTGCGGCTGAGCTTGCAGGCGAACCTCGCCAGCGCGTATTTCAATCTGCGCGGCCTCGATGCGCAGCAGCAGTTGCTCGCCGACACCATCGCCACCTATCAGCGTGCGCTCACGCTGACGCTGAGCCGTCACGCGGGCGGCATCGCGTCGGAACTCGACGTGTCGCGCGCGCAAACGCAGCTCGACACCGCACGCGCCTCCGCCGACGACATCGCCGCGCGCCGCGCACTCTACGAGCACGCGATCGCGAGCCTCACCGGTCAACCCGCGTCGAACTTCGCGCTCGCATCCGATACCACGGCGGCGTATCTGCCGTCCATTCCGGCCGGCGTGCCGGCCGCGCTGCTGCAACGGCGGCCCGACATCGCCGCCGCCGAGCGGCGCGTCGCGCAGGCGAACGCGCAGATCGGCGTCGCGAAGGCGGCGTTCTTCCCGGATATCTCGCTGGGCCTCGACGGCGGCTATCAAAGCGATACGTTGTCGCCGTGGCTGATGGCGCCGAACGAAATCTGGTCGGTCGGCCCGAGCCTCGTGTTCACGCTGTTCGACGGCGGACGCCGCGAGGCGATGACCCAGCAGGCGCGCGCCAAGCTCGCCGAGAACGGCGCGAAGTACAAGGCGACGGTGCTGCTCGCGTTCCAGCAGGTCGAGGACAATCTCGCGCAACTGCACCATCTCGGCGACGAAGCCACGCAGCAGAATGCCGCGCTGGTTGCCGCGCAGCGCACGCTGACGCTGTCGATGTCGCGTTATCGCGACGGCGTGGTCAGCTATCTGGACGTGGTGACCTCGCAGACCACCGAGCTGACCACGCAGATCGATGCGTTGAACCTCAATACGCGGCGGTTGCTGGCCTCGGTGGGGTTGATCCAGGCATTGGGGGGCGGCTGGTCGACGGACGCCGCCACGGCCGCGTCCAGTGCTTCGAATGCTTCCGGCGCTTCGGTCGCTCACCCCTCCGCGGGTTGATGGCCTGGCTGGATTAGCGGCTCCTTAAAGTACGCGTTCGCACATCGATCGTTGTGGCTCGTTGTGGGTGCAAGAAAAAAAGCGTCGCCGGTTCTTTCGAACCCGCGACGCTTTTTCCGTTTCGGGCGCGCTCGATGCCGCGCCCGTCTCCTCGATCAGAACTTGTGACGCACGCCCACCGCCACGACCGCCTGCCGGTCGCTCGACGAAGCCGCCAGCGAGTAGATAGACGCATTGCCGAGCACCGCGACGCCGTTCGCGCCGCTCACGTGCTGGTACGTGCCTTCCAGATAGAGATCGGTGCGGCGCGACAGCGCGTAGTCCGCCTGCAGCATGAACTGATTCCACTTCGGCGCGTAGCTCTGTCCGCCGGTGCTGAAGTGGCCATCCGTGAACGTGTACGAACCGCCCAGCGAGATCGCCGGGGTGATCGCATAGCGGGCGTTCAGCTCGTAGTTGTTGAAGGTCAGCAGGTTGCCGTTGAGCGTCGAATACGCGCCGCCCTGGGTGATCTGGTGCGGATCGTTGAGCATGGTGCGGGTGAACACCAGACCGAGCGTCGCCGCGCCGAACGTGTAGCGGCCTGCCGCGCCGAGCACGCGTTGACGCGCGCCGGTGAACACCGCGTCGCCGTCGCTGCTGCTGACCGCGCCGCCGGCATTGGCCGGTTGATTGACGCCGCCCGGCTGGTTGATCTGCAGGTACGCGAGTGCCAGGTTGAACGGACCGCCTGCCCATTGCGCGCCGAGGCTGTATGCGTTGTTGTCGCTGAAGCCGCCGGCCGCGTTGCTGAACGCGTACGCGCCGCCGAACGTCAGACCGCCGTAGGTCGCGCTGCGGAATTTCAGCGCGTTGTTCATGCGCAGATCGTTGTTCAGGTTGTCGTTATCGAACGGATGATCGGCGATGTTGCCGCCGAAGCCCGAACCGGTCGCCGACAACGGCGCGACGAAGTCGACGAGGAAGTCGTACTGACGACCGAGCGTCACCGTGCCCCACTGCTTGCTCGCGATACCGACCCATGCCTGACGGCCGAACAGATCGCCGCCGTTGTTCAACTTGCCGCTGTCGACATTAAAACCGTTCTCCAGATCGAACACCGCGCTGAGACCGCCGCCCAGATCTTCGTTGCCGCGCAGGCCCCAGCGATCGGTGCTGACGTTGCCGCTTTCCATCAGCCAGTTGCTTTTGCCGCCGTTCGCTGTCTTCTGGTTGCTGATGTAGTCGAGACCGGTGTCGAGCGTCCCGTAGAGCGTCACGCTGCTTTGCGCGTGCGCTGCCGTGCTGAGTGCGCTGGCCAGCGCGACAAGTGTGGTTGCGAATGCTTTATTCATGTTTGATTCCGGGTAAGAGAAGGCGCCGGTCCATGCAGAGAGAACCGGTCCCGCACGCCGTACGGGTAGCCGCAATGTAAATAGCGGCAATGACACACCCGTGATCAAAACCGGTCGTTTCATGAAACGTTTTTTATGTTTGCGACACGTCCTTGAAAGACGTGTGAATCAGCGCTTCGCCGCCGCGATAACAGATAAATATCTTTTCATGCACACACGGCCGATCCGCTAAAGCCGGTTGACTATCCTTCTCATCAACCGATCCACGAACGCAACGCGGTTCGCGCCTCGGTCCCAACCAAACTGATTTATGAGGATTACGACATGAAATCTCTGACGCTCGCCATCGCTTTCATCGGTGCCACCGCAACGGCATCGGCCTTCGCCCAAACGACCACCGCGCCGACGCAGAACAGCGCACCGGCGATGCAGGTCGCGGCCAACCCCACGCCGACCACGTCGAATGCGACGGGCTCGTGGGTCGCACCGTACGGCCAGCCGACGCAAGGCAAGACGCGCGCGCAGGTCTATCAGGAACTGGTGCATGCGGAGCAGGACGGCCAACTCGCTTACCTGAACTCGACCCTGTACGCACACTGAGATGCATCCACAGAAACAGACGCGACGGCGCGCCGCATGGCGCCTGTCGCTTACCGCCGCCGCGGTCGTCGCCGGACTGCTGTTGTCCGGCTGTGCGACGAACCCGACACCGACTTCCGCCGACAATTGCGTGGGTCCGCCCAGTTACTGCAACATTTATTTTGGTTCATGAAAAAAGAGCGCGATACCTTCCGGCATCGCGCTCTTTTTGCTTGAAGCGTCGATCAATCGACGCTGACGGTGCTATCAGAACGAGTGACGCAGACCAACGCGGCCGACCACCTGCTTGCCGTTGGACGACGGATCGAAACCGGCGATCTGTGCGACCGCGCCACCGCTTGCCTTCTGCAGCGCGGCGAGGACATAGACTGCGGTGCGTTTGGACAGTTCGTATTCGGCGCTCAGGTTCAGCTGCTGATACTTCGGTTCCTGATTGGTCGCGTGATCACGGCCGTCGGTGTACGTGTAGCCGGCGGCGAGATTGAGCTGGCTGGTCGCGGCGAACGTGCCG
Organism: Paraburkholderia sp. D15; assembly: GCF_029910215.1. Taxonomy (NCBI): domain Bacteria; kingdom Pseudomonadati; phylum Pseudomonadota; class Betaproteobacteria; order Burkholderiales; family Burkholderiaceae; genus Paraburkholderia; species Paraburkholderia sp. D15. The sequence goes on along the minus strand of NZ_CP110395.1, from coordinate 1,560,699 downwards.
GCGATTTCGTAGTTCTGGAACTTGACGTCCTGACCGGCGTCGCCTTGCTGGAAGTCGACGTTGGTGAAGTTGCCCATCAGCTTGAACTGACCGAGCGCATACGAAGCGCCGGCCGCGAAGATACCCTGGCTGCGGGCATTGGCGAGGTAGTTGCCGTACACCGCATTGGTGAAGCCCGCGCCGTTCTGATAGCTCTGGATGGATTGTTCCGGATCGTTGACGCGCAGATAGCCCGCGCCGATGGAGAACGGGCCGTTGGTGTACGACGCCGCGGCGCTATACGCGGAGTTGTTGGAGAACTGGCCGGCCTGGCCGCCGAACGAATAGAGCGCTTCGCCGGTGAAGCCGCCGATGGTGGGGCTCGTGTACTTGACGGCATTGCTGATCGCGAAGCCGTTGTCGAGGTTATCCATGTCGTTCGGGTGGGAGAAATACCAGCCGCCGTAGCTGTCGTTCAGCGAGTACGGTTCGATCAGGTCGACGAGCGGGTCCCATTGACGGCCGAGCGTGAGCGTACCGAGGGTATCGCTTTTCAGGCCGACGTAGGCGTTACGGGAGAAAGCGAGGCCGCTGCCGAGGTTACCGTTGCTGGAATTGAAACCGCTTTCGAGATCGAAGATCGCGGCGAGACCGCCGCCGAGGTCTTCCTTGCCGCGCACGCCCCAGCGGCTACCGGCGCTGACGCCGCTGGCCATTTGATAGAGGTGGTTACCGTTGACGTTGCTGGCGAAGTCGATGCCGGTGTCGAGGATGCCATAGAGGGTCACGCTGCTTTGCGCGTGCGCGCTGGACAACATTGTCGTGAATAGCAGCGCTGCTGCGGAGAGCTTCGCCAGTTTCATCTTCTGGTTCATGAAATGCCTTTTCTGTTTAAATAAGGATCGCTGATGGGTTTGTTTTGGTGGTTTTTTTCTTGTTGCCACGGGGTGGAATATAGCTAGGACTTTATTTTTTGTAGGTGCAAGGCTGTGTTTCAGTTTTTGCGTTGGGTTTTTATTACGGGGGCGTTGACCTGGGGGTGGGTGTTGGTCTGGTTGTTGTTCTGGAATTTTTTTGGTCTGGAATTTTGGCCTTTCCTTGTAGTCTTATCGGTCTATTAGCGTTGCCCCTGTGCGGGGCGGCACCTACTTCTCTTTGCCGCGGCAAAGAGAAGTAGGCAAGAGAAAGCCGCTCACACCGCTAATTCTTAAGCGGGTCCCCCGCACAGCCACAGTAGTGGCCCATCTGGAATCCGTGTTCTCGCGCACTCCGCGTTCGTGACACAGCAGTCATTCTTCCGGCGGCGCTGCGCGCGCCCCCGCATTTACCAAACGCCGCCCTCCAGATTTTGGGCGGCACTTCTCCCCCCGCTTTTTCAGCGCTTCGCCGAGGCGCAGCCGATGGCCCCCCTACGAAAAACGATCCCGCTGTTTTTGGATGCACCGCGCCGGCGCGCGCGCAGCGCGAGACGGGATGAATGAGCCCTGTGTCACGAGCGCGGAGTGTGCGAGGGCACGGATTCCAGATGGACCACTAACAATACTGTGCGAGGGGCCCGCTTAAGAATTAGCGGTGTGAGCGGCTTTCTCTTGCCTACTTGTATATTCCCTCCTGTGACGACGACCCGATCAGTTGTCGCCACAGGGACAGTCAGCTCGTCTGCCTTCAGTGCTTCGAGCACGCAGAGAAGCTTGAGCGACTGTCCTTTTCATCCTCATAACCCGAACAGTTGACGGAGCCTCGAGCTCGTATTTTCCTGCAAGTATGGGTACCACGATGAATCCTGTTTCTTCCGTTTATATCGGCATCGACGTCAGCGGCACAACGCTCGACATCGCCATTCACGACACGACCGACCATTTTCGTGTCGACAATGAGCAGACCGCCATCGATCAACTGGTACAACGTCTCATCGCGTTGAACCCCACCCTGATCGTGATGGAGGCCACCGGCAAGCTCGAACTCGCCGTGCTCAGAGCCCTCTGCGAGGCGGGTCTGCCCGCTGTCGCCGTGAATCCCCGGCAGGTGCGCGACTTCGCCCGCGCGACCGGCATGCGGGCCAAGACCGATCGCATCGACGCCTTTGCCATCGCCCGTTTCGCCGCGGTCATCAAGCCCGTGGTGCGCCCGCTCACCGATGTGCAGACCGAGCAGTTGCAGGCCCTGCTGCTGCGCCGCGCCCAGCTCGTGGACATGCTCGTGGCCGAGAAGGCCCGTCTTGAGCGCGCCCACGCCGCCGCCCGCGAAAGCCTGAATGACCACATCAAATGGCTCAAGCAGCAGATCAGGATCGCGGACAACGATATCGACTCGTTCCTGCGCTCGTCTCCCGCGTGGCGTCAGAAGGAAGATCTGCTGCGCTCCGTGCCCGGTATCGGTCCCGGCGCCGCCGCAACGCTGATCGCCTTCATGCCGCAACTGGGTTCGCTGAACCGCCGCGAGATCGCCGCGCTCACCGGCGTCGCTCCGTTCAATAGCGACAGCGGCAAACACATCGGCAGGCGTCGCATTCAGGGCGGGCGAGCCGTCGTACGGCGCGCTCTTTACATGGCCTGCGTGCCCGCGCTGCGCTTCAATCCGACCATTCGCGCTTTCTATGACCGGCTACGCGAGGCGGGCAAGCCGTTCAAGGTCGCCATCACGGCGTGCATCCGCAAGCTCATCGTCACACTCAATACGATGGTCCAGCATGACACGCACTGGAGGCCGTCGATCATCTGAACTTCTTCAAGCGTTCTTACCGAAGGCGCGATCGGAGATCGTGCGGCATGCGCTCGCCTGTACGTCGCCGGCGGATCGACATGTGATCCGCCGCCCACCCGATACCCGTCGCTTGACTTCCAATACGGTTGCTTCTCTTTGCCGCGGCAAAGAGAAGTAGGTGCCGCCCCGCACAGGGGCAATGCTAATAGACCACTAAGAACACAAGGAAAGGCCAAAAAAAATCAGAAAACCAGAAAAACAATCCAGATCACTAACCAACACAAACCTGATACCCAAACCGGCTAACCGTCTCAATCCTAACCTCAGGCACAACCGCATCAATCTTCCTGCGGAGCCTGGAAACAACCAGATTGACCGACGAAGGATCCACATCATCCTTCTCAGGCCACGCGTAGCGAATAAGCTGATCCCGCGCCACAGGCGCATTAACCTGCCTCAGCAGGCACTCGATCAACAAAAACTCCCGCCGCGTGACGGCCACCCGCCGCCCACGAAAAACCAGCTCCCGCGTAGCGGCATCAAGCACCGGCACTTCGCCAGAAGAAGAAGAAAAACCACCCGCAACCACCCCAGCGGAAGGCGCTGCAGCCCCACCCCCGCCGATCCTCTGCAATGCCTGCATCCTCTCGTGCATTTCGATAAACGAGTAAGGCTGGCAAAAACACGCGTCAGCGCCCGCCCGCAACACCCGCGTCCGCTCCTGCGCGGAAGCGCTCCCCATCACGGCAACGATCGCCGCCCCACTCCCAATCGCGGCGAACTCCGTCACAAATTCCAGCAGCGACGAATAAGCCCCCGCCTCCAGCACCATCAACACGATCGCGTCGAACGGCTCCTGCCCCGCCAGAAAAACCCCGTCCCGCAGATCATCGGCCCGCTGCAAACTGTGCGCGCTCTCCTGCAGCGCCTTGAATAACCATGCCGCTTCCGGATGAGACGGCCCCACGAACAGGACGCGCATTCATTCCTCCATCACGACTGCAATACAACCCATACTCATGCCAACGTCCTGGACCAGCATTCGATCGATATCCTCGCGCCAGGCTCGGCGTTGCCGATCTTCAACGTAAAGTCGTGCACCCGCATCACCGCCGACACGATACTCAACCCCAATCCCGACCCCGATAGATGCCGGGTGCTCTCGCCGCGATAAAAGCGCTGCAACACCGCATCGCGCTCATCCGCCGCAATGCCGGGACCGTTGTCGAGAATGTCGACCTGCGGTCCCGCGGAAGTCTGCCGAAGCTCCATCCGCACCGCGCCACCCTCGGGCGTGAACTTGATCGCGTTGTCCACGAGATTGCTCAACGCCTCGAACAGCAACGCACGGTCGCCGTGAATCGCATCCACCGTCTGCGCGTGCACCGTCAATTGAATCGACCGGCTCTCCGCGAGCGGTTCATACAACTCGCCGACTTCCTGAATCAAGGTCTCCAGTTGCACCTCGCCAAAACCGCCGCGCCGTTGCAAGGTGCCGATCTCCGAGATCCGCAGCATCGCGCGGAAACGGTCGAGCAACGCATCGGTCTCGGTGCGGGCACGCTCCACCAGTTGCGACAGTTCGCCGTCGTCGAGCTTCCCGGTGTGCTCGGCCGCATGCGTGAGCAAGGTGCGGACATGCGCCAGCGGTGTGCGAAGGTCGTGCGCGATGCCGTCGCAGGCCCCCTTCACTTCGTTCATCAGGCGCTCCACTTCAGCGAGCATGTGGTTCACCAGATGCGCGAGCATATCCACTTCGTCGCGTCCGCCGATCGGCAGACGCTGCGCCAGATCGCCCTGCGCAATGCGCAGCGTGACGCGGCGGATCGCCTTCAGCCGGCGCATCTGCCGCACGCTCAACGCGAGACCGCCGGCCACGCCCGCCAGCAGGCAGACGATGCCGCCGCTCACCAGCGCGTCGATCACCGCCTCGCGAATCCGCAGAATATGCGTGAGGTCGCGCGCGATCACGAGCGTCGAGCCGTCGTTGCGGCGCTCGGCCATCGCGCGCACAACCGGCGCCTGATCGTTGCGGCCCATCGACAACGCAAGGTCGAGCGTCTTGCCCTTGCGCGTGGTCGGCAATTGCGACGGATACACCAGCACGTCGCCCGCAATCAGGCGGCCGTCCGGTGCGAACAGGCCGTAGTAGTTGGTGTGCATGCGCTCATGTTCGATGCGCCGGTGAATCGCGTCGGCAAGACCGGAGTCGGGCAGCGAGTTGAAATAGATCAGCTGCCAGTTCATCACCGTGTCGGTTTCGCGCTCCATGTCGCCGGTCACGGCCCAGCCGATGAAGCCGAGCAGCAGCATCACCGACAAGGAAAAAATCACGGCGTAAACGGAGACGAGGCGAAACGTGGTGGAATGCCAGCGCCGCCCGAGCGCAGATTGAGCGGGTAAGGTCGTGTCCATCAGGAAGGTTCGCTCATGCGAGGATATAGCCCGAGCCGCGTACGGTCTGGATCAGCGGCGTAAGCCCGGGGGGGTCGATTTTTTTGCGCAGGCGGCCCATGTGCACGTCGATCAGATTGGTGCCCGGATCGAAGTGATAGCCCCACACCGCCTCGAACAGCATGGTGCGCGTAATCGTTTGACCCGCATGGCGCATCATGAATTCGAGCACGCGGTATTCGGTGGGCAACAACACGATTTCCTCGCCGTCGCGCTGCACCTTGCGGGAAATCAGATCGAGTTCGAGCGGGCCGACCCGCAGATGGGTTTCGAGTTGCGCGGCCGGCGTCTGACTGCGGCGCAGCAGCACTTCGAGGCGCGCGGTCATTTCCTCGGGATCGAACGGCTTGGTCAGATAGTCGTCGCCGCCGGCACGCAGGCCGCGCACCCGTTCGTCGACGTCGCCGAGCGCGCTCAGCATCAGCACCGGCGTCTGAATGCCGATGCTGCGCATGGTGGTGAGAATCGTCAGACCGTCCACGCCGGGCAGCATGCGGTCGAGCGTGATCACGTCGTAGTCTTCGCTGATCGCGCGGGCCATGCCGTCGCGGCCGTTGGCGACCCAATCCACGGTGAAGCCGCGGCTTTTCAATTCACCGACAATTTCATTCGCGGTAATTTCATCGTCTTCGATCGTCAGTACTCGCGACATGATCAATGCATGCGCCGCAGCCAGCTCTACCGATGCAAGCGGCGGGCGCGACCGGTTATCAGTAGAAGGACATGATGCCATATTCGGCTTGCGCATTCAGAACCCCGGCGCGCGCAGCGGCGGCTGCCGGCGCTGTGCCCAGGTACAGTTCAGCAGGCTACGCGTGCGCGCATGACGCAAGCCTGTCCGCTTCATGAAGAAATATTTAAGTTCGCCGCAAGCTTCGTTAAACCCCTTGTCAGCCGGGGCGTCGCGCACGATAAAACAAATTTCATTTTGCCGACGCCGCTTCGGTATATCGCCTCCACTAGCCTGTCGTCATCCCGCCGCTGAATCACGCAATCAGGCGGTCCGACTCGACCCTTATCGTGGATGGCAAACAATGAAGCTCGTAACCCGAACCCTGCTCACGTCCCTGCTGCTGATCGGCAGCGCCTCGGCGATGGCCGCCCCAGGCCTCACGCAGCAGCAATGCAACGACTACCCGTTCAAGCAGTTGAAGGGCGAAGTCACGCACAAGCAGCTGATGAATGAACTCGGCGAACTGGAAGCGGTCGGCTACAGCCCGAGCAACGACGACGACAACTATCCGAACGATCTGGAAACGGCCGAACAGAAGTTGCAGGCGGAATATCACGCGGACTGCATGCCGGCCGCGCCGCATGTGTCGGCGAGCGCGGGGCAGACGCAGGCGCCGGCCGCATCGACGGCGAATCAGCCGGCAGGTTGAGGAGACGGGAAGCGCGCGGCTTTACGGGTGGGTTTTACGGGAGGTCTTAACGGCCATTCGTCAACTGCCCGCGCTCGCCCTTCCCGCTATCGTCCGGACGAGCACGCAAGGCACGCCGCTCCGCGCGCCGCCGCCGCAACTCGGCGAGCCGCCGTTTGCCGTGCGTGAGCGATGCGACCGCATGAAACGCAACCGGCGCGAACACCAGCCCGAATAGCGTGGCGGCCAGCACGCCGCCGAACACGCCGGTGCCGATCGAGCGGCGGCTTTCCGCGCCCGCGCCGCTCGACGCCACCAGCGGCACCACGCCAAGCAGGAATGCCGCCGACGTCATCACGATCGGCCGGAAACGCGCGCCCGCCGCTTCGGTGACGGCACGCGTCAACGGCATGCCGCCACGCACCAGATCGCGCGCGAACTGCACGATCAGAATCGCGTTCTTCGCGGCAAGGCCGATCACGGTAATCATGCCGACCTTGAAATACACGTCATTGGGCATGCCGCGCAACAGCACCGCACCGACCGCGCCGATCACGCCGAGCGGCACGACCATCAGTACCGCGAGCGGAATGGTCCAGCTTTCGTACAACGCGGCGAGCGCCATGAACACGGCCAGCAGCGACAAACCGATCAGCAGCGGCGTGAGTTGCGCCGCCGCGGTTTCCTCGCGCGCGGCATCGACCCAGTCGTAACGCACGCCCACCGGCAGCGACGCCGCAAGCCGTTCCATCTCGGCCATCGCCGCGCCCGAGTTGTAGCCCGGCGCCGCGTGGCCGCTCACATCGAGCGACGGGTAGCCGTTATAACGCGTCAGCATCACCGGGCCGATGGTCCAGTGACGCGTCGCGATCGCCGACAGCGGCACCATGCCGCCCGTCGTGTTGGGCACGGCGAGCGCGAGCAGATCGTCTTCCGTCATGCGGGTCGCGGCGTCCGCGGAAATCACCACGCGCCGCATGCGGCCGCCGGTCGGGAAATCGTCGATATAGGTCGAGCCGAAGGTGCTGCCCAGCACGTCGGTGATGCGCTCGAACTGCACGCCGAGCGCGTAGGCCTTGGCCCGGTCGATCACCAGTTCCACGCGCGGCGCGTCTGGCAGATCTTCCGAATGCACCGAGGCCAGCACGGGGCTCGCCTTCGCCTGCGCGAACAACTGCTCGCGCGCGGCCTTCAGCGCGTCGAGCCCGACGCCGCCGCGATCTTCCAGGCGGAACACGAAACCGTCCGAATGTCCGATGCCCGGCACCGACGGCGGCAATTGCGCTTCCACGTCGCCGTCCAGAATGTCGGCGAATTTCGCATTCAGCCGCTCGCGCAGATCCAGCGCGTTGGTGTCGCGCTTGCCCCAGTCCTTGAGTTCGACGAAACCCATCGCCACGTTCTGCCCGCTGCCGGCGAAGCTCCAGCCGATCACGCTGGTCACGTTCGCGATGGCCGGCTCCGCGTGCAGGATCGCCTCCATGCGCTTGACCACCGCCAGCGTGCGCGCCTGCGTGGCGCCCGCCGGCAACTGCACCATCACCTGCAACTGGCCTTCGTCCTCGCTCGGCAGAAAGCCGCCTGGCATGTGCCAGTACAACGCACCGCACACGCCGACCAGCACGACATACACGGCCAGCATCGGACCGATGCGACGCAGCGTGCGCGCGGTCAGGCCGCGATAGCCGCTCGCGGCGCGATCGAAACCGGTGGTGAAACGGCTCGCCGCGCGCGCCGCGAAACCCAGCAGGCCGATGCGTGCGTCGCGCTGGCGCACCGACTTCGAATGCGGCTTAAGCAGGTTCGCGCACAACGCGGGCGTCAACGACAACGCCATGAACGACGACACCAGCATCGATGCGATCATCGCCACCGCGAACTGCCGGTAGATTCCGCCCACACCGCCGGGGAAAAACGCCATCGGCACGAACACGGCGGTCAGCACCGCGGTCACGCCGACAATCGCGCCGCCGATCTGCGACATCGCCTTGCGGGTCGCCTCGCGCGGCGGCAGGCCTTCGTCTTCCATCACGCGATGCACGCTTTCCACCACCACGATCGCGTCGTCGACCAGAATGCCGATGGCGAGCACGAGCCCGAACAGCGTGAACACGTTGATCGACAGCCCGCAGATGTACATCGCGAGAAACGCGCCCATCAGCGTGACCGGAATCACCACGGTGGGCACGAGCGTATAGCGCAGATCGCGCAGGAACAGCCACATCACGAAGAACACCAGCACCACCGCTTCCACCAGCGTGACCAGTACCTCGTGAATCGCGATCTGCACGAAGTGCGCGTTGTCGAAGGGAATCTCGACGGCGACGCCCGGCGGCAATCCCTTCGACAGTTCCGCGAGTCGCGCGCGGATCGCGTTCGACGTTTCGAGCGCATTGCCGCGCGGCCCGAGCTGAATGCCGACCGTCGCGGAGGCCTTGCCGTTCAGCCGCGAATAGAACGTGTAGTTGTCGCGCCCGAGTTCGACCCGCGCGACGTCGCGCAGCCGCACCGACGAACCGTCGGGCCGCGCCTTGATGACGATCTGGCCGAACTCGTCAGCCGAGATCAACTGCCCTTTCACGCTCACCGACGCGGTGAGCTGCTGACCCGGCACGAACGGCGCGTCGCCGAGCGCGCCCGCCGTGACGGTGGCGTTCTGCGCGGCGATCGCGGCGTTCACCTCGGCGGGACCGATGCCGTATTCGCGCAGCTTCATCGGATCGACCCAGACACGCAGCGCTTCGTCGGCGTCCCACAGTTCCGCGGCGCCCACGCCGGGCGCGCGCTTCAGTTCGCGCAACACGTAGCGGCTCAGGTAGTCGCTCAACTGCACCGAGTCGCGCGTGCCGTCCGTCGAGGTCAGCGCGACCAGCATCAGGAATGTGTTGGCGGCCTTGAACACGCTGATGCCCTGCTGCACGACCTGTTGCGGCAAACGCGGCTCGACCTGCTTCAGACGGTTCTGGATGTCGACCAGCGCCATGTCGGGATTGGTGCCGGGTGCGAATGTCGCGTCGATTTCGAGTTCACCGAGGTTGTCGCTGGTGGTCTCGTAGTAGAGCATGTTGTCGGCGCCATCGAGACTTTCCTCGATGATGCTGCCGACGTTCGCATCCACCACCTCGGTGGAGGCGCCCGGATAGGTCGCGGAAATGACGATGCGTGGCGGTGCGAGACGCGGATACTGCGCGACCGGCAGTTGCGGAATCGCCAGCGCGCCCGCCACGACGATGGCAAGCGCGACGATCCACGCGAAAACCGGACGGTCGATGAAAAAGAAAGGCACGCAGTGATCCGGTCAGAGAGAGGGGGTGGAATCCTGTCGATCCATATCGGCCTATAACGTCAATTCGAACGCCCTCACCAGAATGCCGGGCAATTGCATGCCGCCGGTGGCGCGCTCGCCCCAGGTCGAATCGCTCAACAGCAGTTCGGCCTGCGCGCCGATCTGTTCGAGTTCGCTGCCGAGCACGCGATACAGGCTGTCGTCGAAACGCATCGCTTCGAGCGGCGCGACGATCTCGCCGTTCTCCACCCAGAAGGTCGCGAAACGCGTCATGCCGGTGAGGCGGCAGTTCATCCGGTCCGAGAAATTCACATACCAGAGATTGCCGATGTAGATGCCCGTGCCGAGTTTCGCGAGCACCTCTTCTTCCGCGAGATCGCCCGCCTGCATCGACAACGCGACCGGCGATTCGTCCGGCAATGCGCCGTTCGGCGTCAACCCGTATTCGCGCGCACTGCGCGCGTTGGTCAGACGTTCGGCGCCGCGACCCGCTGCGATCAACGGCACGCTGTCGCGCAGATAACCGTCGTCGTTGAAAGCCGGTGCGATGCCCAGACTCAGATCTTCGCTGATCGATACGCGCGGGTCGACTACGATTTCTCCCACATGCAGCTTGTACAACGCGCTACGCGAGTTGGCCTGGGCACGCGCCGAGAAACCGCCCCATGCAGTGACGCCCAGCAGTTCCGCGAGCGCGGCCGGTGCGAGCCACGCGCGGTAATGTCCCGGCTCCAGCACGCGCGGCGCGCGCGCCAGCACGCCAAGACGCGCGGCGGCCTGTTCGACCTTGCGCGCGAATACCGCGTCGCTCCAGTCGTCGCCCGCGTAGCTGGTCTTGATCGCGCGGCCGCTCGGGTCGTACAGCGACCAGCTGAAGTTGAAGCTGTCGACCTCGTACCAGCCGCGGCTGCCGCGTGTCGATGCAAAGCCGCGCACGATGGTGCCGCCCGCGTAAAAGCCGACGAAATCGAAACCCTCCGCGGCCTGCGCGACCGTGCCCAGCAAGCCGTCCGGGTCAGGCAATCTGCCGGCGCGCTGCGTGGTGCGCGTCCAGCTCGACGTGTCGAACAGCAGATGCGGATCGTCCGCCGCGTCGCGCAAGCTCTCGCGCAACGTCGACAGCGCGGCCCGCACGTCGTCGAGATCCTGGTGCAGATCGCCGCACACGGTCAGCGTCGAATACGCCTGACGCGCGCCGTCGATCAACCGCAAAGTCAGCTTGCCTTGCGACACGCTGCCGGTTTGCCGCACCTTGCCCGCGTTGAAGCGGATGAAGTCCGACTGCTCGCCGGCAAACGACGCGAGCGTGGTCTCGCCCTCGCGCTGCAATTCGTCGAGCGCGTCGGCGAGTGCGGTGAAATGCGCCTGCCAGGCGACGGCTTTGATCGGCTCGCTCATCAGGCGCCTCCGAACACGTCGATGTCGCTGAACACGCATGCCGGCGACGCGTGCCCGACACGAATGATCTGCGCCGGTTCGCCCTTGCCGCACATCGACGTGCCGAACACTTCGCGCGTGCCGGCATCGCCGACCGCGCTCAGACTGCGCCAGAAATTCGCCGAGATGCCGCGATAGTTCGGCTGCTTGACGACCTGCGTGAGCCGGCCGTTTTCGATCAACTGACCGAACTCGCAGCCGAACTGGAATTTGTTGCGATGGTCGTCGATCGACCAGGACGTATTGGTGCGCATCAGAATGCCGTGTTCGATGTTGCCGATCATCTGCGCGAGCGAACTGTCGCCCGGCTCGATGTTCAGATTGGCCATGCGGTCGATCGGCGGACGGTTCCAGTTCGAGGCCCGCGAATTGGCGACGCCGGGCAGGTGCGCGCGTTGCTGCGACAGCGCGCCGCCGAGCGGCCGTTCGAGCACGCCGTGGCGAATCAGGTACTGCTTGTCGGCGACGGTGCCGTCGTCGTCGAACGCATAGGCGGCGGCTTCCTCGCGCAGTTCCGGATCGAACGTGACGTTCAGCAGCTCCGAACCATAACGGTAAGAGCCGAACATGTCCTGCTTGACGAAACTCCAGCCGGCGAAGTTGCGTTCGTCGCCGAGAATGCGGTCGAGTTCGAGCGGGTGTCCGATCGACTCGTGAATCTGCAGCATCATCTGGTCCGGCATCAGCAACAGGTCGCGTTTGCCCGACGGGCAATTCGGCGCGGCCAGCAGTTGCAGCGCCTCGTCGGCGACCCGCGCGCCCGAGCCTTCGAAGCCGAAGCGCGCGAGCACTTCGATCCCGCCCTGCCCCAGCGTGCCGTAATGGCCGCCGAGCGTACGCATCTGCGTATCGCCGTCCGCGTGCGCGGTGACGCTCAACTGCGGCATCACGAAGCGGAAACGTTGGTCGATGCGCACGCCGTCGCTGGTCAGATAGAACTGATCCGTGCGGATGATCTGCACGCTCGCCACCCGCTCGACGATGGCCTCGCCGAGCTTCGCGCCCGCGCATTCGGCGCCGAGCAGGTCGAGCCATTCGGCGCGGCTCGGCAACGCGCGTTGCGCATTCGGCGACACGTACTCACCGCTCGCGGCGGGTCGCGCGACCTCGCGATGATCGATCAGCGACAACGCGGCGCACGCCTCGGCGCGCGCGGTGGCGATGTCGAGTGCGGCCTGCAAACCGGCCGCCGAGAGATTCGCGGTCGCCGCGTAACCCGCGCCGGCGCCGACCCACGCGATCAACATCGCGCCGCGATCGCGCACGGTGCGCAGCGGCTGCGCGATGTCGTTGCGGATCTCGTGATCGTCGATCTGTTCGTCGACAATGCGCAGCGACCAGAACGCCGCGCGGCTGGTCAGCGTACGGGCGGCCTGCGCCCAACGTTCGTCAATCATTCAGTGCTCTCGTCAAAAACTAGCGCGCGGCCGGCTCCGCCTCGATCATCGAGGAAGCCAGCAGCGCCTGCGTGTAGGGGTGCGACGGCGCGTGCAGCACGTCGAGCGTATCACCGGCTTCGACAATGCGCCCCGACTTCATCACGATCACGCGGTGCGCCATGGCCCGCATCACCGCAAGATCGTGCGTGATGAACAAATAACTCAACTTGTACTTTTTCTGCAACCTCGTCAGCAGATTCAGCACCTGTTTCTGGATCGACACGTCGAGCGCGCTGGTCGGTTCGTCGAGCACCAGCAGTTCCGGCTCGACGGCAAGCGCGCGAGCAATCGCGATCCGCTGCCGCTGCCCGCCGGAAAACTCGTGCGGATAGCGCAGCATCGCGTCGGCGGGCATGCCGACTTCCTCCAGCAAACCGCCGATACGCGCGCGCCGCGCTTTCGCATCGACCTCCGGCCGATGCACGCTCAGCCCCTCGCCGATGATCTGCTCGACCGTCATGCGCGGCGACAGCGAGCCGAACGGGTCCTGAAACACGACCTGCATGCGCGCATAGAGCGCACGGCGCGATTTCGCGTTTTTCAGCGTGGCGAGCGGCAGTCCGTCGATATGAATCGCGCCGGCCGCCGGCTGCTGCAAACCGAGCACGGTCGCAGCCAGGGTCGATTTGCCCGAGCCGGATTCGCCGACGATGCCGAGCGTTTCGCCGCGCCGCACGCTCAGATCGACATCCTGTACCGCACGGAACGTCGAGCGGCCGAACAGCGAGCGCCAGCCTTGCGCGGCCATCCGGTAGTCGACCGCCAGTCCCATCACGTCGAGCAGACGCGGCGCGTTCGCCTCGACCGGTTCGACCGCGCGGCTCGGCTCGCTGTCGAGCAGACGCCGCGTGTACGGATGCTGCGGATTGGAGAACAGTGCTTCGGTCGTGTTCGTCTCGACCAGCACGCCTTTCTCCATCACCGCGACACGTTGCGCGAAACGCTTCACCAGATTCAGGTCGTGCGTGATCAGCAGCACGGCCATGCCGCGCGCCGCGGCTTCCTGTTCCTGCAACGCGATCAGCAGGTCGACGATCTGCTGGCGCACGGTGACGTCGAGCGCGGTGGTCGGCTCGTCGGCGAGTAGCAGACGCGGCCGGCACGCGAGCGCCATCGCGATCATCGCGCGCTGACGCTGGCCGCCGGACAGCTGGTGCGGAAAACTGTCGATGCGCCGCTCCGGTTCCGGAATGCCCGTGCGCCTGAGCAGTTCGATGCCGCGTTGGCGCGCCGCATTGGGCCGCAGGCCTTCGTGCAGTCGCAGGCTCTCGGCGATCTGCTTGCCGATCGTGTAGAGCGGATTGAGCGCGGTCATCGGCTCCTGGAAGACCATCGCCACGTCCGCGCCGCGCAGTCCGCGCATCTGCTGCTCGGTTTTTTGCAGCAGGTCTTCGCCGTCGAGCAACATGCGGCCGCTCAACTCGGCATGTTCGACGAGGCGCAGGATCGACAGCGCGGTGACGCTCTTGCCCGATCCCGACTCGCCGACGAGCGCGACGCGTTCGCCGCGCGCGATCGACAGGCTGAGATCCTGCACCGCGACCTTGTCGCCGAAGCGCACGGAGAAGCGGTCGATTTCCAGCAGTGGCCGGCTTTTTGCCGCCGGGGTTTGAGTGGCGCTCATCGCGGACCTCCACCGAAAGCGGAACCCCGCGAGCGGGTATCGAGCGCGTTACGCAACGCGTCGCCCATGAAAGTCAGCAGCAACAGCGTGATCACCAGCGCCGCGAATGCCGACACCGAAATCCACCACGCGTCCAGATTGTTCTTGCCCTCCTGCAGCAACTCGCCGAGGCTCGGCGTCGGCGGCGGTACGCCGAGGCCGAGAAAGTCCAGACTCGTCAGCGACAGGATCGCCGCGCTCATGCGGAACGGCAAGAACGTGATGACCGGCGTGAGGCTGTTCGGCAACACGTGGCGCCACATGATCTGCCAGTTCGACAGTCCCATCGTACGAGCCGCCTTCACGTAATCGAGCGAGCGGTTGCGCAGGAATTCGGCGCGCACATAGTCGGAAAGTACGAGCCAGCCGAACATCGACAGCAGGATGAACAGCAGCCACAGCGTCGGTTCGAAAATCGACGCGAAGATGATCAGCAGATACAGGTCCGGCATCGAACTCCAGATTTCGATCAGCCGCTGGCCGATCAGATCGGTGCGCCCGCCGTAAAAGCCCTGCACCGCGCCGGTCAGCACGCCGATCAATACGCCCGACACCGTCAGCGCGAGCGCCATCAGCACCGACAGGCGAAAGCCGTACAGCAGACGCGCCAGCACGTCGCGGCCGAACTGATCGGTACCGAGCCAGTTGCTCGCGGTCGGCGGCGCCGGATACGGATGCGCGGCGAAGTAGTCGATCGTGTCGTAGTTGAAATGATTCGGCGGATAGATCGCGAAGTTGCCGTTCGATTCGAGCCGCGAGCGGATATACGGATCGAGGTAATTCGCCTTCGCGGGGAAGTCGCCGCCGAATAGCGTCTCGGGATACTCCTTCACGATCGGGAAGTAGTAGTGGCCGCCGTAGCGCACCAGCAAAGGCCGGTCGTTGGACAGCACCTCGCCGAACAGGCTGACGACGAACAGCGTCACGAAGATCACGAGGCTCCAGTAGCCCAGACGCTGCCGCTTGAATCGCAGCCACGTCCGGCGCCAGGGAGACGGCGACGCCGCGTGCGCCGCGCCGGCCGCGTCAGCGGTCCAGCCGGTTGAATTGGATGCGGGGGTCGACGAGGACATAGCAGACGTCTGCGATAAGTTTGGTGATGAGGGCGATCAGCGTGAACAGGAACAGCGAACCGAGCACGACCGGGTAATCGCGGCGGATCACCGAGTCGTACGACAGTTGGCCCATGCCGTCGAGCGAGAACAGCGTTTCGATCAGCAGATTGCCGTTCAGGAACGCGCCGACGAAAGCCGCCGGCAAACCGGTCAGCAGCGGAATCGCGGCGTTGCGCAGCACGTGTTTCCACAACACGTCGCGCTCCGGCGCGCCCTTCGCTCGCGCGGTCAGCACATACTGGCGGCCGATCTCTTCGAGGAAGGTGTTCTTGGTCAGGATCGTGACGATCGCGAAGTTGCCCACCACCGACGCGGTGACGGGCAGCACGATATGCCACAGATAGTCGAGCACCTTGCCGAACACGCTGAGATCGCCGAAGTTATCCGACGTGAGGCCGCGCATCGGGAACACCTGCCAGAAGGTGCCACCGCCGAACAGCATCAGCAGCAGCACGCCTAGCACGAAGCCGGGAATCGCGTAGCCGGCGAGCACCAGCACGCTCGTCACGGCATCGAAGCGCGAGCCGTTGCGGATCGCCTTCGAAATCCCCAGCGGCACCGAGATCAGATAGGTGAGCAGCACCGTCCATAGACCGAGCGTGATCGACACCGGCAGCTTGGAGCGGATCACGCCCCACACGCTTTCGTGCTCGTAGTAGGACTGGCCGAGATCGAAGGTCGCGTAATGCTTGAGCATCAGCAGATAGCGTTCGAGCGGCGGCTTGTCGAAGCCGAACTGCTTCTTGATCTGCTCGATCTGCTGCGGGTCCACGCCCTGGCTGCCGTGGTAGCCGCCCCCGCCCGCCCCCGCCTCTCCGCCACGGCCAGTGCCGTGGCGGAGTTGCGTCATCACCTGTTCGACCGGCCCACCCGGGACGAACTGCGTGACGACAAAGGTCAGGGTGACCACGCCGAGCAACGTCGGCACCATCAAAAGCAAACGTCTGAGAATGTAGGCAAGCATGCGGAGCCTCAGTGAGCCGTAGCCGCTGTCGTGGCGCTGACAGTCACGACTGCGGTGGAGTTCGACGCGCTCGGGACCGGCGGCGTTTTCGGGTCTTTCGGGTCTTTCGGGTCTTTCGCGTACCAGTAGTTGATCACCCAATCTTCGTACTGGTACGACATGGGCACGGTTGGCGGATGACCGAGCGTGGTCTTGTAGCCGATCCGCGCATTCGGCGCGTAGTACTCGGGCACCAGATAGAACGAATAGGACAGCACGCGGTCGAGTGCCTTGGTCGCCGCTTCCAGGTCGTCGAGGTTATCCGCCGACAGCGCCGCGTGAATCAGCGAATCGACCGCCTTCGAACGGATGCCGGGGTAGTTCTCCGAACCCACTTCCGACGCCGCCGCGCTGCCGAAGCGGCGCGTCAACTCCGCGCCTGGAATCGTCACCGGCGGATAGATGAAGGTGGTCATGTCGTACTCGAAGTTATTCAACCGCTTCTCGTACAGCGCGCTGTCGATCTCGCGCATGTGGGCCTGAATGCCGAGCGTGCCGAGCGCCTGCATATACGGCAGGATCAGGCGGTCCATGCCGGGCTGATCGTCCATGATCTCGATCGTCATCGGCGTGCCGTTGGCGTCGCGCAACGCGCCGTCGCGATAGTGCCAGCCGGCCTGCGCGAGCAGATCGCGCGCGGCGCGCAGATTGGCGCGCAACGAGTCCGGGGCAATCGTGCCAGGCTGCTTGAGCATCGGACCGAACACTTCCGGCGGCACCTCGTTTTTCAGCGGTTCGAGCAGCGCCAGTTCCTTCGGCCCCGGCATGCCGGTCGCGCCGAACGGGCTCGCCTCGAAATAACTGTTGGTGCGCCGGTATTGTCCGTAGAACATCATCCGGTTCATCCAGTCGTAGTCCAGCGCGAGCGACAGGGCATGACGCACGCGCGGGTCCTGGAACATCGGCTTGCGCAGATTCATCAGCATGCCCTGCATCTGCGCGGGGCCGTCGGCGAATTCGCCTTTCTTCAGCAAGCCGTTGTCGAAGTTCTTGCCGACGTATTTGCGCGCCCATTGGGCCGCGCTGTATTCGACGATCGCGTCGGCGTCGCCGGCCTTGAATGCTTCGAGCTGCGTGTAGTGGTCGCGGTACAGCTTGAATACGATGCGCTCGAAACGGAACATGCCGCGCCGCGACGGCAGATTCGCCGCCCAGTAGTCCGGGTTGCGGCGATACGAAATCTGCTTGTCGTTCTTGCGGTCCTCGATCAGATACGCGCCGCTCGCGATCGGCGGCACGGTCGCGATCTGGTCGAACGCCGGACGTTTGCCATCGGCGCCCATGCCCCACTTCGGCGAGAAGATCGGCAGATCGCCGGCGATCAGCGGCGCGTCGCGTTCGGCGTGCTTGAAGTCGAAGCGGATCGTGCTGTTGTCGATCACGGTCGCGCGTTTGATCACCGAGAACTGCGCGTTGAAAATCGGCGAGGCCTTCGAACTCGTCAGCGTGTCGAACGAGTACTTGACGTCCGCTGCCGTGATCGGATCGCCGTTCGAAAAGCGCGCGGCCGGATTGATGTGGAAAGTCGCGGAAGTCAGATCGGCCGCGACGTCCACGTCGTCGGCGATCAACGGGTATTCGGAGGCGAGTTCGTCCCAACTGCGCTGCATCAGCGTGTCGAACATCAGAATCTGGATGTCGGGCGCGGGCGCGCCACGTAGCAGAAACGGATTCAGCGAATCGTAGGTTTGCAGTTCGTTGTAGTTCTCGAAACTGAGCGAGCCGTTAGTGGGCGCATCAGGGTTCGCGTAATCGAAGTGCGTGAAACCGGCGGGATATTTCGGTTGATCGTATTGCGCGATCGAGGGCTTCGCGTGAGCCGGCGCCGCAAGCGGGCCGAGCGGACCGAACAGCGCGACGCACGCCGCCGCTGTCAGCGCGAATCTCGAGTTGAGGCGGTCAAGCATGGTTGTCCTCATTCCACCAGGTTGGCCGCGAGCAGGTTCGCCACGACGCCCACGAACGTGTTCGTTAGCGTGCTCGAATGCTGGCACATCGGTTGTGACTTCATCGCTCGGTACGGATGCTCCGGTTTATGACCAAAGGCACGATTCGTCCGCTCGCGGTAGCGAGCCGGCCGAATGCGTCCGAAAGACGGGTACTCGATAGACACCCGCTCCGGCTTTCAATGTCGAAAACCGGAGCGGGACCGTTCGTCAGGCTTCAGGAATCAAGCGATCAGAACTTGTAGGTTGCGCCAATCTGCGCGTAACGGCCAATGAAGTTGTACAGCGACGTGTCGTACCCGGTCTGATAGTACGGGTACTGCACGAAGTTCGGATCGTACGGCGGCGCACGATTGAAGATGTTGTTGATGCCGCCGTAGATGGTCCAGTTCTTGAAGCCGGTATAGCTTGCCGTCAGGTTGAACACGCTGAGCGAACCGATTTCCGCCGGAATGCCCGGGGTCGAGCCGACCAGACCTTCGAGCGTCGTATTGTTGTACGGGCCCGTGTAGTTCCACGTCAGCGCCGTATTCCACTTGCGGTTCGGCGACTGCCAGCTGACTGTCGTATTGCCCTTCCAGCGCGGGAACGAACCGCCGAACGACAGCGACAGCGAGCTGTTGTTGCCCGCGGCATCCGTCGACCCATTGGCGAGGCCACTGGTCTGGAAGTGCCAGATGTAGCCCCAGTCCGTCGACAGCGCGAAGGTACCGAGTTTGGTCGGCAGCGCCTGATGGAAGTTGGCCTCGAAACCGTCCGTATGCAGATACGAGAAGTTGACCAGCTGCGAGTTGATGTAGTCGATCGTGCCGGAGTTCGGATTACGGATCACGTTGGCCGGGTTGTTCGCATCCACCGTCGGCTGCAACGGGGCGATCCCGATCACGTTCGACACGTCGATCTTGTACCAGTCGAAGCCGAAGTCCGTGTTACGCGCCGGCGACAACTCGAAGCCGACGTTGTAGTTGCGCGTGCGTTCCGGTTGCAAGTTCGGATTGCCGTGCATCAACTCGGGCACGTTGACGTTCTGGTTGTACTGCGCGCTGCCTGCGTACGTATCGATGGCCGACTGCGAACCCAGCGATGCGCCCGGTGCGGATTCGACCAGCGTCGGCGCGCGGAAGCCGCGGTTATACGACGCGTAGGCGGTGAATGCCTGCAGCGGCTGATAGCGCAGGGCGAAGCGCGGCGAGAACGCGCCGCCGAACTGGTTGTAGTGGTCGTACCGGCCGGCCTGGCTGAACGTCAGGTTCTTGATGATCGGAATATCGATCTGGTAGAACACCGCGGCCACGTTGCGGCTCGCGTCTGCCTGCTGCAGCGGAATGCCGGCGATCAGGTTCTGCCCCGTGCCCACGCCGGTCGGATTCTCGATCGATTCGCTCTGATGCTGGAACTGCGAACCGAAACCGATACCCACGTCGCCGGTCGGCAGGTGGAACAGGTTCGGCGTCGAAATCGTGGCATCGACTACGTCGAGCTTCGAGATCGCGAGGTACTCGGCGTTGCTGAACAGACCGTTCAAGCCATTCGGCGTGGCCGACGGATTGGCGAAATCGAAGCCGCCCGCCAGAACGTTCTGATACGCGGCCGCGTTCATCACGTTCGTGTCCGTGACCGCCACCACGCTTTGCGAATGGCCGTAGCTCGTCGCCCAGTTCCAGCTACCCCACTTCGTGGTGTCGAACTGGCCCTTCAGGCCGGTCGAGAAAGACCAGAAGTTCGCGGTCGACTGAATGCCTTCCGGCACGTTCGGGAACGTGTAGTTGATCGGCGTCGCGACGCCGAACGGGTTGTACGGATTGGTGGCTGCCACCGAGTTGTTGTTCGCCACCGGGCCGGTTGCCGGCGAATACGAGAGCGGCGAGCTGAGACCGTTGAAGCCTGCGACGCCGGTCGTGATCGAGCTGGTGGAATAGCTGTCCCAGATGTCGGCGAACGCCTGGACGTTGTCGTTGATCTTGAAGTCGCCGTGGATCTTCACGTTCGCGTGTTCGTTCTCGGGCGCCAGCGAATCGATGCTGCTGGTGTTGTACGCGCACGCGGTGCCCGGCTGGAATGCCGCCGTCGTCGAGGTCGCGGTCGAGATCGTCTTGCCGCCCGCGCAATTGCCCACCGCGACCGGGCCGTTGCCCGTCAGCCAGTAGGAGGTCGGCTGATTGTTGCCGTACGGGAAGATCTGGCCCGAGGTCGTATCGCGCTGCGAGAGGTCGATGCCGCTCGTGTGCGAATAGCTGGCGGCGGCCGTGAAGTTATAGCCGTCCGAGGTCAGGTTGCCGAAGCCGCCCAGAATGTTGAACTTGTCCGTGCCTGCGCCGCCGTGCTGCGCGCCGCCCAGGCTGCCGTCCAGTTGCAGCCCCTGGTAGTTGTGCTTGGTGATGATGTTCACCACACCCGCGATTGCGTCGGAGCCGTACTGCGAAACCGCACCCGTCTTCACGATTTCGATGCGGTCGATCATGTTCAACGGCAGCGAATTCAGATCGACGAACGAGTCGGTAAAGTTCGTGTTGAGCGCGTAAGGCGCGACACGTTGACCATCGATCAGCACCAGCGTGTACTTTTCGCTCAGGCCGCGCAGTGCGATACCCGCGCCGCCCGGCGCCGTGCTGTACGTATAGTTGTCGCCCCAGCTGCTGGCCGAGTTGGCCGCCGTCGAGCGCAGGAAGTCGGACACCGTGGCGGCGCCGCTGGCCTGAATGTCTTTCTGCGAGACCACCTGCATCGCCTGGAAGCCGGTCTTGTCCGACTGGCGGATCAGCGAGCCCGTCACCTCGAACTTCTTCAACTGCTGGACGTTGCCCTTGCCGGTCGTCGCAGTGGAATTGTCCGCGGACGCAGCGGCCGCCGCGCCCGAAGCCGGTGCAGCAGCAGCGGGCGTGCTGGTGGTGGCGGTGCCCGCCGTGGAACCGGTCGCGGCCGGCTGGCTTTGCGCAAACGCCGGAACGGCGATTGCGGCCGACAACGCCAGTTCCGCCCAGATTATTCTTTTGATGGCCAACGCCAATGCCCTTTGTTTCATTTTTCCCCTTCTCGCTCGTCAGTAAGGCCACAGCTGTATGTGAGGCGAGGTCTTATGAACCTCTCCACTCGATATACGGCGATCATTGCGCCGCGCTCCGTTAAAGCCGCCCCATGCCCATTGCCGTCCTTTCGAACCGGCATTCGATCTGCCGGAATGAAAAAACAGCCGGACACACGGAGCACTTCAAATGCTCAATGTCGGACTACTTATTTATTACAAACGAAATGCGCAGCGCTTTCTAATTTATTCAAGCTCTTGTTCAATACAACGTATGTGGGGCGACGGGCGATTCCAGACGGTCGATCCAGCCACGACACCTTAAGGCATGCTTACAGATATAAATAAACCAGGTTTTCGACAAAACGTGGACTACGGCACTAGAACAATCGCGGCGTCCCCACCCAGACGATCACCGCTTCTTCTCCGGCGGTATTAGCCCACGCATGCGGCACGGTGGACTCGTAATGCGCGGTGTCACCGGCCTGCAATACGAAGGTCTTACCCTCCAGCGTGAGGGCGATTTCGCCGCTCATCACATACAGAAACTCTTCACCCGCGTGCGTCGTGACCTCCGACGGGTTCTGCCCCACCGGCATTCTGACGAGAATGACTTCCAGCTTGCTGCCGACCGACAGGTTCGTCAGCCGTCCAAAAAGATTCGCGCTTCCGTCGAAGCCGAAGTACTTCAATTCGCTGCCTCGCCGTACCGAACGGTCTTCCGTCGGCGTATCGACGAAGTACTGCACCGTGACGCCCAACGCTCGCGCGATACCGACCAGCGATGTAATCGACGGGGTTGCATGACCCCGCTCCACCTGCGACAGAAAGGGTTTGGATATCCCCGCGGTCGTTGCCACTTCGTCCAGCGTGCGCTTGAGCCGTTGGCGAAGCGCGCGGATTTTGCTGCCTATTGAGACTGCTACCTGTGCCTTGTTATCGAGTGGCAAAACCATAGCAAGACAGAATCCCGTAGTCAAAAATAGTTTGATAAAAGCTAATTATGTTTCATCGTTTGCAACACCCTCCGTTTAAACACGCTGGATAAGCGTGATGAGATGCCGCCATGGATCAGTCGACCGGATGGGTATGACCGGGACATCCACGCTCTTCGCGATTCGCACGATCGTTGCGCGATCGTTGCGCGCCCAACCATGTTCAGGCAGCAGCGAGTACCTGAGCACTAACCAGCGAGTGCGTTTTTCGCGCCTCGTTACGACCGGGTTCGATCGAGCGCGCAGCGCCCGTTCGAACCGGCCCGCTACACGTTCGTTACTTCGACGCCACCAGTACCCACAAACGCGCGAGGTCCGCTGAACCGTCGGTGCCCTTCACCGCGCGGAAGGTTTGCACCGCGCGGGTCTTGTCGCCGGCGATGTAATAGGCTTCGCCAAGATGCAGTTGCGCCTGGTCCGGATGATCGAGACCGCCCTTCGCGATGGCCGCATCCATGGCCGCCAGACCTTGCTTCGCCTGGCCCGCGAACACCTGATTGAAGCCGGCGTTGACGGGCGGCACGGGATTGGCCGGATCGGCCGGCGCCTGCGCGCGTTTCGCCGCGAGCGCCTGAAGGCGTTTCTCTCGGTCGGCCTGCGCGTCATGTCCCAACACACCCGACGAGAAACCCTGATCGATGACCTGCTTGCCCTCGGCGGTTGTGCCCGCAACGATCGCGAGTTGCGTCATCTCCATGTAGTCGTCCGCGCTGCTCAGCGAACCGGTGGCGCGCCGCAGACGATACGTATCGATGTCGAGCGCCGACGAATAACCCGGCTTGTTGCGGATCGCCGAGAACAGATCGTCCCAGTAGGACTGTTTCGGGTGATACGCCACCAGCTTTTCAAGCGCGCCGCGATACGTCGCGTCGTCCTTCACGCGCTGCGCGCACGTGCCCAGCAATTGCAGTTGCGATTCATCCGGTGCGTGGCCGGCGCGCACCTGTGCGTCGACGGCGGGCTTCAGCAAACCCACCACGCTCGCGCAATCGTTCGACAGGTAGTAAGACTGAACCAGTAGCGTGCGCATGTCGGGATCGCCGCCGCCCGCCTTCAGATAGCGCTGCGCGACCTTGGCCGCCTGCGCGTAGTTCTTTTCCTGGAAGTAGATGCCCGCAAGCGCCGCGCTGGTGCGCTGCTCGTCCGCGCCGCTCAGCTTGCCGGAGCTCAGCAAGGTTTCGTACGCCTGGGCGGCGACGCCGGATTCGCCGGCGGCCGCGGCAGCCGCGCCGCGCATCTCCTCGATCATCGTGCTTTCGTACGGCGTCTTGCCGGGCACGGCCGCGGCCTGATCGATCTTCGTCAACGCGTCCTTGTACTTGTGCGCGCGGTACAGATCCTGCGCGGCGTTCAGCGGCTTCGCGACATCCGGCCGCAACGTATCGGCCGCGTGCGCGGCGGTGGGCAGCAACGCGAGCGTGGTGAACCCGCCGACCGCGGCCGTGATGACGGCGCGCCTGAACCGTTGATGGATCGTTAGCATTGCCCTTTCCTATTGCATGTACTGCTCATTGCCGATCAGGCCGATCTTGGTCGCGCCCAGTCGTTGCGCGGACGCCATCACAGCCGCGACGTCCTTGTACGGCACCAGCTTGTTGGGCCGCAGATGAATTTCCGCCTGCACCGGCTCGGCCGCGACCTGCGCGAGCCGCGATTCGAGCGCGGCGCGATCCGGAACCGGTTGCCCGTTCCAGGTGGTGGTGCCGTCGAAATCGATGTCGATCTGGACGACTTCCGGCTGCGTGATCGGCGGCGGCGGATTGCCGACCGGCAGATTCATCTTGATCGCGTGCGTCTGGATCGGGATCGTGATGATCAGCATGATGAGCAGCACCAGCATCACGTCGATCAACGGCGTGGTGTTGATGTCGACCATCACGTCCGGCTCGCCGCCGCCCGAGGATACGTTCATTCCCATTCTTGACTCCTGTCGATCTCACTCGCCGCGCGCCGGCGGCTCCGTGATGAACGAAACTTTCGCAATCCCCGCACGCTCGCATTGCGTGATGACCCGGCCGATAAACTCATACCGCGTCATCTGATCGCCGCGCACGTGCACTTCCGGCTGCGGCGTCTGCACCGACACGGTCTTCAGGCGTGCCAGCAACGTCGGCGCATCGACCTGCTTCTCGTTCCAGAACAGATCGCCATCCTTGTTGATTGCGATGACGATGCTCTTCGGCGTGGTCTGCAACGGCTGGATCGTCTCCTTCGGCAACTGCACCGGCACCGTGTGCGTGACCACCGGAATCGTGATCAGGAAGATGATCAGCAGCACCAGCATCACGTCCACGAGCGGCGTGGTGTTGATCGTGGAGATCACCTCGTCGTTGTCTTCCTGCCCGACGCTCATTGCCATGACGGACTCCGCTTATTGGGCCAGCGACGTTTCACGCGATGCGGCACGCGCCGAACGACGGCTGCCGGCCAGCAACACGGTATGCAGTTGGGCGCCGAACGCACGCACCCGCTCCATCACCGACTTGTTGCGGCGGACCAGGAAGTTGTAGCCGAGCACCGCCGGCACCGCGACCGCCAGACCGATCGCGGTCATGATCAGCGCCTCGCCCACCGGACCCGCGACCTTGTCGATCGATGCTTGACCAGCGATACCGATTGCGGTCAGCGCGTGATAGATACCCCACACCGTGCCGAACAGACCGACGAACGGTGCAGTCGAGCCGACCGTGCCGAGGAAGGCCAGGCCGTCCTGCAGACGGTTCGATACGTTGGTGATCGCGCGCTCCACCGAGTTGTCGATCCACGTATTGCGATCGACGGCTTCGAGCAGCGCTTCGTCGTGATGTTCGCCGGCCTCGATCGCCGTCTCGGCGATGAAGCGGAACGGCGACGCTTCGTCGAGCAGCTTCGTGCCTTCGACCAGCGACGGCGCCGTCCACAGTTGCTCGTCGGCGCTCTTCGCACGGCGGTTCGCACGGAACTGCTCGAAGAACTTGGTGATCATGATGTACCAGCTGCCCATCGACATCAGCACCAGCAGGATCAGCACGAAGCGCGCGACGAAGTCGCCGTTCTTCCACAACGCACCGAGGCCGTAGGGGTTGTTGACGGTTTCGTTCGCGGCCGGTTGCGGCGGCGGCACGGCTTCATCCGTGGCCGAGCCGGCCGTCTGCGGCGCGGCGGTGGCCGCCGTGGCGGGAGCCGCCGAAGCCGTGGCGGCTGCCGACGCGGTGGCGTCGCTAGCCTGCGCCTGCGCCATATGCGGTGCGACAAAGGTATCCACCGTGGTTACGGCGAACAACAGGGTTGCCGCCAGTGCGGCGAGAGTACGCTTCTTCATGCCTGCTCCATGTTCATTAGTACAACTGCTAAACCAAGACTGATAAATCGCTACCGGTACCGAACAGCCTGTGCACTCAGTTCAGATTAAACGAGAACGGAACTTGCACACGGACAGCCTGGCCTTGGGAAACGCACGTGAACTGCTTGACCGCGTTGAACGCTGCACGATCGAGTGAAGAATCATCCGACGACTTGGCGACACGCTCGTTCGTGATATGACCTTGCGGGTCCACGACGAACTCGACCAGCACATCGCCCGTTACGTTGTTTTCCTGCGCTTCTTTCGGGTACTTGATCGACGAGCGGATCTGATCCGAATTCGGGCACACCACGCCGACCTCGGTGCTGACCGGCTTGCTGGGCGCGGGCGGCGCCTGAGTCGGTGCAGCCACTGCCGGCGCGGAAACGACCGGCGCGGCCTGATGCGTGATGGTCGGCTGCGGCGGCGTCTGAACCTGCACTTCCGGTGGCGGCACGAACGGCGGCGGCGGCGGCGCGAACTTCGGCGGCGGCAACTGCACGGTCGGCAGCGGAGGCGGCGGCGGCGGCTTCACCGGCTCGATGATCTTGGTTTCGATCGGATGCTGGATGACCTGAACGACCTTGGTGGCGAGGCCATTCACGAGTGCGTAGATCAGCACCACGTGCAGCAGCAGAACGACGGCGATGCCGCCGAAGCGGCGTACTGGATTCTGCTGCTTGCGCCCGAACTCGCGCGGGCGCCCCGGCCTTTCCATGCGGGCCGCTGCTGCCGGAAATCGTGCTTCAACTTTCGTACCCACCTTTACTCCTCCGGCGTGAACCGTCCATTGCTGTAACTGCAGTGAGCCTGGGTGCCGCGACCACCATGCACCGTTCTCCATTCACTTCGGCCGAGCCGGTCGATAGCACGCGCAGTCGCTTTGCAGTACAAAACGACTGTCATGCTCTCCAGCTCAGATCCGGCATACACAAGCTGTCACGGGATACGGACGTAACGAGTCCCGCGATATTCTTCGCCCAGTCTAAGTAGATGTACTAATAGATTAAATTTGTCTCGCGGATTTCTTTTTCGCATCCACGCATCCGACGACTCGAACGAGGTTCGCTGCGGCGCGAGGAATTTTCCGCGCCAACGTCACATGCGTTTCATGGGAGGGAACGATAGCAGGACAAAAAATGCGCGGTCAAACTTTTTTTGATGTCAGCATACTAAGTTTAGAGAGGTAACTCTAACTCATGCCGGAATTGCACCGCTTTAAAAGAATTAGCGTATGTCGAACGGATATAAAAGCGACTTTCGACGCCCGACAATAGCGATGCCGCAGCTCATGCAAGCGGCATTGAGGTGTCCTTCGAGGGTTCTCGCGACGCCTTGCCATCGGGCTGCAACGCCCGTCAGGCTTGGCTTTCTCGACGATCACAAAGTAACCGTCGTGATGCGTGAACAGCAAGGACTATTGATGACCGGTCGACGGAACGACGCCGCCACCGAAGGCGAGAAGATAGCAGAACGGAAAGCGTGTTTGAAAAAACTTTTAGCGGTATTTACGACACCGCGAATAAAGTTTTCAATTGCGCACGCTATTAAATTACAAATTTATACGGATTTATTACATATAGCCGACAGAACAGATAATCCGTTTGCTGCGTGATGCGTATTGGTTTTTTGCCCTGTGACGGATGACATTCCCGACGCAACTCGCGATTCGCGCTGGCGGACTGAAGCGCAGCGGTGCAACGGCAATTCGCATTGCCATCGCACCGCCCTGCTCTGCTTTGTCAGCGTTGTCGCCACAACTTCTGCAGCGGTATCAATCGCCACGACCGCCTGAATCGCCCGCGCCGCCTCAACCGTTCGTGCCTTCGCCCACCGCCGACGTCTCGCCGTTCTGCGTTCGCGCAAGCACAGGCCGCAACGCGGCGCCGGTATGGCTCGCGGCGGCGCGAACCAGCCCTTCGGGATCGGTAGCCGCGACGATCGCGCCGCCGCCGACGCCGCCTTCCGGACCCAGGTCGATGATCCAGTCCGCCTCGGCGATCACATCCAGATCGTGCTCGATAACGACGACGCTATGGCCGCCATCCGCGAGACGATGCAGCACGCGAATCAGTTTCGCGACGTCCGCCATATGCAGACCGACCGTCGGTTCGTCGAGCACGTACAGCGTATGCGGCGGCTTCTGACCGCGCCGCGTGATGTCGTCGCGCACCTTGCTCAGTTCCGTGACCAGCTTGATCCGCTGTGCCTCGCCGCCCGACAACGTGGGCGATGGCTGCCCCAGCGTTAAATAACCCAGCCCGACATCTTTCATCAATTGCAGCGGATGCGCGATGTTCGAGATCGGCGCGAAGAACTCGACCGCCTCGTCGATCTCCATGGTCAGCACGTCGCCGATATTCTTGCCGCGCCACGTGACCGCAAGCGTCTCCGGATTGAAGCGCTGACCGTGGCACACGTCGCACGGCACCTTCACGTCGGGCAGGAAGCTCATGCCGATCGTGCGGACGCCTTGCCCCTCGCAGGCGGGGCAGCGGCCCTCACCGGTATTGAACGAGAAGCGCGAGGCCGTATAGCCGCGCGCACGCGCCTCGAGCGTGCCGGCGAACAGTTTGCGGATCGCGTCCCACACGCCGATATACGTGGCCGGACACGAACGCGGCGTCTTGCCGATCGGCGTCTGATCGACCTCGAGCACACGGTCGATACTCTCCCAACCCGTGATCGATTCGCACCCTTGCCACGCATGCGTGACGTTCAATTGCGCGCGCGGCGCCGACCGCGCCAGCACGCTCGAACGACGGTTCGCAGCCGGCTTGTCCTCGGCCGCCGCGCGCGCCCGGCGCGTGGCCGGCGACGACAGCACCGAGCGCCCCACCGCATCCAGCAGATTGGTCATCAGCACGTCGCGCGCGAGTGTCGACTTGCCGGACCCGCTGACGCCGGTGATCGCGACCAGCCGCGACAATGGGATACCCACGGTAACGTCGCGCAGATTGTGCAGATTCGCGCGATGCACGGTGAGCCAGTTGTCCGGCACGGCCGCCGCGCGTTTGCCCGCGGCGACGACTTCGCGACGCGGCTGCAACGGATGCACGATCGGGTTCGCGAGAAACTGACCCGTCAGCGAATCGGGTTGCGCGGACAGATCGGCGACACTGCCCTGCGCGACCAGCGTCCCGCCGCGCTTACCCGCGCCGGGGCCGATATCGATGATATGGTCGGCACGCCGAATCGTATCTTCGTCATGCTCGACGACCACCAGCGTATTGCCCTTATCGCCCAGCTTGCGCAGCGCGTTCAGCAAAATCTGGTTGTCACGCGGATGCAAACCGATGGTCGGTTCGTCCAGCACGTAGCACACGCCTTGCAAATTGCTGCCCAGTTGCGCGGCCAGGCGGATACGTTGCGCTTCGCCACCGGAGAGGCTCGGCGCCGCGCGATCCAGGCTCAGATAGCCGAGCCCGACTTCTTCGAGAAACTGCAGCCGGCTGCCGATTTCGCTGATCACGTCACGCGCGATTTCCGCGTCGCGGCCGGTCATTTCCAGCGTGGCGATCCACGCGCGCGTATCGGACACGGTCCATTGCGCGACGTCGACGATCGCGTGCGCGTCGAACGTCACCGCGCGCGCGGTCGGATTCAGACGCGTGCCGCCGCAATCGTGACACGGCTCGTCGACGAGACCTTCGGGCTCCTGTTCTTCCGATGGCAAACTCTGCTCGCGCCCGCGATTGTCGTCGACGACGATCGTGTCGTCGTACGCGGCACGCTGTTCGCGCGTCAACGCCAGGCCGGTGCCGACGCACGTCGTACACCAGCCATGCTTGCTGTTGTACGAGAACATGCGCGGATCGAGTTCCGGATAGCTGGTGCCGCATACCGGACACGCGCGCTTGGTGGACAACACCTTGACTTCGCCGAGCGCCGCGGTCGGCTTGCCGCCGCCGAGCGCGGCGTGCAGACCGTCGAGCGGCGCCAGCAGATGCATTACGCCCTTGCCGATCTCCAGCGTCTGGTCGAGCGCCGCGCGCAACTCGGCTTCATGATCCGCCGATACGACGAGGTCGGTCACCGGCAATTCGATGGTGTGTTCGCGGAAACGGTCGAGCTTCGGCCACGGGTCCACCGGCACGAATTCGCCGTCCACGCGCAGGTGCGTGTTGCCGCGCGCCTTCGCCCATTTCGCGAGATCGGTGTACACGCCTTTGCGGTTCACCACCAGCGGCGCGAGGAAACCGACGTGCTGCCCCTTGTGATCGCGCAACAGTTGCGCGGCGATCGACTCGACGCTTTGCGACGTGACCGGCGTGCCGTCGTGAATGCAATGCTGCAAGCCGAGCTTCACATACAGCAGACGCAGGAAGTGCCACACCTCGGACGTGGTCGCGACGGTACTCTTGCGGCCGCCGCGCGAGAGCCGCTGCTCGATCGCGACGGTCGGCGGAATGCCGTACACGGCGTCGACCTCGGGCCGCCCGGCCGGTTGCACGATGGAGCGCGCATACGCGTTCAACGACTCGAGATAACGGCGCTGCCCTTCGTGGAACAGGATGTCGAACGCGAGCGTGGACTTGCCCGAACCGGACACGCCGGTAATCACGTTGAACTTGCCGTGCGGAATGTCCACGTCCAGCGCTTTCAGGTTGTGCTCGCGCGCATTGACGATGCGCACCACGTCTTCGCCCTCGATCGCCCGGCGCGCGCGCGCCGCGCTCAGCGCCTTCTGCAACGGCAGACCTTGCGACACCGGTTCGGCCGCCGCATCCATGGCCTGGTCGTAGTGCAGTAGCGCCTCGCCGGTATGCGACTCCGGGCACTGCTTGACCGCTTCGGGCGTGCCCGCGCACAACACCCGGCCGCCGCCGTCGCCGCCCTCGGGCCCGAGGTCGATCAGCCAGTCCGCCGCGCGGATCACGTCGAGATTGTGTTCGATCACGATCAGCGAATGACCGCTCGCGAGCAGCTTGCCGAACGCTCGCATCAGCTTGGCGATGTCGTCGAAATGCAGACCGGTGGTCGGCTCGTCGAACATGAACAACCGTTTCGCGACCGCTTGCCTTGCGCTGCGCGCGGACCCCGCCTGCGCCGATTCCGCAAGGAAACCGGCCAGCTTGAGCCGCTGCGCTTCGCCGCCGGACAACGTGGGCACCGGCTGGCCGAGCTTCACGTACTCGAGACCGACATCGACGATGGGTTGCAGCACGCGCAACACCTCGGCGTCTTTCGCGAAGTACGCGGCCGCCTCGCTGACGGTCAGTTCAAGCACGTCGGCAATGCTCAGCGCGCGCGCCGGCTCGCCGCGTTCGATCTTCACTTCGAGCAGTTCCGCGCGATACCGGCGCCCATCGCAATCCGGACAGCGCAGATACACGTCGCTCAGGAACTGCATTTCGATGTGCTCGAAGCCCGAACCGCCGCAGGTCGGGCAACGCCCGTCGCCCGAGTTGAAGCTGAACATGCCGGGACCGTAGCCGCGTTGCTGCGCGAGCGGCGCCTTGGCGAACAGCTTGCGGATTTCGTCGAATGCGCCGACGTAGCTCGCCGGATTCGAGCGCGCGGTCTTGCCGATCGGCGACTGGTCGACGAACACGACGTCGGTCACCTGATCCGCGCCCGTCAGACTGCGGAATGCGCCCGGCGATTCGGTGGCAATGCCGAAGTGCCGCGCCATGGCCGGATACAGCACGTCCTGCAGCAGCGTGGACTTGCCGGAGCCGGACACCCCCGTCACGCAGACGAGCCGTTGCAGCGGAATCTCGACCGTGACGTCGCGCAGATTGTGTTCGGTCGCGCCTTCCAGCACGATGCGCGGCGTGGTGTCATCCACCGGACGGCGCGCCCAGTGCGCGGCATCCGCGACGTGGCGCCGCCCGCCCAGATACTCGCCGGTCAGCGTGCCGGACGAACGGATCGCCTCCGGCGCGCCGTCGTAAATGATGGAGCCGCCGCGTTCGCCCGGGCCCGGCCCCATGTCGATCAAACGATCCGCCGCGAGCATCACCGACGGATCGTGCTCGACCACCACCAGCGTATTGCCCGCGTCGCGCAGCCGGTGCATCGCCTCGACGATCCGGTTCAGGTCGCGCGGATGCAGACCGATACTCGGCTCGTCGAGCACGAACAGCGTCTTGGTCAGCGACGTGCCGAGCGCCGTGGTCAGGTTGATCCGCTGCACCTCGCCGCCGGACAACGTGCGGCTTTGCCGGTCGAGCGTCAGATAACCGAGGCCGACGTCGCACAGATACTTCAGACGCGTGCGCACCTCGGCGAGCAACAGCTTCAGCGCGTCGTCGAGCAACGCGCTGGGCAGACTGATTTCGTCGAAGAAACGGCGGATGCGCTCGATCGGCAACAGCATCAGATCGTGCACGGTCAGGCCCGGCAGCGCCTCCAGTTGCGCACGGTTCCATTCGACGCCGCGCGGCATGAAGCGCCGGCCCTCGGGCAGCACCTCGTCGGCATTCGCCTTGCTGCCCAGACGCCACAGCAGCGATTCCGTTTTCAGCCGCGCGCCGCCGCAGGTTTCGCACGGCGTGTAGCTGCGGTATTTGGACAGCAGCACGCGAATGTGCATCTTGTACGCCTTCGACTCCAGATAATCGAAGAAGCGTTTGACGCCGTACCAATGCGTCTGCCACGTGCCGTTCCAGTCCGGCGAGCCGTTGATCACCCAGTCGCGCTCGGCGTCGGTCAGCTCGCCCCACGGCGTGCCGCGGCGGATGCCGGCCTTCGCCGCGTAGCGCATCAGGTCGTCCTGGCACTCCTTCCACGCGGGCGTTTGCATCGGCTTGATCGCGCCTTCGCTGAGCGTCTTGCGCGCGTCGGGAATCACCAGCCCGAGATCGACGCCGATCACCCGGCCGAAGCCGCGGCAGACTTCGCATGCGCCGTAGGCCGAATTGAACGAGAACAGCGCCGGCTGCGGGTCGGCGTAGCGCAGATCGCTTTCCGGGCTATGCAGGCCGGTGGAGAAACGCCAGATGACCGGCTCGGCCGCCGAGCCGCCCTGCGCTTCATCCGCCGCGGATGAGGACGCCGGCAGCACATAGACATTCACGCGCCCGCCGCCGCGTTTGAGCGACGCCTCGATCGCCTCGACCACGCGCGCCTTGTCGACCGAACTCAGCCGGAAGCGGTCGGCCACCACGTCGAGCAGCTTGCGCCGGCCGGTCGGCGAATCGACTTCGCGCTGTGCCTGCACGCGGGTATAGCCGCTTGCCGACAGCCATTGCTCCACCTCCTGTTCCGATGCGGACTCCGGCAATTCCACCGGGAACGTGACGACGAGACGCGGTTCCTCGCCGTGCCGCGCGATGCGCTCCTGCAATTCGGCGTAGATCGTTTCCGGCGTGTCGTGACGCACCTGCAGCGCGGTTTGCCGGTCGAACAGCTCGGCCGCGCGCGCGTACAGCAGCTTCAGATGGTCGTTGAGCTCCGTCATGGTGCCGACCGTGGAGCGCGAACTGCGCACCGGATTGGTCTGGTCGATCGCGATGGCGGGCGGCACGCCGTCCACCTTGTCGACCTGCGGCCGGTCCATGCGGTCGAGGAACTGGCGCGCGTACGCGCTGAAGGTTTCGACGTAGCGCCGCTGTCCTTCCGCGTAGAGCGTGTCGAACACGAGGCTCGACTTGCCGGAGCCGGACGGCCCGGTGACGACCGTCATTTCGCCGGTGCGGACGTCGAGGTCGACGTTCTTGAGGTTGTGCTGGCGCGCGCCGCGAATCCTGATGATGCCGTTGGCGCGGGTTGCGTGGTCCGGGCCGCCAGCACCGCCAGCACCGTTTTTGCCGCTCACGCCGCCGCTTTCGCTCTTGCGGCCGCTTTTGCCGCCGCTTTTGCCGTTAATACCGTTGGATGCCAATTTGTCCGACCGTCTGAAGGAGTGGGCCACCTCTCACGGACGCCTCGCGACCGCGCAAGTTCGGGGCAGCCGGGCCGGCGGAATCACACGCCGGACGCCCGGTTGCAACGGGATACTATACTGTATGTTTATACAGTTTTCCATGACGCCGCACGATTGTCCTTGCGCCATGTAGGGCATCCCGACCCGCATCCCGATCCGGTTCGTCCAGCCGCGTTGCGCGGCCCCGTCCGAACGGCCGGCCCGGACAGCGGGACTAGCTGAACAGTCCGGTGGCACGCACGCGGGAACGTGCGCAAACCCCATCGCGAACACGCCCACGCCGCGTTCTGGGCGCCAGCGCCGGCGCGGGCGCGACGGCGGGCGTCATCGTCACGCCCGGCAAAGCCGACGGCTCCAAAGCAAAAACCGCCGGCGCGGGGGCATCCGCCCCCAACGCATAAGCCACGCAACGCCGCGCCAGCACCTCGGTCGGATCGACGAAGCGCACCGCCTGCCCCAGCGCGTCGAGCGTCGACAGGTCGTCCATCAGCAGCGGTAGCTCCGTGCAACCCAGCACGATCACTTGCACGCCCTGGGCGACGAGATCGTCGATCGCGGCGCGGAAGTCGTCGCGGCACTCACCCGACCAGAAACCCGCCTTCGCGCCGCGCGGCCCGTAGATCGCGTTCATCAGGCGCGCCTGGGCGGCCGCGCGCGGCGCCACCTGCACACAGCCGCGCGCGTCGAGCGCCGCCGCGTACACGCCGCTCGCCAGCGTGCCGCTGGTCGCGAGCACGCCGATCTCGCGCACGTCCGGAAACGCACTGCGCACGAAATCGACGGTACAGGTGAGCATATTCACGATCGGAATCGTCAGCGACGGCTGGATCCGTTCGACAAACGCATGCGCGGTATTGCACGGAATCGCGATCAGATCCGCGCCGCCCTCCTCGAGCGTTCGGCACGCGGCGTACAGCGCGAGCGTGGGATCGGCGCCGCGGCCGAGCAGCGCATCCGTGCGGTCCGGAATCTGCGGATTCTGTTCGACCATCACCTTCAGATGATCCTGATCGCGCGCGGCGGGCGTATTGCGCACCAGCTTGTCCATGAAGTCGACGGTCGCCGCCGGCCCCACGCCGCCCAGCACGCCGACCTTGAAACGCCGCCGCTGCAGCTCGGCGGGCTGCGCGAATTGCGCGGTGGCGATGTAGCGGGCGTAGACCAGATTGACGTCGACGAACGGCACCGGCAGCTCGCCGATTGCGCGCGCGAGCAGCGCGATTTCCGTGAGCCCCGGCAGGATCAGATCGGCGCCCTGCGCGATCAGGTCCGTGCAAGCCGCGCGCAACAACGCGATGGGCCGGCCGTGAAAACAGCCGCGCTTGATGCCGTCGTCGCCATGCACCGCGCTCGTCACGCAGTCCACGCCCGCTTCGTTCAGCGGATGCAGCACGTCGTAACTGCGTGCATCGAAATAACGTTCGAAGAGACCGTCCGCGCGGATCGCGTCGGAGGTCAGCACGCCGATCCGGCGCGCCGTCGGAAACGTGCGGCGCACATGCGCCGCCAGCGCGCTCATCAGGTTCGCGACCGGCACGGCGAGATTCGCCGTCAGTTCGTCGATGAAGGTATGACTGAGAAAGCACGGCAGCACGATCGCATCGACGCCCCGTTTCTCGAAAGCGCGCAGTGCATCGAACACATGAATCTTGAACGCGGCGCTCGCCGCGCTCTGCGACGCCGGACCTTGCCAGCTTCGCTGTTCCAGCAGCAGATCGAACGGTTTAACCGCGCCGGGCCGGCGCGAGGCCGCGCTGATACGGCACAGCACGTCGGCGCTGGCGAGTTGCGCCGCGCCGGTCACGACGCCGAGCGAACGATTGCGATTCATGATTTCCCCCATGCATCACGCGGGGCCGGTGGGCGACAAGCGTTGCAACGCATTGACGTTTTCAACGCTGCCGCCGGCGCCGATTCCGTGCACCCGCGTGCGGTCATTTTTTCTCGTCCCTCGATACGCGGACGATTTCTTGCGCGTTCGAGAATGACACTATGTCGCGCGAGTATGACGTGGGGTTAACCACGAAGAACACATTTCGGCGTATTTCCGCCATAACGAAGCGGCGCGGCGGCGAGCCGCGCAGCGTCGCTCAGGCTTCGTCGTCGCGGCGCCCTTCGTGGGCACTCAGCACCCGGTGCGCGACCATGTCGATCGCCGGTTTCACGAGCCCATTCTTGTCGGTCCACACTTTCGGCGTCAGCGTGCCGCTCAGTGCGACGCTGTCCGCATCGCTCAACGCGAGCAGCGCGGTTTGCACGCCCTCGTCGAACGCGATCACGTTGACGAAGATCGTGTCGCCGTCGTTGGTCGTCGCGCGGACCTTGCACGTAACGTAACGGCTGCCGTTCTGTCCGGTGCGGATCTGCGCTTCGCCATACAAACGTCCGCCCACCAGTCCATCTATCATCGCCCTGCTCCTGTCGTGACGCGCCGTCAGGGCGCGTCGTATTCAATGTTTGCCGGATCCAACACCCCGCATGGTCCGGCACGGCGCGTATCATCCCACGCCGTCACGTCATATCGACGCCACATAGCAGACACTTCGCCAGCCGGGGCTACCGCAACTGATCGCGTCACCCTTGCAGCGCGTGCCCTTCATACGCGCCGCGGCGGAAAAACGAAATCGCCGCGCGCCCCACCCGATCACGCGAGATCGCGTGCGAGCGGAGCGCGCGGCGACGCGCTGAATGACGGCCGCTAATCAGGCGGCGCTCAGACCGGCTTCGGATTCCGTTCGGTGAACCCTTCCTGATGCCAGTACGGATACACGGGCCGCACGGCGCTCGCCGCGTCGAGCTTCGCGACCTGCTCCGGCGTCAGATTCCAGCCTACCGCGCCGAGGTTCTGCCGCAGTTGCTCCTCGTTGCGCGCGCCGATCAGCACGGTCGACACGGTGGGACGCTGCAGCAGCCAGTTCAGCGCGATCTGCGGCACGGTCTTGCCGGTTTCGGCGGCGACCTCGTCGATCGCGTCGAGCACGCGGAACAGATAGTCTTCCGGCACCGGCGGCCCCATGTCGGCCGTCTTGTGCAGACGGCTCGTCTCGGGCAACGGCTGGCCGCGTTTGATCTTGCCGGTGAGACGCCCCCAGCCGAGCGGACTCCACACCACCGCGCCGACGCCCTGATCGATGCCGAGCGGCATCAGCTCCCACTCGTAATCGCGTCCCACCAGCGAGTAGTACGTCTGATTCGCGACATAGCGCGGATAGCCGTAACGATCGGCGACATCCTGCGATTTCATCAGATGCCAGCCGGAAAAATTCGACACGCCGGTATAGCGGATCTTGCCCGCACGCACCAGATCGTCGAGCGTGGACAGCACTTCGGCGACCGGCGTTCGCGCGTCGAAACCGTGCAGCTGGAACAGGTCGATGTAGTCGGTTTGCAGACGCTTGAGCGCGGCGTCCACCGCCTGGATCAGATGGAAGCGCGACGAGCCGACGTTGTTCGGACCGTCGTCGAAACGGAAGGTCGCCTTGGTCGAAATGATGGCTTGATCGCGCTTGCCCTTCAGCGCCTCGCCGAGCACCGCTTCGGAAGCGCCGCTCGAGTAGATGTCCGCGGTGT
Organism: Paraburkholderia sp. D15; assembly: GCF_029910215.1. Classification (NCBI taxonomy): domain Bacteria; kingdom Pseudomonadati; phylum Pseudomonadota; class Betaproteobacteria; order Burkholderiales; family Burkholderiaceae; genus Paraburkholderia; species Paraburkholderia sp. D15. Next base: position 1,523,534 of record NZ_CP110395.1, on the reverse strand, counting down.
CGAACATGGTGACGCCCGCGTCGAAACAGATGTCGATCAGACGACGCGCGTCGGCGACGTCGCTGTTGCCCCATGCCTCGAAAAACTCGCCCTTGCCGCCGAATGTGCCGGTGCCGAAACTCAGTACCGGCACCTTGAAGCCGGAAGCACCCAGATGTCTGTATTCCATTGATGAATCTCCGTGGCCTAGCCGTCGATGAACGGACGTCCAGTCTACGCGCGTCCACCCGCACACGTCGGCGAGCGCGGCAGGTCAGGCTCGCGTTGCAGTCAGCCTGGTCAGCCCGGCCAGCGCGTCGCGCGCGGCGAGAATCACGCTGCCCCAGTCGCCCAGTTCCGGCTGACGGAACAGCCGCGCGCTCGGGTACCACGGCGTGTCGCTGCGTTCGAGCATCCAGCGCCAGCAGGTGTCGAAGCGGTTCAGGATCCACACCGGACGGTCCAGCGCGCCGGCCAGATGCGCGGTGGACGTGTCGACGGAAATCACCAGGTCGAGTTGCGCGACCAGCGCGGCGGTGTCGGCGAAATCGTGCAGTTCTTCCGTGTAATCGATCACGGCATGACCCATGCCGCTGTCCGCCAGTTGCCGCGCGGCGGCGCCTTTCTGCAGGCTGAAGAACTGCACGTGCGGCACGTCGAGCAGCGGCGCCAGACGTTCGAACGCGATCGAACGTCTCGCATCGTTCTTGCGCAGCTCGGCGACGTGCGGCCGGTTGCCGCCCGCCCATACGAGTCCGACCTTGAGCCGGCCTTGCGCGCCGTCGTTCAGCCGCACGCGCCAGGTTTCGGCGGCGCGCGTTTGCGCGAACAGATACGGCGTGGCCGACGGAATGCTATCGAGCTTCGTGCCAAGCGCGAGCGGCAGACTCAGCAGCGGACAATGGCAGTCGAACGGCGGCAACGGCTGGCCCGCTTCGATCAATTGATCCACACCGTCGAGCGTCGTCAGCAGACGCAGCAACTCCGGCTGCACTTCGAGCACGACCTTCGCACCGAGCTTCGACACGAGCGCCGCGTAGCGGCAGAACTGCAAGGTATCGCCGAGCCCCTGCTCCGCGTGCAACAGAATCGTCTTGCCTTCCAGCGGAAAATCGCCGAGCCATACTGGCTGCGCGAACACGCGGCGGCCCGCCTTGATGCGATCGCGCTCCCAACGCCATTCGTATGCACGAAAGCCCGCTTCGAGCTGCCCCATCTGCAGCAGACACAGCGACTCGTTCCAGTGCGTTTCGGCGGCATCGGGATTCACGGCCAATGCGCGCTGGTAGCTCGCGAGCGCGTCCGCATGGCGGTCGAGATCGATCTGCGTGAGGCCCAGGTTATTCCACGCATCCGCGAACGACGGCGCGAGTTCGAGCGCGCGCCGGTAACTTTGCTCCGCCTGTTGCGGCTGGTTCAGGTCGCTGAGCGCGTTGCCGCGATTGCTCCATGCGTCCGGATAGCCGGGCTGCAATTCGAGCGCGCGGTCGCAACTGGCAAGCGCATCTTCCGGCCGTCCGAGATCGCGCAGCACGCACGCGCGATTGTTCCAGGCCTGCGCGAAAGCCGGCGTGCGCACGATCGCGCGATCGAAGCTGCCGAGCGCGTCGAGCGGGCGGTCGAGGCCCGCCTGGGCGTTACCGCGATTGTTCAATGCATCGGGGAAATCCGGCTGCAACGCGAGCGCACGTTCGGCGCTGGCGAGGCCTTCGTCGAAGCGCCGCAGCGCATTCAGCGCATAGGCGAGATTCGAATGGATCGGCGCCTGTCTCGCGTTGACCGCGAGCGCTTTTTTCAGCAACTCGACGCCCTCTTCCAGACGCCCCGCCTGCAGCGCGAGCGCGCCGAGCAGTTGCAGCGCGTCGAAGTGGCGCGGTTTGAGTTCGAGGATCTCGCGATAGAGTTCTCCGGCTTCGGCGAGTGCGCCGTTCTGCTGAAGCGCGACGGCTTGCCGAAGCATCGAGTCCAACTGTTGCGGCAGATTGGCAGGCTTGCCCATACGGTGAGCTTGAAGTGAATGCGATGGAAACGTTGAGGGCGTTTTCCTTCTACCAGGACGGCGCACACGAACTCGACATCAGCTTCGCGTGCGCATCGGCATCGAAAGAAAGAGGCCGATTATCGCCGAAATGGGCGACGCGTCGCGTCACACCCATCAGGCAAAACCGCGCGTCACGCCGCAACGCGACGCGCGGCCTCGCCGCTTATTGCGCGTTCGTGGCGAGATGCTTGCGTTTGGCGAGATCCTGCGCCGCCGCGTATTGCGCCTGGATGGCCGGCAGCGACTGCTTCGCGACCGCCTTCAACTGTTCGTCGCGGCCCGAGGCGATTTCAGCCTGGAATGCGGACAGCGCCTTCTGCTCGCCGGCGAGCGCGACCTGCTCGATGTACGCCTTGTCGAAATCGGCGCCGCGCAGGTTGTTGATGCTCGCGAGCGTCGCCGCATCGGGATCGTTCTTCGGCACGTCGACGCCGCGCGGGCTGGCGGCGCGCAACGCGGCGGTGATCTTCGCGTTGTCGGTCGACACGCGTTCGGCGAAGGCCTTCACGTCGCGGTCGCTGGAACGTGCGGTCGCGATGCGCGCGGCGTCGCGCTGGGTGGCGACGACCTGGGTGCCGTCGGCGATGAAGGTCTGATCGGCGGCATGCAGACGGCTCGCGTCGGCGGCCGGTGCGGCATTCTGCGCGTGGGCCGCCGTGGCGACGACGAGCAGGCTGGCCATGCAGGCACTGGTGAGGGTGGCGAGAGGCAGGCGGATCATATGTTCTCCTTGTAGTGAAAGCAGGCGGAAGCCGGTGAAAGCGATGGCGCGGCCTGCAGGCCCGAACGACGCGCGAACACATCGCGGACCTTGCAGTCAGCTTGCGAGACACTGACTGCGCCACGCCCCGATTCGCTGGAAATTCTAGGAGGCGCGTTGCGCACCATGTGATACGACGCTGTCGCTTCTGTAACCTTAGGTAACCTTCATATGAATAGGCCGCTACAGCCTTATCGGCATGGCCTTCGCGGCAATTTGCCGGACCCGCTTCGAGCCGCCTGGGTGTTAACCATCAGAAATACTGAAAATGCACGCGAAACGGCTCGCGAGCGCTGAATTTTTTGCCGCCGACGCCGATAACGGAAAGGTAGGGCGCGCACCAGCGCCGAACGACGCGGCTGACTGGCGTAACCACGCGCACCGCAATTCTGGAGAAAGCCGATGGCAGTAGATCACCGCGCGAACGACGAACGCACCAACCTGACGAGTTCCAACAAATTCGAGCTGCTGCTGTACCGGTTGGGTTCGGTTCCCGGCAGCGATCAGCACGAGCTTTACGGCATCAACGTCTTCAAGGTGCGGGAAATCTCGACGATGCCGCAGGTGACGCCGATCGCCGGTTCGTCGCCGTTCGTGATGGGTGCGGTGGACATTCGCGGGCAGATCATTCCGGTGATCGACCTGCCGCGCCTGATGGGTTGCGAGCCGACGCGCGGTCTGAACATTCTGCTGGTGACGGAGTTCGCGCGGTCGACGCAAGCGTTTGCGGTGGAAGAAGTCGACGATATCGTGCGGCTCGAATGGAACCAGGTGCTGTCGGCCGAAGGCGCGGCGGGCGGCAATCTGGTGACGAGCATCGCGCGGATCGACGGCAACACCGGCGATTCGCGCCTCGCGCAGGTGATCGACGTCGAGCAGGTGTTGCGCGACGTCTTCCCGTCGCAGCATCCGAGCGTCGATCCGGAATCGGTGATGGGCGATGCGCTGGGTATCCGGCGCGGCGCGAAGATTCTTGCAGCCGACGACTCCGGCTTCGCACGCAAGCTGATCGAGCAGGCGTTGACCGCGATCGGCGCGGACTACGTGATGACGAAGACCGGCGAGGAAGCGTGGAGCACGTTGCAGCAGGTCGCGCGCGAAGCCCAGGCGAACGGCGGACGCGCGAAGGATTCGATCGCGCTGGTGCTGACGGACCTGGAAATGCCGGAGATGGACGGCTTCATGTTGACCCGGCAGATCAAGGCCGACGAAAGGACGCGGGACATTCCGGTGATCATCCATTCGTCGCTGACTGGCGCGGCGAACGAAGCGCACGTGAAGAACGCGGGCGCGAACGGCTATGTGGCGAAGTTCGCCGCCGCCGAACTCGCGGAGGCGATTCGCAACGCGCTCGGGCGTGGCGCGCTGGTGGAAGCGGCGGGCTGAGTTTTTCGGCGATGGCGATGGCGATGGCGATGGCGATGGCGAAAGCTATCGCTACCGTTGTGGCTACGACGCCTGCACCACTGGCTCGGGATCGACCCAGCCCAGGTTGTTGAAATCGCGCAGCGTGTCGGGCCACTCGCGGCGAGCGGCCTTCTGCGCGAGCAAACGCCCCCACACGATCCATCCCTGCCACGACACGCGTTTATCCCACGACACGCCCCATCCGCTCAACAGCGCGAGTCCGCGAAGCGCGGCCTCGCGCGCCGCATCGAATTCCCCTGCCATCAGATCGAGCTGCGCGAGCAGCAGATACGGCTCGCCGACCCACGGGTTCCGCTCGATGGCGGCCTCGAGCAGATGCCGCGCGGCACGCGGCTGCACCAGCGGCATGCCTTGGGCGCTGACCTGCCAGTAGAGTGCGCTGGCGGCGGCTTCGTCCGCTTGCGGGAGCGTCCGCGTGCAGGCCTCGAAAACCGGTGGCACCGGCACGCCGAGCGCCGGCAGATGACGCGCGAGCCGCGACGCGAGATGCAACGCCGACGAACCGGGACGGAACGGCCCCGGCCACAGCGTCACGCTCCACAATGGCGCGGCCGGTACGTGGCCGGTATGCGGATAGCCGGCCATCGTATCCTCCTGCCAGCTATACCATTGCTCCACCAGATCGGCGACCGTGACGACGAGAAACATCGCCGTTTGCCGGCGCGTCAACCCGAAGGTCTCGCCGTCGGCACGCGTGAGCCGTAGCCCTTGCGCGGGGACCGCATCGCACGCGAGCAGTTCGTTGACGAACGCGGTCCGTGGAATCGTGCAGAACAGATGAATGGTCGCTTCGACATCCGCGCCCAGATGTTCGGCCAGCACGCTGCGCCCGTGTTGCGGATCGAACAGCGCGAGGTCCACGTACTCGTTCGAATACACGCTGTGAAACAGCCCGCACAGACAGGTCTCGCGGTCCTGCCCCCACAGTTTGAGCATCCGGTAGACGCCCGTCAGATGGTCGCGGAAGGTGCCGTGCTTGTGCCAGCTCTGGCCTGCCCGGCAGCGATTGAGCAAGGCGAGCGAGTGCGCGTAGTCCGGGTCGATCGCCGCGTGATCGTCGGCGAGCCATGCGTCGACCGGACCGGCGCCGGGCGTTTTCCATGCGTGTGTCATGCGTTCGCCTCGTCGAGCGCGGTTGCGGTCCGGTGCGCCGGGTTCGGATAGTCCTTGTTCACGTGACTGTTCGCATCGGGTGGATCGGCAGGCCCGCGTGCATCGCATAGGTCGCGTGGACCGATCAACGCGGTCAGTATCGAGCGCGCGCCGTGGTACTGCCTGCGGCCATGGCCGGTCAGCAGATTGTCGAGCATCAGCAGATCGCCGGCCTGCCACGCGTGCGGCAACGCGCACGCGTCGAGCACTTCCGCGACATGTAGCACGTCGGCGTCAGCGACCGGCGTGCCGTCGCCGTGCAGTATCCCGTCGACGCGTTCGGGGGTGTCACGCAACGCGGCGTCGAGCCGGCCGGCCAGCGCGTGGCGGCCGTCCTTGCGCGCCCAGCGCAGCGCCGCGAGCGGCGCGAAGATATGCAACTGGTTGAACCACAGTTCGTCGCCGGTACGCGGGTGCACGCGGGTCGCGGGCAACACCTCCTGCCACAGTTGCAGCGAACCGTCGTCGAGCCATCCGGTGCGCCAGCCGCGCGCGGCGGCCGTCGTCTCGACCGTGTCGCGCCGGGTCGTGCCGAACACCTCCGTCCACGGTTTCGGCACGCCGGGCCGCAATACCGCCTGCTCCGGCAGCGGCAGATTGCGCCGCAACTGCACACCGCCCTTCAACGCGAAACGTTGCAACACGTCCTCGCCGATGCGCCGCGTCACTTCGCGCATGTCGGCGAGCGTCGTCTCGCCGCCGGCATCAGCCGGCCGCTCGCAGAAGAATGCGATCCGCGCCGGCGGGTGCGCGGTGTACGACATCTCCTGGTGAATCGGAATGGAGTAGTCGGACGGCACCTCGGTGGCGGTCATGATCCGTCCGCACACCGCGCGGCGCGGCGACGTGCCGCCCACGTAGTCGAGCAGATCCGCGCCGGTCGCGCCGAGCACGATGGCGAAATCTTCCGCGGCGCGCAGCGCGGCGAAGCCGCGAATCAGCACCGCGCCGTAGCGGTCGAGCCGCGCGTCGTACAGCGTGCGCTGCGTGGCGAGCCAGTCACGCACGGTTGCCGCATCGGCATGCTGGCCGTGCGTGATGTGCCAGACCAGCGGCGCGTGCGGTGCGGTGGGCGGCATTTCCTCGAAAGCGATCATGGGGTTCTCGATGGTTTTTGTCCGGACAGCGTGATCGGCGTATGGCCGCGTGCCCTTGCGTTCACTTGTAGCGGGCCAGCGTGGCAAGCGCGGTGGCAACCAGACGCGTGCGCTCGCCGAGTACGCTGAACACGTCGGCGCGGCACACGACCTGGCGGCCCGAAACGTCGATCACATCGCCGACGCTCATCAGCACGTCGCCGGCGCCGGGCGCCATCAGATTGAGTTTGTACTCGGCGGTCAGCACGTCACCGACCAGCGAAGTGGCCGCCCATGCGCACGCGCTGTCAGCCAGAAAACCGATCACCGCGCCATGCGCGAAACCGTGATGCATCGTCAACTCGCGCCGCAACGGCACCGATAGCGCGACGTGACCATTGCCGTACGCTTCGAGCTTCGCGTCGAGCCAGCTCGCGAACGGCGTGCGCGCGATCACCGCCTCCAGTTGCTCGCGCGAATAGCCGCCGGCCTCGGGCCCGCCGCGCCACGCCGCCGCTCCGCGCGCGACCGGCAACACGTGGACTTCTCCCGGGCTGGGTGCCCGGCTCCGCTGAACGCTTTCCATGCCCTTGTCCCCCGTCGTCTGGCCGCCTCAGGCGGCGTCTTGAATCGTTGCACGCGTGCCGTCGGGCGCGTCGTGCGTTGGCTGATCCGCCCGCTTGTCTGCCGGCTCATGCGCCGGTGCATACGTGAAAACCTGCGGCGGCGCGCGCGTGGACATCGCTGGGGAGGTCCGTATCGGCGCGAGGCGGTCGAGCGTCCCCGCCAGCAGACGCGCGCGTGTCTCGGCGCGGCGGATTTTTCCACTCGATGTCTTCGGAATCGAACCCGGCTCGACCAGCACGATGTCGTGCAGCGTGAACTCGAACTCGTGCAGCACCGCACGCCGGATCGTGCGAACGGCCGCCTGCACATCGATGTTTCGCCGCGCCGAGCGCTCGACTTCCTGGATCAGCACAATCTGCCCGGCATCGCCCGCAATCGCCGCCGATGCATTCGGCCTGAGTCCGGCGAAAGCCTGCTCGGCATGCCGCTCCACATCCTGCGGATAGAGGTTCCTGCCGCGCAGCACGAGCACGTCCTTCAGACGGCCGGTGATGAACAGTTCGCCGTCGAGCAGGAAACCGAGGTCGCCGGTGCGTAGCCAGGTGGGAGCGTTGGCTGAAGGAGATGCTGTTGCGGCAGACCCCGTGTCGGCCGATGCGTTTTCGTCGGCAAGCCGCGCGCGCAACGTCGCGCCCGACGCCGCCGGCTGATTCCAGTACGCGTGCGGAATATGCGGACCGTGCACCCATATTTCGCCGATCCTGCCCTCGGGCAGACGACACGACGTGCGCGGCTCGACGATGGCCAGCCGCTCGCCGGACAAAGCCTGTCCACATCCGACCAGTTCGCGCGCGGGCGACGCGTCATGCGCCGCGAGCGCCTTGCCTCGTTCGAGCGCGGCCTTGTCGAACGCGACGATCGCCGGCAACGCGCGTGGCGCGCCGCCCGAGACCAGCAAGGTTGCCTCGGCCATTCCATAGCACGGGTACAGCGCTTCGGCACGAAAGCCGAGCGGCGCGAACGCGGCGGCGAACGCGCGCAGCGTGTCGGCTCGCACCGGTTCCGCGCTGTTGAATGCGAGCCGCCAGCACGACAGGTCGGGCGCTTCGTCGAGAATCCGCTGCCTGCGCGCAACGCACAGCGCAAACGCAAAGTCCGGACCGCCGCTGGCGCGCGCGCGATAGCGGGAAATCGCGCGCAGCCACAACCATGGCGACTGCGCGAATTGCGCCGGCGACATCAGCACGGCGAGACCGCCGAGATAGAACGGCTCCAGCACGTTCGCGATCAGCCCCATGTCGTGATGAAGCGGCGCCCAGCCGACAAAGGCCGATCCCCACGCATGGCCCATCGCGATGCGCTGCATCCGCAGATTGGCGAACAGATTCGCATGCGTGACGCACACGCCTTTCGGCGCGGACGTCGAGCCCGAGGTGTACTGAATGAACGCGAGATCGTCGTCGGCGGCCGAGGCGTTTGACGACGCGCCGGATCGCCAGACTTCAGTGCATGGGACGTTGATCGCGCGATCGGCGCAATTTTCGTGTTCGACGTTTTCGACGTGTTCACGGACGCGCGCGTGTTCGGCGCGATCAGCGTGATCGCGCCAGGCGACGCTCATGCAGCGCACTGTCCGCAATGCGGGTTCGTCGGCAAAGCGTGCGATGCACGCATCGAGCGAAGCGGGCGTGGTCAGCAGCAGCGCGGGCTGGCTGTCGAGCGCGATCGACAGCACCGCATCGCGCAGGCGTAGCCCCTGCCCCGCCGCGAGCGGCACGGGGACGAGCCCCGCATAGTGACAGGCGAAAAACGCGACGATGAACGACAGTCCCGACGGAAACATCAACAACGCACGGCTGCCCGGCGCGGCGCCCGTCGACAGTTGCAACGCGACCCGGCGCGCGGCCGCGTCGAGTTGCGCGAAGCTCAAGGTTTCGATTTCCTGGTTGTCCGCACCGAGAAATACGAATGCGCGCCGTTCAGGCCGATGCGTGGCCCAATACCGCGCGAGGCTCGCCAGCGTGCTCGGCGTAGCGGCGCTACCGGCCGCGCACAGAAGCGGCGGCCTCATATCCGCACCGCTCTCCCCGACCAGGCATCCGGCCCGTTCGCGTCCGCCAGCGTCCACGTCCACGTCCACGTCCGCAACCGCGCCCATGCCCATATACGTGCCCGCACCCAGACTGGCACCACGCCGCACGAGCCGTATCGGCAACCCGTCGAGCCCACGCAGAATCAGGCTGCGAGTCTGCCAACGCCCTGCATCGCCGGCCCGCTCGATCGTCTCCGTGCGTTCCAGCAACGCGACGAGACACGCCCGCGCCTGGCGCCGCGCCAACGCGCCGCCCAGACACGCGTGCATGCCGCTGCCGAAGCCCAGTTGCGCGCCGGGCTCGCGCTCGATACGTACCTCGTCGGGCGCGTCGAACACGCTCGCGTCGCGATTCGCCGCGCCGAGACACAGCAGGATCTGCTCGCCCCGTGCGACCCCATGACCATTGATTTCGAGCGCCTGCGGCGCGACCCGCTTGGTCAGTTGCAATGGACTTTGATAACGGATGCTCTCTTCGATCGCCGCATCGATCAGCTCGGGCCGTTCGCGCAGACGGGCAAGGTCGTCAGGACGCGACAGCAGCATGTCGAGCGTATTGCCGACCAGACACTGCGTCGTTTCGTTGCCCGCCACGAACGACATGATGCAGGCGAACGCCACCTCGGTTTCGCTCAGACGGTCGCCGTCGCTGCGTGCCGCGGCGAGCCGCGCGATCAGCGAGTCGCCGTCGCGCGACGCGGCGCCGTCGCGCGCGTGAGCGACGAACCATCGCGTCAGATCAGCGGTCGAGGCGATCGCCTGGCCGTAGTGCGCGCGCGTCATCATGCCGGGGTCCAGCAGTGCGCGCAGCGCGCCGATCCGCGTGCCGATCGACGCGCGCGCGTCGGCGGGCACGCCCATCCACGCGCATAGGACATGGAGCGGCAGTGGCGCGGCCAGCTCGCCGATCGCCTCGACGCAGCCCGCCGCGAGCGCGGGCGCGAGCAGCGCATCGACCTCGCGGGCGATGACCGCATCGAGCCGCGCCAGCGCCGCGGGCGTATACGCCTGGTTGATCAATCGGCGCAGCCGCAGATGCTCGGGACTATCGGTGAACACGATCGAATTACGAATGAAGCGCTCGACCTGCTGCGCGCCGTCGATCTTCAGCCGGGCGGCGCCGGCGGAAAGCGTCGCCGGGATCAGGTCCACGCTCAGGCGCCGCTCGCGCAGCGCCGCCCGCACGTCGGCATGACGCGTCAGCACCAGCATGCCGAGCGTGCGCAGATACGGCGCCTCGTCCCGCAGACGCGCATACAGCGGATACGGATCCTGCCGGAAGCCGGCCTCCAGCGGATTGAAGCGCAGACGCTCCGTCGCGTCGGCCGCCGGCGGCGCCGGGTTCGAAGAGAAGCGGCTCGACACTCAGGCCTCGCGATTTTCGGTCGAACGCGTCGAGATCGGCCGCAACGCGATGCGCAGCAGGCCGATCTTGCCCATGTAGAACCCCACCGACGATTGCGTCAGATAAGTCAGGTAACGCTGCGCCGTCGTCTCGCCGACCAGCTCGACCGCTTCGCCGAAACGTTGCCGCAGATTACCCGCCCAGCGCTCCATCGTGCGGGCATAGTGAAGGCGGTCGTTGCGCACCGCGCTGATTTCGAGCACGCCGTCGGCCGCCTGCGCGATCTCGGCGAGACGCGGCAGATCGGCGATCGGGAAGATCTCGTTGTTGATGAACGCGCTCGCCTCCTCGCGGCGCATGCTGCCGTAAGCGATGGTCTGCAGCGACATGCGGCCGCCGGGCGCGAGCCAGCCCCGGCACTTCTCGAAGAAGTCGCGATACACCGCGATCTTTTCCTCGACCGTATCGGCAGGCTTCGCGAAGTGTTCGAACGCGCCGATCGACACGATCGAGTCGTAGCGTTCGGCGGGCGCGTGATCGACCCAGCTCTCCAGCCGGATGTCGGCGTTGGCGAGCTGCATCGCGCGGACGTAGTGCGCCTGGTCGTCGCTGAGCGTCAGGCCGACGACCTCGCGCATTGTCGGCAGGCGGGCGGCGGCGCCGACCAGCCCGCCCCAGCCGCAGCCGATGTCGAGCAGCCGCCGCGCCGAACCGGCGCGCGCGTGGTCCAGGTGAAACGCGATCTTGCGGCGCTGCGCCGCTTCGAGCGTGTCCGCCGGTCCGGCGGCTTCGTCCCACAGCGCGGCCGAGTAGCTCATCGTGTCGTCGAGCCAGAGCTGGTAGAACGCGCGGCTCACGTCGTAGTGGTACTTCACCGCGTCGGCGGAACCGCCGTAGGCCGGCTCCAGCGTCGCGGGACCGGTGAGCGTCGCCGTGAGCGGCGCGCGGCCGGTGCTGGCCGCGCCGGGCGTGCGGGTTGCGGCGGTGGTGCCGGATGTTTCCATGGCGTCGGTTGCGTCGGTTGCGTGCAAGCTCGTCTCCTGTGATGTGCGCGTCGGTGTGGAAGCGCGTCAGGCCCGCACGCGCCGCGCGATCTCGGCCGCGATATCGCCGAGCGTGACCTGCTCGAAGAACACCGACGGCGACACCTCGGCATTCAGCCAGTTCTCCATTTCGATGATCATCGACGTCGTCAACGCCGAGTCGAGACCGAACGAATCGAACTCGTCATCCGGCCCGATCGAGATCGGATCGACGTTGAGCACCTTGCCGATGAAATCCGCGCACCAGTAAACGATGCGTTGCTGCTGACTGTCCTGCATGACCGCGTTCATCTGATTTCCTCTCCATTGAAGCCGTGGCGGGTTCGCGCGGCGCGCGTGCCCGCCTGTGTGCGATTCGTCATTCGGCGTGAGCGGGCCACGAGGCTGCGTGAGTCACGACGCGCGCGCCGATCTGCTCGCGCGAGGGCACCTTGATGCGGCGCGCGAGACCGAGCGCGCCGAGCGAACGGATGAACCAGTAGCCCGGATCGATCCGGTACCACGCGAGACCGAACGACGCCGAGCCCGGAAACGCATGATGGTTGTGATGCCAGGACTCGCCGAAAATCAGCGGCGCCAGCCAGCCGATGTTGCGGCTTTGATCGCGCGTGACGAAACAGCGCCGGCCGATCAGATGGCAAAACGAATTGAGCGACCAGATGCCCTGCGCGAGGATGAACATGCGCACCATGCCGCCCCACAGAAACCCGCCCACCAGAGCGCTCCACGACCGTTCCAGCAGCGCGCACGCCAGCGCCGGCAATACGAAGCCCAGCGCGACCCACAGGTGATAGCGACGGCCGACCCACACGAGATGCCGCTCGCGCAGCAGGTCCGGCGCGTAGTGCAGCACGTTCGGATACGGATGCGCGATCATCCACGTGAAGTGCGCATGCACGAAACCGCGCAATTTATTGCGCACGCCGTTGCCGTGCAGGTTCGGCGAATGCATGTCGCCCTCGCGGTCGCCGCGTTCGTGATGCCGCCGGTGCATCGCGACCCACGAGATCACGCCGCCCTGCCCCGCCATCGACCCGGCGATGGCCAGCAGCGTCTGGATCGCGCGGCCGGTCTGCCACGAGCGATGTGCGAACAGCCGGTGGTAGCCGGCGGAAATGCCGAGTCCCGAGACCAGCCACAGCGTGAAGCAGGCCAGCAATTCGGCCACGCCGGGCGCTCGCCATGCGAGCGAGGCCAGCGCGACCAGCGTGCCGATCGTCGGCAGCACGTCGAACAGATAAAAATGTCGGCGCTGCAAACGATGCAGATAAGGATCGTCCAGCACCTGCTTGCCGTTCGCGGCCGACGGCTCCGCGGTGAACAGCGCTTGATATTCCTGCTCGAAATGGGATGTCATCCCGACTCCAGATATGCCGGTGAACCCACCGGCATGGCGACATACGACGCAACGGCATGGCGACGGGTCGACGTGACGGCAGACAAAGCGGCGCCCAGCCTGCCGCCTGAAAAGAGCAGACAGACACGAACGGCGCCGGGAAACCACGAGAGATGGGCCGCCCTCCGATCGCGGTGGCTAGCTCGCGATCGAAGGGCAAAGCCCGGCTTGGTCGGTCAGAACAAGCGGAAAATCGCGGGAACGAGGACGGCCGACGCACAACCCATCAGCGCCATGCCGAGCGTGGCGAACGCCACCGCCTCCGAGCCGAATTCGACGGCACGCGTGATGCCGAAGGTATGGGCCGTCACGCCCAGCGTGAAGCCCTTTACGGCCGGACTGTCGACGCCGATCGCCTTCAGCAGGTACGGCGTCAGGGTGACGCCGGCCAGCCCGGTGACGAACACGCCGAGAATGGTGAGCGGCACCGATCCGCCGATCTTGTCGGCCACGGAAAGCGCGATCGGCGTGGTCACGGATTTGGTGCTGAGCGCGCGCTCCATCAGCGGGCTCAAGCCGAACAGATGCCCGAGCAGCAGCGCGCTGCCGGTCACGGCGAGACCGCCGAGCAGCGTGGCCAGGAGAATCGGCAACAGCACCGCGCGCGCCTTGTGAACGTTCTCGTAAAGCGGCACGGCCAGCGCCACCACCGCCGGTCCCAGCAGCGTATGCAGCGGACTGGTGGCGTCGAAATACTGGCTGTACGGCAAACCCGTGCCGAGCAGCAACGCGACGAGCGCGGCGGTGGCCAGCATCACCGGTTGCAGCACGGGCAGTTTCCCCGAGCGCAGATATAGCCAGTTGCCGGCCGAATAGGCGGCGATGGTGAGTGCGATGAAACCCAGCGAGCTGGCGAATATGGGCATGGCGAACATCGGTTGTTCCAGATTGATGGCGTAATTTCCGTTGAAACCTGGGTGCGGCTGGGTGCAGGGCGGGTTCGACCCCGCAGCGACCCGTCCGCCATTCAGAGGCAACTCAACTGTGCTTCAGGGCGTCACCGCCCGCGCCGCCGCATGACGGCGCCCGAGCAGCGCATTGGCGATCCACGCGACGGCGAGACAGCCGGCCACCAGCGCGAGCACCAGCACCACGATCAGGCTCAGGATGCCCGGCGGCACGCTGTGAATCAGCTTGACCACGCCCACGCAGGTCGGCACCAGCATCAGCGCGAGATAGCGCAGCAACGTGTCGGACGACGCCTTGAGCGGCGCGTCGATCCTGCCGCGCGCGCTCAGCATGGCGAACACGAGGCCAAGTCCGATGATCGCGCCCGGCACCGGCAGCGCGAAGCGCGTCGACAGGTAATTGCCGACCAGATACATGGCGATATAAAACGCGAAACCGAACATGACGGAACTCTCTATCCGAAGCGGCGCCACGATGGCGCCGGACAGGTACGACTATGGCATTCGCCGGTGAGCCGGAAAAGCGAGGAATTCGCAGCCTCGGGTTAGTTTTGCTCACGGGTTTTGCCGACCGCCCGTTACCGTGCGCGCGCCGCCACGGAAGCCGGCGCACGCACGCTCCAGCGCGTTTTCAGCACACGCAGTTGCGCGGCGAGCCGGCGGCGAACGCTTCCAGATTCGCGGTCAGTTGATCGGCCATGCGCGTGACGGCGTCGCGCGAGGTCCAGGCGTTGTGCGGCGTGATGATCAGATTCGGCAGATTCAGATCCAGCAGCGGATTGCCGCGCCGCGGCGGCTCCTCCTGCAACACATCCAGACCCGCCCCGCCGATGCGCCCGCTCAGCAGCGCCTCGCCCAGCGCCGCTTCGTCGATCAGTCCGCCGCGGCCCGTGTTGATCAGCAGAACGCCAGGCTTCATCGCGCGGATGTCCGCCTCGCCGATCAGGTTGTGCGTCTCCGCGGTCAGCGGGCAATGCAGCGTGATCGCATCGGCCTCGGCGATCGCGCGATCCCATGACACATAACCGTCGCGCACGCCCTTCGCATGCTTGCGCTCGACCTGCCACACCCGCATGCCGATGCCCTTCGCGAGCCGCGCGACGCCGCGCCCCAGACTGCCGGCGCCGACCACGGCGAGCGTCATGCTCGACAGGTCGCGAATCGGGTGCGTCGCGATGCAGAAGTTGCTGGAGCGCTGCCACTCGCCACGTTGCAGATCGGTGCGATACGCGAGGAGATTCCGCGCCAGCGCGAACAGCATCATCATCACGTGTTCGGGCACCGCGTCCGACGCGTAGTCGCGAATGTTGGACACCGGAATGCGCCGCTCGCGGCACACGTTCAGATCGATATGGTTGGTGCCGGTCGCGCAGGCGGCGATGAACTTCAGCCGCGGCGCGGCCGCCAGCACGTCGGCGCTCAGCGTGACCTTGTTCGAAATCAGGATGGTCGCGTCGGAGATCCGTTCGATCAATTCCGCGGGCGCGGTCAGCGGATACTCGCGCCATTCGTGCGGCAGCTCCGGCATGCGCATCGGGCCAGGCAACGTACTACGGTCGAGAAAGGCAATGACTTCCATATCGGACGTTTTTTCTGATTGAAGTTGAATTGAAGCTGGATGGCGTAAGGCGACGGGTTTTCAGCACGGCACCGCGGTACGCAGCGCGAGTTCGATGCGCTCGACGGCTTCCTCGAGCTTGTGAAACGGCGCGGCGTACGCGAAGCGCACGTGTTCGCGCGCGCGATAGGTGCCGAAGTCGATCCCCGGCGTGAACGCGACGTGCGTGCGCGCCAGCATGTCGGCGCAGAACGCCTGGCTGTCGGTCGCAAGCTCCGACGAATCGGCGTAGATATAGAAGCCGCCGCCCGGCACGACGGGAATGCGAAAGCCGAGTTCGCGCAGCGCGGGCACCAGCAGATCGCGCCGCGCGCGGAACTGGCTCTTGCGGTATTCGAGAATTTCGAGCGTCTCCGTCTCGAAGCACGCGAGCGCGGCCTTCTGCGCGAGCGTCGGCGGACAGATGAACAGGTTTTGCGCGAGCTTTTCGATGTCCTTCTGCGCGCCGTCCGGCACGACCATCCAGCCCAGACGCCAGCCGGTCATGTTGAAGTACTTCGAGAAGCTGTTGATCACGAACGCGTCGTCCGTCACGCTGAGCGCGGTCGATGCCGCGCCGTCGTACACCAGCCCCTGGTAGATTTCATCGACGATCAGCGCGCCCTTGCGCGCCCGCACCACGGCCGCCATCCGTTCGAGCGCGTCCTGCGGAATCAGCGCGCCGGTGGGATTGGACGGCGTGGTCAGGAGCGCCGCGCGGGTACGTTCGTTCCAGTGCTGCTCGATCAGTTCGGCGGTCAACTGGTAGTGCGACTCGGGACCGACCGGCACGCCGACCGCACGCGCTTCCATGGTGCGGATGAACTGGCGGTTGCACGGGTAGCTCGGGTCCGAGACCAGCACTTCGTCGTCGCGGCAGAACAGCATCGCGCAGACCAGCAGCAGCGCCGCGCTCGATCCGCTGGTGACGACCACGCGACTGGCCGGCACATCCACGCCGAAGCGGGTCGCGTAAAAGCGAGAAATCGCCTCGCGCAACTCCGGAATCCCCAGCGCGCAGGTGTAACCGAGCGGGGTATCGCGCAACGCGGCCTCGGCGGCGGCGATCACGGGTTTCGGCGTCGAAAAATCCGGTTCGCCGATTTCCATCCGGATCACGTCGTGACCTTGCTGTGCAAGCGCGCGAGCGGCATTGGAAATTTGCAGTACGTGAAAATCTGCGATGTCGGAGACACGGCCGGCACGTTTGTGGGCAGTCGCCACCGGATCAAGATCGCGAAGAACGGTTGTTACCATGGGAGTCCCGAAGAAGGATTGGATGTTGCGCAAGCTCGTTCGTGTTATCCGCGTGGCAAGGCGGTCAGCCACGGCGCATCGCAGTGTGCTTTTTTTGCCGGGTGCATAAAAGTGATTTTTTCTCGTTATCGGATTAGTTTGGCTATCGCATTATGCGATTTAAATATCACTTTCTAATCTTTGGAAAAACGTCAATAATCCTTGCGCTTGCGATACTTTGGCTAAACCGGGTGTGATGAAATATCGATTGCCGCCGTTGAATGCGTTGCGTGCGTTTGAAGCTGCCGCGCGTCACATGAGTTTCAAGAAGGCCGCCGAGGAGTTGTGCGTCACACCGGCCGCCGTCAGTCACCAGATCCGCACCATCGAGGAATACCTGGGCGTCGAATTGTTTTGCCGCTCCAACCGTTCGATCGAATTGACCGAACACGGCAAGCGTTGCTTTCAGGAAGTCAGCCTCGGCTTCACGCATCTCACGCGCGCCATGACCTGGGTCGATACGGCGCAAGATGCCGAGCGGCTCGTCATCACGGCGGGACCGGCCTTCACGACCAAATGGCTGGTGCCGCGCCTGTCCACCTTCACCGACCTGCATCCGCAGATCAAGACCCGGGTCTCCGCTTCGCTCGCGCTCTGCGATTTCGTCAAGGAAGGCGTGGACGTGGCGATCCGCTTCGGCCGGATCGACGCGGCCGGGTTGCATGTCGAACGCTTGATCGAGGAATCCGTGGCGCCGATGTGCAGTCCGGCGCTGCGTAACGCGCAGGGCGGCGCGTTGACGCCCGCCGATCTCGCCGGCATGCCGTTGATTCACGACGAGTCGCTGCGCATGGTCGATCCGGCAGCCACCGGCTGGTCAGAGTGGTTCAAGCATGCGGGCGTGAAAGGCGACGCCACGCGCGGCATGTTCTTCAATCACGCCGATCACGCGCTGCAGGCCGCGGTGGAAGGCACGGGCATCGTGCTGGGCCGGCGCGTGCTGGCCGCGCCGGACGTGCGGGCCGGACGCCTGACGATTCCGTTCGGGCCGGAGATCGCGACCGGCCTTTATTTTCACTTCGTCTGCACGCCGGAGAAAAGCCGCACGCGCACGGTGAAGGTGTTTCGCGACTGGCTGTTCAAGGAGTTGCAGCGCGAGGTCAAGCCGCTGGACTGGAACGAGGCGGGCTCGTAGCGGCAGTGCCGTCCAGTTCGAAATGGCAGGCCAGCCTGCCGGTCTCGACGCCGGTCGAGCTGAGAACTTTCGGCGCCCGGAAACGCGCCAGCGCCGCGCGTTGAGTGGCGGTGCCGATGGCAAGCCGCTCCAGCAATTCGGCGACCACCGCGTACAGCACGCCGATCCCGCCGTCCTCGATCTTCACGGCGATGCCCAGCGCGCCATGCGCGCCGAGCGCGGCAGTCTGCGCGCAAGCCCGCACGCCGATCGCGTAACTGCCTTCCGCGCCGACCTTGCCTACCAGCGCGCCGTCGAACGCCTGCATCAACGTGGTACAGAAACGCCCTTCGCCACCGACCAGTTCCGGATGCGTGGTCATCGCGCGATAGATGCGCGACAGCGCGGCGGTGTGTGCGTCGATGGTGGCTGCGTTGGTGGTTGCGTTGGTGGCTGCGTTGGTCGCTGCGTTGGTGGCTACGTTGCTTGCTGCGTTGCTTGCTGCGTTGCTTGCTGCGTTGCTTGCCGCGTTGCCCCCGGCAGTACCTGAAGCGGTGTCCGAAGCACGCTCCCCCGCACTATCCGCCGCGTCCACGCGATCCTGCGCATCGGCCAGTTTGGCGAACAACCGCGCGAGCCGGTCCAGCGCAAACGCGGGCGTCGGCAGATTGCAGCCATCCGTCGCCCAATGCACGTCGTTCTCGCGCAGATCGCAGACGCTCGCGACCGTGCGCTTCACCCTCGCCTGCAACGGATGCTCGGGCCGTTCATAGCCATCGAACGATTCGCCGATCGCGCGCGCGCCCGCCAACATGCCGACGTGCTTACCCGAGCAATTGCTGCATACCGCGCCGGGCGTAAAGCCGCGCCTCAGCCAGTCCTCATGCACCGCATCCGACAGCGGCGCATGGCCGCCGCAGCGCAGATCGCTTTCGTTCGCCCCGACCTTCGCGAGCATCCGCTGGGTTCGCTCGATATGCCGCGGCTCGCTGCTGTGCGAGCCGCACATCAAGGCCAGATCCGCTTCGTCGAACCCGAAGCGCGCCAGCGCGCCCGTCTCGATCAGCGCGAGGGCCTGCGCGGGCTTCGCCGCCGAGCGCACCAGCGTCACGCGCGACGGATCGCCGAACGAATACAGCAAACGCCCCGCTTCATCCACCACCGCGATGTGCGCGACATGCGTGTTCTCGACGATGTCGCCGCGATAGACCGTCGCCGCGATCGGCGCCCGTGACTGCACATTCATGTTCCGTCTCCTCCCGATCGCCGGAGCGTTGCGATCGACATTGATTGAATGATGGGCGCGGCTTACCGGTGTCGCACGTTGCACGCGCCTGCCGCGTGCCGGCAAGAAGCCGCATGCCATCGATATCCTGACAGCCGCGTCCGCGTCCGAGTCCGCGTCCGCGCATGCGCCACCGCGCGCTTCGCACCACCGCTCACGCCGCCTCCCGCAGATGCTCGACCAGATAATCGATCAGCACCCGCACCTTTGGCGGCAGAAAGCGGTTCGGCGGATACAGCAGCCATACCGAGCCCTCGTACGCGCGCGCTTCGAGCCGCCATTCCGGCAACACCTGCACGAGTTCGCCGCGCTGCAACGCGTCCGCGGCGGCGAACTCCGGCACGCTCGCCACGCCGAACCCCTGCTGCGCCGCTTCGAGCCGCGCGCCCGCATGATTGGCGATGTAACGCCCCTTCACCTCGACGCTCTGCGTCTGCTCGCCGCGCCGGAAACGCCAGCGGTTGTCGTCGGCGGTTTCGCCGAGGTGGATGCACGCGTGCCGCGCCAGATCGCGCGGTTGCATGGGTGTGCCACGCTCGCGCAGATACGCCGGCGACGCCACCAGCAACCAGCGCACCACGCCCACGCGCCGTCCCGCGAGCGTCTGCGGCGGATGTTCGGTCAGCCGGATCACCAGATCGACATCGTCGGCGAGCGGATCGATGTCGTGATCGGCGAACAGCAGTTGCACGTCGACCTCGGCATACATGCGCAGAAACGCCGGCATCAGCGGATGCAGCACGCTGCGCGCGAACTGCGTCGGCGCGCTCACGCTCACCTTGCCTTGCGGATGCGCGGCGAGTTGCCCAGCGGCATCGACCGCGGCCGCCGCCGCGCTCAGCATGTCGCGGCAATAGCGCGCGACCTGGGCGCCCGATTCGGTGACGCGCACGCTACGCGTCGAGCGTTCGAGCAGGCGCGTGGCGAGCGCCTCTTCCAGCCGCTTGATCTGGCGGCTCACGGTGGACGGCGTGCTGCCCAGCTGACGCGCGGCCAGCGAGAAATTGCCCGCATCGACGACGCGCGCGAAGACCGCCATGTCCGGCAGCAGATCGAACAATTCGGTGGGCGTCATGGCGCGGCAACCTGGTTGGCGGTGGGTCGGATCGCGAATGCATTGCCAGCGCGTCGTGAACGCGCGACCGATGCGCGACCAATGCATGATTAATGCATTCAAAACATAAACGTTGTGCACGGCGACCCGATTATCGCGCCAGGAGCAAAGATCGACAATACGCGCTTATCCGTAGGAGAACCGCCATGCCCCGCCAGTCCCAGCAAGAACGCCTGCTCCTGATGTCCGACCTGATGCTGCTGGCAGTCGCCGTGGTGTGGGGCACCAGCTACGGCGTCGTCAAAAGCGCGCTCGCGTTCTATCCGGTCCTGGGGCTGCTGGCGCTGCGCTTCGGCATCACCTTCGTGCTGCTGTCGCCAGCGCTGCGTCATCTGCGTTCCGCCGATTTCCGCGCGCTGCGCGGCGTGACGCTCGCCGGCGCGTTGCTGCTCGGTATCTACCTGTGCGAAACCTTCGGCATTCTGTTGACGCGCGCGGCCAACGCGGCGTTTCTGATCAGCCTGTGCGTGGTGCTGACGCCGCTGGTCGAATGGTGGATGCTCAAGCGCCGGCCGAGCCGCGTCGAGTGGATTGCGGTCGCGCTGTCGCTGCTGGGCGCGTGGCTGCTGGCTGGCGACGGTACGTTCGCCTTCAATCCCGGCGATGCGCTGATTCTGGCGGCGGCGCTGCTGCGTGCGTTGATCGTCTGCGTGACCAAGCGGGTGATGCGCGATTCGGCGTTGCCGCCGCTGTCGGTGACGGCGGTGCAATCCGGCGTGGTGGCGTTCGGCAGCGCGGCGGCGGCGTGGCTGTTCGCGGCGGGTCAGTGGCGGCCGCTGCCGTCGCTGGCGGGGCACCCGGCGTTCTGGGGTTACATCGTCTATCTGGTGCTGGCGTGCACGCTGTTCGCGTTCTTCGCGCAAAACTTCGCGATCAAGCGCAGCAGTCCGACGCGCGTATCACTGCTGATGGGCAGCGAACCGGCGTTCGGCGCGCTGTTCGCCTGGCTCTGGCTGGGCGAGCGGATTTCGCTGACGGCGTGGATCGGCGGCGCGATGATCGTCGCGGCCTCGGTGCTCGCGACGGTGCGCTGGCGCGCGTGGCGGGTGAGCGCGGCGAACGCCTGAAGCGGTAGTTGCCTGGCGGCGGGGCCGCGCGGTGGCATGGCTACCTGGCCCCGTTGTGCCGTTGTGCCGTTGTGCCGTTGTGCCGTTGTGCCGTTGTGCCGTGGCGCCGTGGCGGTGCGCCGGCGTGGCCGCGCGCCCTGACCCGCAACACTCAATGACTCGCCGCCAGCCCTTCCTCCTGCTCTTCCCGGTCCAGCGACCGCGTGCGCTTGAGCGCCGGAAACAGACGCATCCACAGCAGCGCCACGGCGATCGTCGCGACGCCGCCGACCAGCACCGCCGGTTGCGCGCCCCACCAACCCGCGGTCACGCCGGATTCGAATTCGCCCAATTGATTCGACGTGCCGATAAACAGCGAGTTGACCGCGCTGACACGTCCCAGCATCTCCTCCGGCGTGCGCAATTGCACGAGCGATAGCCGCACCACCACGCTGATGGTGTCCGACGCGCCGAGCACCATAAGCGCGAACAGCGACACGAGGAAATCGTGCGACAGCCCGAACACCACCGTCGCCGCGCCGAACGCGATCACGCCGCCGAACATCGCCGCGCCGGGCCGGTTGCGCAGCGGAAAATGCGCGAGCCAGATGGTGCCCGCGAGCGCGCCGATCGCGGTGCCCGAGCGCAGCAAGCCGAGCCCGAGCGGCCCGGTGTGCAGGATGTCGCGCGCGAACACCGGCAGCAGCGCGGTCGCGCCGCCGAACAGCACCGCGAACAGATCGAGCGACAGCGCGCCGAGAATCACCGGTTCCTTGCGGATGAAGGCGATGCCCGAGAACACCGAATCGAGTGTGACCGGCGCGCGCTGCGCGGGCTTCGCCTGCAACGGAATGCCCCACACGGCCGTGGCCGCCGCCGCGAACGACAGCATGCACGCGAGGTACGCCGCGCCCGGACCGATGCCGTAGAGCAGACCGCCGAGCGCCGGCCCGGCGATCTGCGCGGTCTGATTCGCGGAGGTGGCCCACGCGGTCGCCTTCGGCAACTGGCCGCGCGGCACCACGGCGGGCAGCAGCGACGCGACCGCCGGCGACTCGAACGCCCGCGCCGCGCCCACGCAGGCCGCCAGCACGTAGATGACAGGCGCGTTCAACCAGCCGCCGAACGTGCCGCACGCGAACAGCAAGGCGGCGATGCCTTCCAGGCTTTGACAGATCGCCGCGATACGCCGGCGGTCGTAACGGTCGGCGACCTGGCCGACCACGAGGGTCAGCACGAACATCGGCAGGAACTGCGCGAGGCCGACGAGGCCCAGCGCGAACGCGCTATGGGTCAGCGCGTAGATGTGCCATCCCATCGCCACGGCGAGCATCTGGAACGACAGCGAGGAAAGAATCCGGGTGCACCAGAAACGTTGAAACGCGGGGTGTTTCGGCAAACTGATGGATGAGGGTTCGGCGGATAAAGGAGGTTCGTCGGGCATCGAGGTCTTGCTCTTCACGTGGCTGGCGGGCGGCAGCTAGTGTAGAGCATGACCGGCCAACGCGCTGTCGGCGGCGTCCGGCCCCGGGACGCGGCTTTCCCTGATCTTCCCCTGCCGCTTTAATCCGGTTTAAAACAATTTCATGCAAATTGCATCAACGTTCATCGATTGACTCATTACGCGGTGAATCGCCCCATCATTCGTCCTCAAAAAAGTGGATTAAATATGATGTAATGGCTGGATCGGGCGCCACGGCGACCTACTCCGCCGTTCGCAATGCGCGGGGTAGAGAAAAGGAGACTGGGCCGGGCGCCGCTCCGCACATGGCAGGCAGATTTCAATTCCATACAGATGAGTACAACCCGAGTTTCGCCGTGGGGCATGCGCAAGCTCACGTCGCTGCGCGCCTTTCTCGCGCAGGCATTCGTCCCCGCTGCACGTAATCTGCAATACATGCAGCGCAGGATGCGGCCGTTCGCGGCGATCGCGATCGTCGGTTTCCCGCTTTACTACTACATCTGGCACAACCTGTTTCCGCAGACGTACGAGAATTTGCCGCTGCGGCTCGTCGGTTCCGCGCTGTTCGTGCCGATGCTGTTCTCCGACCGCTGGCCCACGCCGCTGAAGAAGTTCCTGCCGTACTACTGGTACGCGACCGTCTTCTACTCGCTGCCGTTCTTCTTCACCTTCATGCTGTTGAAGAACAACGGCTCCAACGTGTGGATCGAAAGCGCGCTGATCGCCGCGTTCGTGATGGTGCTGCTGCTCGACTGGCTGATGCTGATGCTCAACTTCGTGCTCGGCATCGGTGTCGCGTGTCTCGCCTACTGGCTGACCACCGATCCCGTCTTTTTCGCCGCGACCTACTCCGCGCATCTGGCGATCTTTTCGTTCGCGGTCGCGATCGGCGTGGTCGCGAATTACGACATGGACCGCATCCGCATCGAACAGGAGCGCGCGATGCTGGCCACCGCCGGCAGCATCGCGCATGAGTTGCGCACCCCGTTGCTGGCGATTCGCGCGGGCGCGCTGGGTCTTGGCCGCTATCTGCCGGCGCTGCTCGAAACGTATTCGATCGCCCAGCAAGGCGAAATGCCGGTGCCGAAGATCCGCCGCGTGCATCTGCAGTCGATGGACGGCGTGATCTCGCGCATCGAACAGGAAGCGCTGCATTCGAACGCGATCATCGACATGCTGCTCGCGAATGCGCGATTCACCGGCGGCTTCTCGCACGGCGCCGATCATTGCTCGATCGCCGAGGCGGTCCGGACCGCGCTCGAACGCTATCCGTTTCGCGACGGCGAACGCGAGCGCGTGCTCACCGATCTCGCCACGGACTTCACCTTCCATGGCTCGGACATGCTGATGACCCACGTGCTGTTCAATCTGCTGAAGAACGCGCTGCGCGGGATGGCGAGCGTGGACAGCGCGTTGATCTCGATCCGCCTCGTCACGGGGCCGCGCGCGAATCAGCTGCTGTTTCGCGACACCGGTGTCGGCATTGCGCCCGATGTCGTGCCGCACATCTTCACGCGCTTCTACACCTCGCCGGCCGGTATCGACGACGCGTCGATCGGCACCGGCATCGGCCTTGCCTTCTGCCGCGACGTGATGCGCGCGATGGGCGGCGCCATCGACTGCCAGTCCGTCGAAGGCATGTTCACCGAATTCACCTTGACCTTCCCCCGAGCCGCTACATGAGCACGATCAAGCCTTTCTACTTTCCGACGACGGCGACGTTCGTCGACGACAGTCCGACGTTTCTGTCGAATCTCTGTCTGCAACTCGACCCGCAACTCGCGTTTCAACTGTTCAGCTCGCCGGCCGAAGCGCTGCAGGCGGTGAACAACGCGCCGCGGCCCGGTTCGGCGGAGGAGCCGCTGTTCGCGCCGTTTCGCGACCGTACCGACGAAGACGTCGCGCAGCAGGTCATTTCGCTGAGCGTAAACACCGTGCGCAATCAGGTGTACAACCCGCTGCGTTTTCGCGCGATGTCGGTGGTGGTGGTCGACTACGACATGCCCGGCATGAACGGCCTCGAATTCTGCCGCCGCATGACCGACCCAGCCGTACGCAAGATCATGCTGACGGGCAAGGCCGACGAGCACATCGCGGTGCAAAGTTTCAACGAAGGGATCATTCATCGCTTCATCCGCAAGCAGGATGCGGCGGCGATTCCGGCGCTGAACCGCGCGGTGCGCGAATTGCAGAGCGCCTATTTCGACAACGTTTGCCATTCGATCGTCGATACGCTCGCGCTGTCCGAATACGCGTTTCTGCGCGACGAAGTACTGGCCGAACGCGTGGCCGAGCTGTCCGCTTCGCTCGGCATCGTCGAGCACTACATCTCGTACTGCCCGAACGGACTGCTGATGCTGGACAATCGAGGGCACGCGTATCTGCTGATCATCCATACGCCCGAGACCTTGCGCGGCGTGCGCGAGATCGCCGTCGAGCAGGATGCGCCGGCCGCGTTCCTCGCGGCGCTCGACAGCCGGCGCAGTGTGCCGTATTTCTGGGAGACCGAGGGCAACTACCCCGATCAGTGCGCGTCGTGGGAGGACTACATGCATCCCGCGACGACACTGAGCGGCCGCCAGGACTACGTGTACGCGGTGATTTCGAATCCGCCGGGGCTCGACCTCGAACGCGTCACCAGCTACGACGCCTACCTCGACAAGCTCGACCGCGACATGGAGCGGACATGGAGCTCGAAAAGCTGAGCCCCACGTCCGCTACCTATCAGGCCGCTACGGCGTTATCCGCGCCAGCGCGTTCGCGACCACGACGACGCGGCGACAGTTCGTCGCCCAGCCGCCGCGTCGAGGCCCACTTGTCGAGTTCCACCTCGTCGCGGATATCGCGGCACACGGTCGCGATTCTCTCGACCTGCGCGTGCGTCAAGGCCGCGTGAATCGACAGCCGGATCAGCGCACGATTACGCGCGGTAGCCGGCGCGCAAAACACCGAACCGAAAATACCGCGCGCTTCCAGTGCGTCACGCAAGATGATCGTGCGTTGTTCGGTGCCCGCTTCGAGCGCGATGATCTGCGTCTCGCTGCCGTTCAGGTTGTAGCCCAATTCCGTCAGGCGCTCGCGCAGCCACGCCGCGTTCGCGCTCAACGTCGCGCGGCGGTCGTCCGAGTTTTCGATCACGGAGAGCGTCGCGTCGAGTCCGGCGATTTCGTGCGGCAGCAACGTCGAACTGAAGATCGCAGGGTTCGACTCGAACTTGAAGTACTCCTGGAAATCGGCGGCACAGGTGATGAAACCCGCCCGTCCGGCGAACGCCTTCGCGAGACTCGCGGTACGGAAGGCGACGCGCGATTCGAGTCCGAGTTCGACAACGAGCCCCGCGCCGCGCGGACCATGCGTGCCGAGCGAATGCGATTCGTCGACCACGAACACGCAGCCGGTGCGGTCGCACACATCCGCGAACTCGACGAGCGGACAGACGCTGCCGTCCGTGCTGTAGACCGAATCGACCAGCACGACGCCCTGCCCGTGCCGCGCGATCTGCTGCTCCAGATGGGTCGCGTCGTTGTGACGGAACGCGACCGGCTCGGCGCCCGCGCTACGCACACCTTCCCACAACGACATGTGCGCTTTCATGTCGACGTAGACCGGCGTACGCGCCGACGCGATCGACTGGATCAGGCCGGTGTTCGCCGCGTAGCCGGACTGGCACAGCACGCCGGACTCCGCGCGCATGTACCTCGCCAGACGGTTCTCGAACTGCAGCAGCGGACAGTCGCCGTGCAGAAAGATCGCCGACATCAAGAGGCCGCTGCCATCCGCGTACAGCGTGTCCGCCATCCGGTTGATGATGTCTGGATGACGCGCGATCGCCAGGTAGTCGTTGCTCGACAGATGCAATGCGTCAGCTCCAGGCATGCGGCCGCGCATGATGTGGCCGCCGGCCCATGTCTCGCGCACGCGCTCGTGGTAGTAACGTTCGACGCGCGAGGTCACGAATTCCGGCAATGCGGCGTGTTGATATCCTCGCCCTTGTACCAGGGAATCGGAAACGTTTTTCATATCAGCTCCTAATGGTTTAGCTGCCAGTAGCGGTCAGCGGGTCCATAGTGAGCCCGTCATTTATGACTTGTCAGGAAAAGCGCGGGAGACTGACTGCGGAAAATGGTTTCTTTTAAGCGGGCGATTTCAAAGCGGCGTTCGATGCGGGGCGGGTTTGCCTTTAGTTATGCGAATAGCATATTTAAATGCTTTTTCAGCGGTCGATTCGATGAAATCGCCGTCAAGCGATACGCAATTTGCGAGCATTGTCGACGAGGTGGAATGACGCGACGGCGATAGGTCTGGCGAGACGCTACGACGCGGGCAGAATCGGTTCGCGTGAACCGACGGCACCGGCCTTCGCGCACTGGCGATACACCGACATGGGCGCTCGAATGCAGCGCCGGTAAAACTGATTCTCTTGTGGACGAGCAGGCGTTCTTCGGTCGAAATGCCTTGTGCGTTTTCAGCTGGCATCAGCACGTATTACCGTTAAGCGCGTACCCAAAAACATCTCGACGTAATAACGAAACACGCGACCGGGTGCTAAAGAATTCATCTGAAATTTTCTCGCCCAATCGTTTGCGTGCGACTCTATTCGGCCGCATGATTAAGCGATGGTTACTGCTCTAGCGATTGCATTTATTTTTGGATCTGCCGTTCTGCTTGCCGTGCCGCTCGGCTGGTTGTTCAAGGTTCATCTGCTTCCCGGCCGCTATACGCATCTCGACGGCATGCGCGCAATGGCCGCCTTGATGGTTGTCTGCGCGCACTATCTGCCGCATGCCGGCATGGTGATCGACCGGCCCGTCGACAACGCGCTCGGCCTGACTTTCGGTGCCGTCGGCGTGCAGATCTTCTTCTGCATTACCGGCTTTCTGTTCACGCGCAAAGCGATGAACGGTCCCGTCGACGTGAATGCCCTGATGTCCTCGCGCGTTCGACGCATCATGCCGCTCTATCTCGTGGCCATGACGCTCGGGATTACGTTGACGATCTATATCGCGCGCTCGGTGCCCGGCGCACCGGCAGCGACGGTGCGGGAAGTCGTGAGCGTGTACGCGTTCGGCTTCGTCGCGCCACGCATGCCGTCGGTGGCCGGCATGTCGGTTGGCGGGCAATTGGGGCAGATCTGGACGCTCGGCTGGGAATGGTGGTTCTATGCGCTCGTGCCGTTCATGGCCGCGCTGCTCGCGCGTCCGTGGTGGGTCATGGCGGCTTTGGCGGTCATCGTCGCGTCGCTGGTCGCGACGTTCGACGGCAGTTTGCTGCCGGGCGCGTTCTTTCTGCCGGGCATTGTGTGTGCGTTGCTGGAGAAACGGGTCCGGCCTGCTGGAACTACGCGGGTTGTGTTGACGATGATCGGTGTATTTGCGTTCGTCGTTTCCTTGAGTCTCGATGCGCCGATCTATGGGCTCAAGCAGATGGCCTTGTGCACGATCGGTTTTCCCGCGCTGCTGTTCGGACATCGCGCGCTGTTGTCGATCAAGCCGTTGCGCTTGCTGGGAGAGGTCAGCTTCAGCATCTACATGCTGCATCTGATCGTAGTGTCGATTTTCTGGGTGTTCGTGCAGGTCTGGAGCGATGCGAGCGCTTATCGAACGCCCCGCGAGAAGCTGCCGATGGCCATGCTGTTTCTTGCGGGGTTGTTTGTGCTGAGTTTTGTGAGTTATGTGGTGGTGGAGCGGCCGTTTGTGGGGCGGTCGAAGGGCGGGAATGGGGGCGTGGTGTCGGCGGCGCGGCCAGGGTGATCGTGCCTTCTCAGCTCATTCGCGGCCGGGGTGAAGCTGCGGCAGCGTTCAGCTGTTTCAAGCGCACGAAGCGCGGCAATATTGAGGCGCAGTCGTTCGGTCATTACGGTTGTCGAAAACATAGGTTGGCAATTTGAAAATGCCGGCTCGGTGCGGGTCTGCACATTGTGCATTCCAGACCAAAGTCCGCCGAATCGAGGACTGTCTCGACCGCGCATGACCAGCACCGCAGTTGCCTGGCTGATCGCCAGCCTGAAAAACGGCAGTTGCGGCATGCCGATCCCCATCATGAGCAGTGCGGGGTTACGGCCCAGCAACATGACGGAAGCACCGTATCCATCGGCCATGATCCCCACGCCTGCGTCGATATAGATAGTGCCGCCCGCGAGATCTGAACGTTTCAATTCCTCGCCGCGAACGGTGCTGGTCATATAGACGGAGCCGTCTCTACTAAAGGTTGTGGCAGAACTGGTGCCTGCTCCCTCACGTGGTTTCGACAAAAGATTGAGAAGGCGTATCTCCGGTATTTTCGGTATCCGCCAGGTTCCACCCAACCCAATGCCGCAACCACCGTAGTGGAACCGTTGATCCTGCCCGGACGGATCTTGGAGAAAGATAGTGCCGCCTGACGCGAGAAGCATTCCTACTCCCAGTCCGCGTGTTGCCCCGTGTCATAACTCCAGTTGCTGGGCCTTAGTGCGAACATTACCGGGCTCCTTTCGACCGAAGCCTCATTACATAGCCTAAGCCGCCGAACATGAATGGAATTCCTAGCAGGCCCCAACCAATCGGCCATGACCAGATGGCGCCAAACTGGTCGAGTCTGGCTGTCGCTCTGGGCGCGTCGGGAAGATAACGTACCTGAACTTGATCACCCACTTTCATGCCAAAAACAAAGCCGCCTTGCGGATAGGAAACGTTTTGTCCCCGAGTCGTTACAAAGGCGATTTCTGGGTGACTTCCGCCGTGATTCAGGGTGACTACCTGCGCAGGTGCGACGATTGATGTCCTGAGAAAATCAATTGTGTCCGAGGTCGACATGCAGGCGGCAGCGAGGGCCGCCGCGCCGATGAGCAAAAAAATGATTCCCTTCGAGGCGTTGCCAATTTTTTCGATGTCTTCCATTAGCTGTGTCGCCTCTCTACGGTTTTTAACTGCGATAGTTCAAGCATAACAAATCGCCCCTATTGCACGAAGCCATCAGCGCATATCCACTTCACAGCGGCAGTTAAATAAGCGGTCGCGTTCGCGATTGCGGAGCGCAACGCGGTAGTTCGTTACCGCTTTGTGAGGAAAGCAGGATCAGTTGCACGTAGCCGTTTACCGGCGCATAAGCTGAAAAAAACCGATCGAGTAGTTTGGCAACTACGCTTAGCGTGGCTTAGAAGGCGAGAAACTTTCCGCCAAGGAAACAGAGAAGCTCGCGGCACAAGCCGCAAAAGAAGCCGAAGAAAATGCCGCGAAGGAAGCCGATGAGAAAGTGGCGGAGCACGCGGAAAAGAAGGCAGGGAAGGACGCCGAAAAGGAAGCGGGCGAGGAGAAGACCGGTGATGGAAAGAAGGTCAAGCAAAAGAAGAAGATGAAGTGCGGCGAGTACGGTCGCTACGACAAACTTAAGCAGAAGACGGGCGACAACGAGTTCGATCGGGATCACATTCCATCCAAAGCAGCGTTGAAAGAGCGGGCGAAGTCTCTGAATGATGGTCAGGATCTGACTGCTGCGCAGAAGAAGGCGATCGACGATTGGGGTGAAGCTATTGCAATTCCGCGCCAGCCGCATATTGATGTTAGCCCGACTTACGGTCAAACGGCCGCTGAAGCAGCGAAGGATGCGAAGAATCCGGCCGGCTCGGCACGTCGGGATGTGGAAGCCATGCTAGGTAAGATTGAAGAATATGATGCTGACGGAGGCTGTAAGAGTGCCTATCAGAAGGCCACTGCAAAGATCATGCGTACGGATAACAAAGCATTCGACGAATGCATTAACCAAGACTTTGCAAAAGTTGCAGTGAGGTGTTTATGACTGGCGTAAATGATCTGCCGAGCCTGCTCGGCCACTACCTGGTGAAGACGAAATCACCGGATTCTTATCGAACGTTGGCATCACTGACACGCCGAAGCTGAAGCGTGGCGATACGACTGCCATCGTTACCAACGGAGATGCAGGTATAGAGGTTACATTTCGAGATTCCGAGGCGTTGGACATCGTTACCCGTGAATATCCAGAGGGTGCGCTCGTGCTATCCAACGTTCGTTTTTATGGGATTAAGACTGATGACTTTGAGCCCTACTCTGCTCAGTTACCTGTAGGTATGTCGTTCGGTACTGCAAAGCAGACATTGATTGACACCTTGATCGCCGTTGCTGCGACGGGCATCGAACAAGTATCTAATCTACAAGACCGTGTTCCTTGTTATAAACGTCCGGAATTCCAGCCGACACCCAATCGATGCCCCCAACCGCCACTGGCAAATCGAATCGCGATAACCAACGCATCATAGAAGTAGGTAATTGATTTCTCGCCATTTGCCAAACTTAAAGTCTTTTGGGTCGACCAAGAAGCGCCGTAACAAACTCCGGATCATTGTCAAAATTAAGCCCGTAAGGAAGCGCATCGGAGAACCCCCGCTTGAAGGTGGCCGTCCGAAAAATGAATTTCCCTTCGCTCCTCGGCGGAGCGAGGCTCTCTTCTTCGTAAAACTTATAGCCCTGAAAAGTGAGCACCAGCTTGCCGTCATTCGAATCGACGTAAACCGTGCTCTCATTCTTTTTTGGCCGTGCCTCGATCCCAATGCTCAACAGGCAGTCATCGAAGGTCGGATCGGCGGAGGCGTGTCCAAGAAAGGACAACAGTTCAATCATGGTGACTCGCGTTCAACGTTCCTCTAACCCTGGCAGGCGTGATGACGATGTGTCGGACGGCGAGAGGCTGCTTGGTGAAACGAACGAAAACCGAGTATCCATTCGTCTGGTCCCATGTGTATTCAACGGTATTCGTCTGACCAAAATCATCATCCTCGTCCCGAATGAAGTCGGGGTGACCAAGTTTCGAAATGCATGCCTCCGGCAATGTCGGTTTCGGTACCACACTCGGCCAGGCACCAGAATATGCGTAATAGTTATCCTCGGCTGCTATGTAGAGAAATACTTTCGAGAAAAGCAGATCACCGTCCTCCTGAACCGCCCCGAAGTCATCCGCAAATTCACGCGGCTTGATGAATTCCATGGAAATTCCAGACACGGGAATCTCCAGCAAGGCAAAGGGTATTCCGGAATCAGAGGAGTACTCGAAGCGCTCCTCGACGCCGTTCCTCGAAAGGAAATCGTCGAATGCCGGATTGGTTACTGGCCGTCCAAAATATTTCAGCAAATCATCGATTCCCACGATGATTTCTCTTTGTAAAAACTTGCTCGATTAGCTTGATGAGATCACTTCAATATTCCGCGTTCGCCTCCCCGCCTACCTCAACGGTCTATTTTTCATACTTCCCCGACATTCTTCGCTTATCTCGTGGCATCGTCAATCGGTGCCGGCCAGGATGCGGGTGTAAGGCCGACCTGAATCAGCCGAACCTGTTGACGTGCATCGTCGTAATCAAGAAAAATTCTCACGCCCTTCTCAATATCCCAAGCTTCCGTGTTGAATTCTTCGTCAAACAACACCGACGGGCCCAAGTGACTCGTGATCGCCGCACGATCCATGTGGAACGAAATCTCATTCAATAGTGCCCCCTGGTATGCGGTGAAATCATCATCGCCAGGTCCAAAGAGAAAAATCGCGGCCAGGATCGGTGCACCTCCTTCAATCGTTAGTCCATGTTCCTCCGCGACGTAGTCCGCTTCCTTGAACAGTGCACTCAGGCCCACGGATTCCTTGTTGAGATAAACACTTGAATCGTCGTGGGGAATCTCTGGACGCAATGGTAGTTTCGCAAGTGACAAAAAAGCCTGCACGGCAGGGTAACTCGCCTGCTTGCCGACGAGTTCTACCAGCTTATTCATTTCCAACATAAGCTTGTTTGTTTCGATACTTTTAAAGGATCAAGTCTGAGCGTCAACAATTGGGTGATCCGTCAAGAAACTCTCTGAGTGGTATAGATGAAGCATGATCGTCACGCGATCCACCCGCTGCTCCTGGACGCTGAACATAACGTGAAGCAGATAGCTTTCAAAATTCCAGACATAGTACCCGGAGTACTCTTTCACGCTACCCGTCACTGGCTTGCCCAGCAGATCGAGAAGTTTTCTGGTTTGAAGGAAAAATGGATCCCATGTGGAAGCTGTCCCACGAACCCCGGGGAGCCAAATATGCCTCGGCGGAAATACTTGATGCCCGAGAACAAAAAACTCCCCGGCGGGTCGGGAAAGCGCGGCTGATCAAAAAACAGCTCGCCCCCCTTGTCAGCCGTGTGATCTATCTGTACGTACCAGTCAGTTGGCTTGGCTGACGCGACGTCCGACAGGTCAAATCCTGACAGGGCGCGCGCAAGTCCTGCGTCCGACACGGGCTTTCTGAAAAGCGAACGAGCCAGATCAAATTCGGGATGGCCGTGCAACTGGACTCTCAAGGCGCTCGGCGCCGGAGGCAGCGGCAGAATCCAGCCGATCTGAAGATGTTTGATAGCGCTGCCTGACACGTCGTAGAAAATCAATATCCAGTAGTTTTCGACATCCCATCGAGCACAAACGACACATCCCTGTTCGACGAATCGCCACTGGGGTGGGCCCAACCTGGCCACCACCCCGACGTGATCGTCGGTGAATACAACACCTTGCGGTAAGCCACCCTGGTAATTTTTGTGATGGTAGTAACTCTCATCGTTGTAAAACAGAATGGTGGTCAGTATTTTTTCATCACCCAAAACTGCATCATCGTCTCGATAGAAAGAGCCATCACAGAACGACAATGCAAATCCCTGCTGTTGAAAAAACGAGTACCCTACCCATTCCCCTTCGAAAGCAAAGGATGGGTTACTACCTTGCGTGGCAACAAGCCCGAGTGTCTGTACCGCATCAACAACATTCACCCCGAGAGCATTCGTGATTTCTTGAATATTCATAGAACCTCTCGACATTTCCCGTCAGATTTCGGCCGGCGAAATAACCATATGCCTCACGGCAGGTGGATTCTTCAGAAAGCGGATGAAAATACTAAAGCCATTGACATCATTCCATGTAAGCTCGATGTTATTCGGTCGCCCGAATCGATCACCTTCATCCCTGACACGCGCTGCCGGCCCAAATTGCTTCACCGCTTCTTGCTGGGTCACGCTTATCGATAACTCGGGAAAAACCTCACCGGAATAGGCATCGAAACCATCCTCCGGCACGGCATAGATAAAAATTGATGAAAATATCATTTCACCATCTTCCCGAGTGCTTCCGTATTGCTCCTTGTAAGCACCAGGCCGCATAAACTCAAGAGACAAGCCCAGCTTTTCCAATGAAATTCGCTCGGCGGGATTACCTGACTCGTGGTCAAAAACCGGCCTTTCATAAATTTCATGCTCCGTCAAGAATTTATCAAAATTCAGACTTTGAGCCGGTAATCCAAAAAAAAAACAATCAACTCTTGAACTTGCATATCACTTTCTCTCTGTTGAGATAAATACGCGAATCGGAGCGAGAAATCTTTGGGCGCAACGGAAGTTGCGCAAGCGACAAGTTCACGCGTTAATTATCTTAACAGTCCATCCCTCATATTTTCTCAGAAAATTTTCGCCCGCCTTGTGACGTTGAAGACGATTACGAATTTTTGCTGCCCTTCGCTTCATCGACGATCCAGGTACCCATGCGACTGGTCCCTTATTCAATTGAGGATCCGCCGAAGAATAAAATTCCTCGACATTGCATCCACGCAGATGAGCGCCACCGACGCAATCAGGGAAAATTGTGGGGATTCTCAAAAATCTCCCATGTATTGCCGTCATACCTTGCCAGCTTGGGCGAAGACAACGCGCAAAGCACACCATCCTTTGACTCCATGCTCGCAACCCCTTCAAGACGGCATTTATCGCTCGCAGGCAGGCGGAACGGCCCCGCGTCTCCTAGCTCGTAGATTCCATCTCTAGCCCCAATAAAAAGGCACCCCTGAAATGTCGCCAACGAGTAAAAATCCGTGGCTAAATTTTTCCGCGCGACCGCGTTGCATCCGTCATGAGCATTGCCTTTCAGAAGGGTGCCTTTACTCCCGCTATCCAAACGAACGTGTCCGACACTGGAAGCATTGAAACAGAAAACATATCGCCGTTGATCGCATAACAGGAAACGAACGTAATCTAAACGCTCTTCAAAGACCAATCGACCGCCGTAGCTTCGAGCGGGCACTCAAACTGTCGACGGGAACGTTAAGCGGTCATGGGTGCCATGTCTTTCAATGACTCATCCCACCATCCGATCCTGAACGCTGTCACGGTGAGCGCCTTGAAATCATCTCCGCGGAAGCCCGAAAGACTAACACCGAGCGTCCTGAAGACAATGAAGCCATCGCCCTCGTACGCATCAGAGTCGAGGGCGTGCAATTCCGAAATCGTTCGGCTGTGTGCCTGTTGGAAAATCTGCACCCCTTGGACGGTCACGTTTGCATACGACGACGGGAAACCGATCTCTGCCACGGTCTCATCTGCGGCATAGGTCATCAACTCCGCATCACGCACCTCGGATCTGTTTCCTAGGAAATTTTTCAACTTGCGCGACGGCGCACCCCAGAAGCGTTCGACTTCGTCAGGCGACATGCCGAAGCGAATCTCGGCAACACCGGTTTGCGGGAAAATCTCATATACCTTCTTGCGATCCATGGCTCATCTCATTGGTAACAAACCATTCTTCTCCAGACACTTGAAATACTCCAGCATTTCGAGCATCGCCTCATTGTACTTTCGGGGATCGTCAATTCCTGCGGCAATTCGACGGACATCCAGAATTTCCTTCAGCATCGCCTCGCGCCATTTGCCATCCTGCAAAAGGCCTTTGATCATGTTTCGGTAGGCTTTGCCCAAATTGCCGTTCTGGCCATTGCTACTAGTCGCAGCATGGTCGTCAGGCTCCATCTGAATCGCGGGGCCGTCGCTTCGTTTGAGTGAGCTCACATCATCGGCAGGCATGTGATGCGAGTCCTTGCCGTCATTGGCAGGTTTGCTGGTCTTACTGTGCGCGCCGCCGCGGTACGGACCTTTCCCAGAACCCTGTTTCAGATGATCACACGGGCCGCCTTTGACCTTGCCCCCGTCCTTACCCGATGGCGGTTTGGAAGCTTCTTCACCAGCAGACTTCTCGGCATCCTTTTCTGCCTGCTTGGTTTCCTTCTCGGCCAGTTCCTTCGCCGCCTTCTCCTCGGCCTCTTTTGCCACCACTTTCTCTGCTTCCCTGGCAGCTAGCTTCTCTCCTTCCTTTACCGCCAATTCTCCACCCTTGACGGCATACTTGCCTGCCAAGGCTGCATCACCCACGACTGGAATCGCAGCGACCGCAGAGATCTCTGCATTGACGAAATCGCCTTCAGCAGCATAGATACCCGCGTTGAGCAGATCAGGAACCGCACCCAGCCCGGGGATCAACCCAGCCGCATCAAGCCCGCCGTGAACCCATCCACCCACAGCCCCCCAAAACCCAACTTCGGTAGCGGTCTCGGGTTTGGGCGGCGGGTTAGCGGTCACCGTAATGGTCGGCAGCGTCACCGACGTCTCGCCCACCACCTTGCCGACGGTGTTGCCAGTCTTCGGCGCAGACAGGTCAGGCAATTTCAGATCGGGATGCTGCGCCCGGTATTGCGCGTACTTAGCGTAATCGTAGGTTTCCTGACTCAGCAGGTCTCCCTTCCCATCCTGCCCCTGCCACTCCTGCATGACCACGCCGTCCGATTCCGGCCAGAAGCCCAGCGTGTTGCCATCCGGCAACTTCCGGAACCCCTTGCTGATCGTGATATTGAGTGTCGGTATCGTGTCTGGCATTTCTTCTTATGGCCCATTCATCCAGAACAGGTCGTCGTGACGAATCACGAGCTTTCCCTCGGCACGGACTGTCGAGCTGTGCGTTTTCGGATAGCAGTTGCCCGCGTCCGTGTTGCTCTTCACGCCCATTGCCTTGCCGGCTTCGTCGCCCTTGGTGGTCGGCACCTTGCTCATGTCGAACACCACCACTGGGTACCCGTTGGCACGCACGCTTTTCGCGACCTGGACCGCATCGCCGAGCTCCGCGACGACGGGATACGGCACAGGTGGCGTAGCGCCGCCCATCGGGGTCTTGCAGACATCAGGAACAATGCTGACGACACGCCATCCGCTCTCCTGGCGGGCCACATAGTTTTCGGCCATAACTAGACGGTCTCCTGCTGGGTCAGGTTCGCATTCGCCGGCGCTGGCGCGGCGACGAGCGGCGCCGCCGGGTCGGTCTCATAGCGCAACTCGGCGACGCGCACCGGCGCATCGGCGGGGACGCGAATCCGGTAGGTACAGACCAGCATCATTTGCGTGGTATCGACGATCAACGTATCGAGCAGCATCCGGAACGGCAGCATGTAGCCGTTCCTGAAGCGCAGTAAGACGAACGGCCGGTGGCCAGGCAACGCCACCGAAAGACGACCATCCGGCGTGAGATCGGGGGAAGTGAGATTCCACAATTCGATGCGAGCGTTCGGTGACGGATACGGAATCTGCTGATCCGCCGGAGCACAATTCCAGTAGCCGAAGTCGAAATCTTTCGGGAGATAAGGCCACCGATGCTTCAGCCACGCGTCGTCGTAGGTTCCCGCGAGGGCGAGGCGGGGCGCCCAGGCGCGCCCCACGGCTCCGAATCCCGCCGGTATTGCACCGTAGGTCCGGGCGATTTCGGCCATTTGCGCCGCGGTCGAATCGCCTTCGGGGTGTTTGCAAAACAGCAAATGCCGCGTTGGTGCGTTGATCGCTTCAATCCGCGGCGCCGGCATCGCGCGTGGCAGAGCCTGGCCGCTCTTCCCAGCCCTTTGAAAATACCGCTGGTCGAGCCAGCCGCAGCCTGGCGGATTACTGAAACACACTTCATTGAGCAGGAACTCCGGCGCCGTCGGATCTCGCGAATGCTCCGGGTTACGAACAACGCTGCGCCCGCCAAAAGCATGCTCCCACGTCATGGATACACTCGAGGCGGCTTCAGGTTTCATCAAGCGCCATCCACGCCACAGGGTGAGCACGTCGCGCTGAAAACGGCGCGGTCCGGTCACACGTAGCGTCTTGTCCAGCAAAGCGCGAAACCGGGGGGCTTCGTCACGTTGCCGCTGTTCCTCGATTCGTGCGCATTCAAGCTCATCACGTTGCCGCGCATTCAAAGCCATGCCTGGCGACAACGGGTGGGGAACATCGACGGATGTTGCGGGCTCGGGCAACGGTTCGCTGACGCGCATCCGGACATCCCAGCGCGGCACGGCGTGTCCGCCTGGCGCATGAGCCGCGCCACGCAGCACGACGTCGCAGCGCGGTTTGTAGGGAGCGAGGTCGCTCTCCTCACGCACACAGGACTCGCCTACTTCGCCTTCGTATTCGTCCGCCATGCAAAGCGGAACGGGTTCGTCGTCGAGCACTTCAGCCATGAAGCCGGCACCGTCCCGCGCGGTCAGCCTGTAACCGACCTTCATCGCAATGACGCGATGCTCCCGGTCGTCGACATCCAGCGCGCTGAAACACAGCGCCTGGAAAGGCGTGAGGTTGCGAAAGTCCATGAGCAGGCCGGTCAGTTGATGTCGACGTCCTTACCGCTGATCTGGACCGGCCCGCTCGCGGAAAAATCGAAGGTACTGCCGTTGATCGTGACCGCGCCATCCGACGTCATGACGAGCACCGATTTACCGACCCGAACCTCGAAGCGGTCGCCAGCCTGGATGACATACGTTTTACCCACCATCGTCTGTTTGCTGAGCCCGACTTCCTCTCCCTGGGCCAGGCCGACACTCGTATTCATGCCACCGGCCACCGTCACCTGATAGGCCGCGCCGACGGTCAGGGCCTTGGCGAGTCCGATGGTTTCCGCCTTCGCCAACGCTACGGTTTCGGCCTTCGCCCCGCCGATCGTCACGGTTTCATTGGCACCGACCGTTTCGGTCCGGTTCTCGCCAATTGAAATGGTCTCGTTCAGATCGACCCGCTCGGTGCGATTCTGGTGCACCGTGATGGTTTCGTTACCATCCACCGTTTCAGTCCGGTTCCGCAAGACCTGGGTGGTTTCATCCCGGTCAATCGTTTTGGTGCGGTCACGGCCTACCGTATGCGATTCGTCGTTCTCGACTTCGATGCGCTGATCCTTCTCCGCGTGAATCCATACTTCTTCCTCGCCAAGCTTGTCCTCGAAGCGGATTGCATTGGCGTTGGCGGCTGTCGCCCCCTTGCTCGAACGCGTCAGAAAGCCGCTCTGCGTCGCGTTAGCCGGCAGTGCCCAAGGCGGCATGTTCTGCGCGTTATAGACGCGCGATGTAATTAGGGGCCGGTCTGGATTTCCGTCAAGGAATGAAACCACCACCTCGTCGCCAATCCGCGGAATCTGGATGGCGCCGAAACCACCGCCCGCCCACGGTTGCCCCACGCGCACCCAGCACGAACTGCTCGCGTTCTTCTGGCCCAACCGATCCCAATGGAACTGCACTTTCACCCGCCCCAGGCTGTCGGTGAAGATCTCTTCGCCTTTGGGGCCCACCACGATGGCTGTCTGCGGTCCCGCAATGACAGGACGGGGAATTGACGACGTAGTCCGGTAGGGAATCTTCTTGCGGATGCACTGGAAGCTCGCCGAGTACGACGCGGCGCCTTCGTTGGACTGGTAATTGTTCACCCCATGATGCCGAACAGCCGTGATCAGGAACTGCTGATCTTCCTTGCTGCCACTGCCCGGGTCGTAGTGATCGGTGAGCTCGAAATACCGGTTCGGCGTCATCGTGCGGCTATTGGTCGAGCCCGTGAACGCCTTGCCGTTAGCCGCCAACGCTTCCAGGCGAAAGCGCGCGAGTTCCTCACCGCGATCCGTCGAATCGAAGCCGTGCAATCCCAGGTAGTCGTACACCTCGTAATGGTCGACGTCGCCCTGCTCGATCGGCGTATCACCCGAGACGTAGCGCCGCGCATTTGGCACCTTATAGTCGAAAGTCTTGACGCTGACGGTGTCCGAGGAAAGCTGGCGTTGTGAGACCCACTGTGTGACTACCGCTTCATCTTCGAACGTCTCGCCGGCCGCATAGCGCAGCGCGACCTGTCCGTCGATCGGCTTCGCATTAGTGGACATATCCGTCACGATGAGCTTGTGGCCGTCCTTCGTGTGCTCGAAATAGAAGTACAAGCCCTCCTGATCCATCAGGCGCAGGACAAAGTTGAGATCCGTTTCACGGTACTGCGTGCAATAGCTGTACGGCTTGATCGCGCGCGAGACGCGAAACTCGTACGACGCGAGCTTCGCGTACTGGAAAAAAACCTTGCCGAGAATGTCCTGGACATTCTGATCCTGGAAGATGCGCGAATCGACGCGTCGCGACAGCATCCAGAGCCACGGGCGTACCGATGCGGTATAGCTCGCGAGTCCGCCGTCAGTGCCGACGTGCGCGAAATGCGTCACGTAGCCGTGAAAATACCGGGCCTCACTACTACTCAACGCGTTCGTCAATTGCAGCGACACCGTCACGGGCTGGCCGATCATCTGCTTCAGTTCGATGTTCGCATTGCGCGACGCCAGGCCAAGCTGTATGTCGAACAGCGTCGACAGCCCTTCGCTGCACTGGAAGTCCCCGAGAACAAGTTCCGACGTCCCTGCAAGCGGTGTTTTGACAGTCAGCAAACGACTGTTTTGCAGATTCATGAAACCTGCGATATCTGACAGCTGCATATGCCTCCCTCAGAATGCCTTCGCCCTTATTAATGGCATTCAAGCGGCGAAATAATAATCCACGAATCGCGCGCGCGGAGCATCAGGATAAATATTTGACACTGTCATCTATAATGCATCGTCATCTGCTATCGAAATCGACATCGAAATAATTTCCGACTTTCAGAAACATTCGGTATCTTTACCTTGGCCGCCTCGTATCATCGAGAATTTCCCCCTGAGCGAGGCTAACTGCTGGCCTCTGCGGCGAGTCCGGATTATATTGACGTCCGCGGCTAACGGACCGGTTCGCCAAACGCAGTTATTTTCAAAGCTATCTATTCAGCATTATTAATTCGACGCCATGCCGAAGTCAGTCGCATTGTGGGAACCATATTGTCATCGACCTGACGCCGAATTTCATTTGTCGAAATTTGCTGACCGCGTGCTTGGCGCCAAAGCCGGTGTGATTTTCTTTGATGGCCTGAGTGCCGTCCGGTTGAGACCTTCCGTCCCGGATCGTGACGGCGATGCGGTGACCCTCGTCGTCACGTCGTCGCGTCTTCCCCTCGGTGTCCCCGATCCGCTCAGCAGCGCCGATCCGCAAACCATCCATCAGTTGTCACAGGCGTGGACGAAACGGCTTACATCGGCAGTGAGCGGCAGTACAAATGGCCCCTCGGGCTTCGGACAGGGCCTGGCGAAAGCACGCACCTTCATCGAAAACCACAAGACTGGTTTCGATGCCGCAGCGGTCGCAGGCGACACGTTCGGTGTCCTTGCAGGTGTCGTCTCGTTAGGCGCCCTGTTTGCGACCGGTGTCGCGCTTGCGCCGGTTCTCGGCGTGGTCGCCGGGGCGGCAGCGCTCCTGCTGCTGGCAGAAGACAGCAGGATGCTCACCTACGAACTACGGGGTGACGAGGTACGGAAAAAGCAGCTCGAAAACTCCTGGCACTACAAGATGGTAGAGACGGTCGGCCCGATTCTGGTCTTACCGGATCTCGCGGTTAGTGGCGCGCGCACGCTCGCGTCCATGCCCAAAGCTGCCCGCGAAGTCGGTGAAGCAGCCGAAGAAGTCACCCAGGCAGGCCGGCGGCTGGCAGATCAACGCCAGGCCATCGATCGCTTCACTCACGCCAACCTGGACAATCCCGATCAGTTAAAGATGCGCCAGCAGGCCAACCAGATGCGGCAACAAGCCAGCAGCCTCGCCAACAGCGTACGCACAGCGCAGCAAAAGCTCCTCGCCGCCCGTCACGAGCTGATACTGCTGAGAACCATCGAAGCACCCGCTTACATGGCCACGATCTACGGTACCGGCGTGTACGGCGTCGATCCGCCCGATATGCTCACGCACAGTCTCGAGTGGATGACCGAGCCTTCACGGCGCGATCCCGATCACCCAGC
This sequence comes from Paraburkholderia sp. D15, assembly GCF_029910215.1. Taxonomy (NCBI): domain Bacteria; kingdom Pseudomonadati; phylum Pseudomonadota; class Betaproteobacteria; order Burkholderiales; family Burkholderiaceae; genus Paraburkholderia; species Paraburkholderia sp. D15. The sequence continues at coordinate 1,481,862 of NZ_CP110395.1, read as the reverse complement.
CCATCTGCTCATGCCGCAACGTCTGAACAACGCGGACCGGACCGGCCAGCCCGCGCCCGTTCTGCAATTTCAGGTTGGCGTCAGCCACCATCCGGAGTACGTTCAATGACGCCCCCCGATCAACGCGCTGCGACAGACACCGGCCAGGCCATTCCGACCGAGCGACCGGGTAATCGGCCGCCGGGCGCGCCGAAGCAGGCAGCCGTCGCCGGAGGGGCCTTTTTCCTCGGGGCCGGGTTGACGTTCGTCGAGCTCGTCGATAGCGCCGCCGCGTTGAAGGGCATGACCGACGACGACATTTTCCTGCCGGCCTGGATCGTTCTCGCGATTCTCATGCTTACCGTCGGCATCGGCGTCGGAAGCGGCAAGCGTTGGGCGGTCCGCTTCTTTCGCTGGCTATCGTTTGGCGCCATGGCACTTTACCTGCCGTTGCTGGCGTTAGCCTTCTATCTGAAGTCAGGGCCGACACCTGTCGATGCGGATCTCGCCTGGGTGATGTTTGCTTTCGCCGTCGTCAAACTGCCGTGTCTTGTCGTGATCTATCGCGCGTTCCGCCAATTGCGCTGGCTTGACCCCGATTCGCTACCCCATGAATGGGAGCCGCCGTTCCGGCAGCGCTGAACTGATCGCCGATGGATGAACTGCTGCCCCATTACGAGCGCGAGCTGGCGCTATTACGTCACTCGGTGCAGGACTTCGCGGGACATTATCCGAAGATCGCCGCGCGACTCGGACTAACGGACGGTGAGATCGCCGATCTGCATGTCAGCCGGCTCCTGCAGACCTTTGCCCTGCTCGGCGCCCGTATTAGCGCCAGGCTGGATGACGACTATCCGCAGTTCAGTGAAGCGCTTATCGACACGCTCTTTCCCGAACAGCTACGTCCTGTCCCATCCTGCGCGATCGCACAGTTCCACATCAGTACCACGGCGAGCCAGTTGACTGCACCGCTGATCGTGCCGCGCGGCACCGAACTGGAGGATCGCAATGGCACCTGCCGGTTCCGGACCGGGTACGACGTCACGCTTGCACCCATCACGATCAAGGCGGTCCGCGTCACGCCTGCGTCCGCCGCATCACCGGCGCGACAACTTCCTTCGAACACCTCAGTCCTGCTCTCGATCACATTCGCGTCACTGACAGACGAGACGGCCTTTCGTGATGCCATGCCGGACTGGCTGCGTCTACACCTTCATGGCGCACCGGCATTCGTTGCCGCGTTGACTGACGCGCTCCTGCTACACGTGCCCAAGGCTTTTATCGAGAGTGACACGAACGATCGATGGAAAGCCTTGACGAAGGTCCCGCTCGCCGCCGCCGGCTACGAGGAGCAGGACGCCCTGATGCCTGACAGCGGGCAGGCACATGCCCCATGGCGACTGTTACGCGAATACTTCGCTTTCCCGGACAAATTTGCTTTCGTGGATCTGGATATGGCGATGCTGGCGCGTGTCGCAGGACCGTGTCGGCAAATGACCTTGCACCTTCCGGTGGTCGACGTTGCCGAAGCCACACGCCTGCGCTCGCAGCTCGATGCCGTTACAGTCGATCACTTTCAGCTCGGCTGCACCCCTATCGTGAATGCGTTCGGTCGCGATGCCACGCCCGTTACCCTCACGTCAGAAGCAGCAACTTACACGGTCGCGCCGCAAATGCTGGGCATGCGGGATATCACCGTGCGTTCGATCGATGCCGTCCGGTGGACAAAAGACCTTTCGCCGGACGCCATGGGGGAAACAACTCTATCTCCGTATCACGGTTTTGTTCACCAACATGCAAGCAATACCACGTCGCTTTACTGGCTGGCATGTGACCAGGCAGAAATGCGTGAAGTCCGGCACCGCACGGGGATAATGCTTGTCGATCTCGACGGACAGCCGGCTCCGCATGCCACAGGCCAGCTTCTGGTCCGCCTGACCTGTACCAATGGCAATTTTCCGCAGACCCTACCGGTGGGCCACCCGGATGGAGATCTGTACAACGAGGCAGAAAATCTTCCGGGCCCGGTCTCGCTATTGCGTGCGCCCACAAGCGTCCATGCCAGTCAAAAAGAGCACCGCGCACTATGGCAATTAATTGCCGGCCTTTCGCCACACGCGCTTACGTTGCGATCGGTGAGTGTCGGGGCGTTCAAGGAACTGCTCCGTTTGCTGTCTTCCGACATCAACGGCTCACGCGCACTCGTCGACGCTATCACGGACGTCTCGCATAAATCGGCCATGCAATGGCTGTCGATCCCACCGATGCCAACGTTCGTTCGCGGCCTTGAAATCACGGTGACGATCGAAACATCGGCGCTCGCCACCGTCAGTCTGTACGCATGCAGTCGCCTGCTCGAACCGTTTTTCGCCCACTTCGCGCCGGCCAACGGCTATGTACAATGCGTTATCCGGGAGGCAGACTCGAACCGTGTACTGATTCGCGGGCTCCCGCATCCAGGCACATCTGCGCTGCTATGAGGCGGCCATACCCCATCCTGCGACTGGATTTCCAAAGCAATTTAATGTTCAAGAGAAATCGAAGCACTTTACTTGACGATATCCACGTAGTCGCTTAGCGATACGCACCGACACGAGTAATAAGCTACATAGTAGTAACGCAGCCATGAATGGCCTTGATCCCGAGGAATACCCGCATCGCGGCATGTCATTACCCGCATTGCCGAGACATACCCGCAATCGTGTCGACGATCTGTTGCAACGTGTCGTTCCGATCATCGTTGCACTACTTCGTGCCGCCGCCTGCGCTGCGTCTTTTGGGTTTGTGGTGATTGCGATGAAACGGCAGCGTGCGCACCAATGTCCGTTCCGGATCGTGTTCGGCGTAGCTAGCCAGCGGTGCCCGCGGCTGCACTCCCACTCAAGGCGGGTAGAGCTGTTCACATAGACGTCCGAAACGCACAAGCCGCCTCGCTCCGCTGCGATGTTTCTCATCAATTCAATGCCAAGTTTGAGAGATTCACGTTTGCACGTTGCGCACCGGTATCCTCGAACCATTACGCTCGGGAGCGTCCGCCAGCGATGACCTTGCTGGCACTCCCATTTCAGCAGGGTCGACGTAGTGTGATAAGTCGTTGACAGGCAGCGGCCACGGCGCTCGCTGGCGATCGTGCGCATCATGCCTATTCCAAATCTCAAAGCCTGATACTGACATTGCGGACACCACGCACCGCGCACAATTTTCGCGTCCTGTGTCTCCCATTCATGCCCTTCGCTACAACGAAACAGGTAATACGCCTTGCCACTCTCGTACCCGGAAACGAGACACACCCCACCCCGGTCTGCCGCGCACTGATGTGAGCGCTTGAGCCCGTCAGGGTTGCTGCATATCGGGAGATCGAGGTGGTGTCGCACGCGTACACAAAGGCCGTCCAGTCGGGCTACCTTGACCGGCATCCGTTCAAAGGCGAAGTACGGCTGGATGGTGAGAAAGCGCGCACCCGATATGTTGAAGACTGGGAGATTGTCGAATACCTGTCGATCGACTCGCGACGGAAGAAAGGCAGTGTGCTGGCGGTCCAGGCGTATAAGCGCATCAAATTGCTGACCGGCATGCGCCGCGGCGATCTGTTGCGCCTAACGATGTCCGACCTCCTCGACGACGGAATCCACGTGATTCATGACCGGCGTTTTACGGGAAACGAACCTGAAAGATCACTTCACGGAGCACGACATGCGAGCGAAATGCGCCAGCGACGCCGAGATACTGGAGCACGCTCAAGCGCTGCTTACGCACGCAGATGCCAAGCTGACACAGAGGATTTATCGCCGAAAACCGGAGCGCGCAAGACCACTCCGATAGGCTGATTTGGGGTACAGCGAGGTTTTAAGGGTACAGCGGCAGTTTGAAAAATGCCGCAAACCCTTGCTGGTATTCTGGCGGAGAGACGGGCCGCCAAATACAAATCCAATGGCCTCCAATTCCATCCAAATCCACTTCAATAATTTTATTTTATTCAATGACTTGCCGCATCCCTCCATCCAATTTACGCTAGAATTTTCCAAACCCATCCGACACTTTGCGATGGGCTAGATGATGGGCTGAATATCGATGCTAACCGACAAACAAGCAAAAGCACTCAAACCGGATAGCAAACCGGTCTTTGATGGAAAAGTCACCGGCTTACTTCTGACGCCGTCCAAATCCGGCTGCAAATGGACCCTGCGCTTTACCAGTCCCTTAACGGGCAAGCGGCGCGACGCCGGCCTCGGCACCTATCCTGAAACGTCTATTGCCGAAGCCCGCGAAAAAGCGCTAGCCATGCGCAAGCTCGTGGACAATGGCGAAGACCCAATTGATCAGCGCAACCGTGCGCGCGAAGCGGCCGCTGTCGCCATAGAAGCGCTCACGTTTGAGAAAGCTGCCCGAAAAGTTCACGAAGAACTCAAGCCAGGCTGGAAGAACAAAAAGCATGCCGCGCAATGGATCAGCACGCTTGAGACCTACGTCTTTCCCAAACTCGGAAACCGTAAGCTTTACGCGATCAACCCCGGTGATTGTGCTGATGTGCTGCGCCCCATCTGGCTCACCAAAGCTGAAACTGCCAGTCGCACAAGGCAGAGGATGCACGCTGTGATGCAGTGGGCGTGGGCGCACGGCCACATCACGGCAAATCCGGTTACCGTTGTGGACCACATCCTACCCAAACAGTCGAGCAAGCCGGAGCACCAACCCGCAATGCCATGGGCGGCGATTCCAAAATTCGTCACGGCACATCTTGCCGGCCATCAACCGACCGACAGCACTCGCGCAGCCCTGCTGTTGTTGATCCTCACGAGTACGCGTAGTGGTGAGGTACGAGGTGCGACATGGGGTGAATTTGACCTTGAAGGACGAATCTGGAGAATTCCTGCAGACAGAATGAAGGCGAAAGAGCCGCATCGTGTGCCCTTGTCAGCCGCGGCCACCTTGCTGGTGAAAACGCTCAAGGAACAGAGGCTGCATGACACTCTGGTATTTCCATCGCCGCGAGAGAAGGTACTGAGTGACATGACGCTGACCGCTTTGCTTCGCCGCGTCAAGGCCGAGAGCGACACAGTCGGACGCGTGGCAACCGCTCATGGTTTTCGTTCAAGCTTCCGGGATTGGGCGAGCGAACAGGGCTACGCGCGCGACCTCGCCGAACGTGCCCTCGCACATACCGTCGCGAACAAGGTCGAGGCCGCGTACCACCGCACCGATTTGCTTGAACAGCGTCGTCCGCTTATGGAAGCTTGGGCGAGACACGTCTATTCCACCTGACGCCATAACGGCGACCATGTATTTCCTTGCCGCCAGGAGAAAGCCCTCCGTGTGGCGCTACGATGCGTCGCGTGCTTGGGGTCGACTTTCGCCGCCAGGCGCTTCACCAATGCGTGTTCCGTGAGAATCGGCGGGTGCCGGCATTGCATCTTCTTTTCCGTGTCTGCGGCCTCGCCGTGACCAGCTCGGCTACTGCACGTTACTCCGACTGGACGAGAAACGTACGCCACCGATGTTCTGGTCGACCTTGGCCTCGTCGACCAAGCAGTTCGGATAGAGCTGGACGGGGTTGGATCTGCGAGCCGAACCGTGTCAAGTCAGTGCCGAGCACGCCGCGCGTCGGATTGATCGAAGTGCATCGGAGAAGCTACACTGCGCGCCGCGCCTTCCTGTAGCGGCTACCTCCCGGTGCTCGGGTCCGGGGGGAGGATGTCTTTCTACTCTCTAAAGACATTCACTCAACGCTCGCAATGAACGTTGCGCTTCCAGCGAAACAGCATCCCTTGTCCGACACTTTGGCACCACATGCCTATCCTGCCCTAGTGATACGGAATGCTTCACGCTGCCCATCATCGCGCGCATGCTGTCCGTTTCGCTGGCAGACCTGTTCAGTAAGTCGGACCGTTCACCGCGCAAACGCAGCTCCGCACCGAAGTGGCAGACGCAGATCGAGGCCATCTCGCGACAGGCCTAAGGCCAAACAGTAGTTCGTCGCCCAAGGGCTCGATTCGGTGCTCGCACAGGCGCAGCGCTGACCGGCTACACCGCGGCTCCTAGCCGCCAAAGGAATGGCACAGCCGAAGTTGGGGACGGCTTTTCTGCCATTCAAAGGGAAACAGCATGGGCGACGCGCGCCGGCGTGCGGCACGCCATCCGCATTCCACGCCGAACACTTGACGTTTCAATCTGAAACACCCGGCCAGTCGTTACCCCGTCTGAGCTTCGGGCAATTCGCCCGCTCCCGGTACCGGCCTGCTACACTTTTTTGTGTGACTCCTCAAACCCAATACCGGCAGGGTTTGCAGACCGATCGGCACGCGCTTTGTTGCATGCGTAATGTCTGTACTCTAAACAGGCCGACTTCGATGGCAAACCGCGACGGGCAGTTGCGCCATGCAGCGCTTCCACCGGCCGACCGGCAACACGATGCGCATCGCGTTATTGCCGACGAGTGGCTAAGGCGCACGATCAACGGAATCAGGGAAATGCACAGCAGCGAGGACGCCCGCAGGGAAGTCGCACAAAGGATTTTTTAGCACCGTACGACGAACGCTCGACCGACGACGAATTGCACGAATCGGGCAACATCTCCGCGGCGGTCTCCGACGCCATAATGAACAACCCAGCGCACGCGCCGGGTTTGGTTTACTCCGATCAATTCCACTGACTAGGCAAATTGCCCAAACGAGTCTATCGTCGGCACAACGCCTTCAGATTGTCCAGATCGTCCGTCGCCGCTTGTGCTTCGTACAGAGTTTCGCAGAATTCTGGTACCGAGTCCGAATCGAGCGAATAAAGCAATGAAGCCGCAGCTCTTGCTTTGCGGAACCACTTTAAAGCATCTCCTTCATCATCCAGACCGTCGTGCTGCTCAACAATGGCGAAGTATTTTTCATCTAGATCGTCCACATCGCCAGCGAGACGATCTCTATCTTGTTGCGTAACCGTATGTGCATCGTCTAGCAAGAGCTTTACTCGATCCTCGCCTAACAAAGTCATTGTGCCGGTTTCGCGGCAAGCCCATTCTGCGATTAGGCGAGCTAAGGCCTTTCGCTTGCTCGCGGGCAATCCTTTTCCAAGTTCGACCAGATCCGGCGCTACGGTAGTTAGCCGCGTATTCGTGTTCATTTTGTAACCTTCAACGGGGTTGCAGGTACCGCATTGGCTCCGCCTATCGCCGAAGCACAGGAAGGACAGATAGGTCTTCCAGCACCAATCGTTCGGACTGTATAACCGTTCTGAGCAGCCCAGTTTACGATGTCTGCCTCGGCATGTCCCGTTCCCGGCACAACAACCTCGCCAGGATTTAATGTCACGCCCGGTCGCAGATAGCCATTCGGCTCGCTCGTAGAAACGACTGTAATCTGATTGCCGTTGGCGTCCTGCAAGACTCCAACTCCCATCGTGACTCTACCTTGTGAACCAGCAGGCAATTCTGATTGTAGTTGTGCTGCACGCCCCGCTGCATAGGCCTGCTCCTGCGACGCTGACATTGCGCTGTTTGGTGCGGGAGTGGTAGTAAATCCGAACTCGGTCTGTACCCATTCAGCAGCTGAATTCCATGCACTGCTGACCTTGCTGCTTACGGCGCTGCCAAGCTCACTGGCGATATCTCCCAGCGCTGCATTATCGCTACTGTTACCACCAGTACCAATCCCGTTTCCGCCACCGCTCTCAAGTGGTATCAGATCTTTGCCATGAGCGATATCTTCGGGGTTTGTCGAGTTGTTCAGCGACTCGTTCGTTGCAGCGTTTGCACCGCTCGCTGCATTCTGCCCGGCAAGGCCAGCCGTCAACCCGCCCAGCAACGTCGCAGCCCCAGCGATCGCTACGCGCTGTCCGTCCGTCAGGTTTTCCAAGCCACCTGCCTGCTGAACAAGCAACGGCGCAACCAATGCGCTCGTGGCGCCGCCGATGGCACCACCGGCGCAACCAGTACCTTCCGCTGCTCCGGCGGCACACCCCAATGCCGCGTGAGCAAGCCAGTAACCCGGCGTTCCAACAGCAATGGTAGAACTCGGATTCGTCGCAGCATTTCCAATGAAATTAGCTCCTGCTGCCGCAGCATTCGTGGCCAGGTTGTTGACAAGAGCCCGCCCGAAACTACCGCCGTATACGACAGTCGAGGCCGCCGCTTGGGCAACGCTACGCTCGCCGATATTCAGCACAAGGCTACCGCTGTCAGGAACTACCTCATTAATACCGTAAGTTGCAACAGCAAGCGCGCCGGCCTTCAGCACATCCCCGAAATTCAGGCTACCGGTGTTCACCACGTCGTCGAGCGCGGCTGACAACATCGCGCCGGCTAGCGGCCCCAAAAAGTAAGACAGTGCGATAGCGGCGACCATCTCCGCGATCTGTCCGAAAACGCCCAGCCCCCCTTCCTTCACGAAGTCCGTATGGAGGTTGTCGCTAATCGAAGTCTGCGTGAAGTTAGCGCCGAGCTGCTGCTGAAGCGCAGCCAGCATCTGCTGCGTACCGGCCTGATCAACCGTCCCATCGGGATTAAGCTTCTGCAACGCGCCGCCAATCTGGCTCAACGTCTGCACGTTGAGATCCATGTTGGCCGCACTCATGAAGCCGCCCGGCTGCACCGTCGTCCCCGTCGTGTCGACGTAGCCGCCCTTGACCTTGCTCCAGATCTGGCCGACGTCGACCTGATTGGCCTGGTTAGTCAGCGAATCGGTATTGACCGTCAGCGTACCGGACGCATCGATGCTGCCCGTATTCAGAACGCTACCGCCGTCTCCCTTACCGAAGTTCAGCGTGACATCCTGACCGGTAATATTCCCGCCCGCCGACATCGCGCTCGTACTGCTCGGCAGATAAACCTGCGGCATCAACGCGGTGATCGTCGGACACGTAGCCGTACCGGTGGTCGTGCACGACGGGTCCGGCACAGTCTGCTCGACATACCAGAGCATTGGCTTGTCGAGCGCATTGATCTGCGTTTGCGTCAGCGCGTCGCCGAGTTGCAGGTTGTTCGCCTTCGCGTAATCGAGCGAGTTCTGATACAGGTATTCCTTCTCCTGCTCCGTCACCGACGTATTGGTCTTGCTGTCGTACGTCAACCCATCGATGAAGCTCGCCTTTCCCGTTTGCTGCAGCGAGGCTTGCTGCAGCATCAGATCTTCTTCCTGCGGGTTGTAGTAGAACAGCGTCGAACTTGGTTGCAAGTTGGGAGGCAGCGCCGTCAAAAGATCCTGCGGCCCCAGATTTCCGAGTGCCGACGCACCGAGCGAATTGTCGACGTACGACGCCTTACCGGCGACCGGCGTCGGCAGCGTCCCTCCCACCGCGCGCGGCATGGACAGATTCAGTCCAGGTAAGCTCACCGGACTGAGCGAAATCACCTGCGACGGCGAATTGACACGTGGCGTGTAAGTGTTCGGCGTCGTGATACCGTTGATCAGCTTTTGCCCAGTCAAAGTGACGGACGTACCGATCACGTTACCGATGTTCTGAATCTGACCACCGGAAGTAACCGATAGATTTGGCGCCTGAATCGTCGCGGCAATATTGCCTACCGGTTGCGGCGGATCGATCGTGCCACCCGTACTCGTGTATGCGCTACCGTAAAGTGCAGTGCACTCCTCCGGCGATCCGCAAGCCCACACGTCATGGCGCTTGTCGCTGCTGAACATGCTGGTTTCCTGCACCCAATGCGAGTGCCAGTAAGCATTCAGCGTCTGCGCTTCGTTCACCACCGGACCGGCAACGGAAATCGTCGCGCTATTACCCGCCGCGATCAGGCTACCGATATTCGTGAGACTGCCTGCGTTGATCTGGAGGTTATTCCCTGCGCTGATTACCGACGAGCTACCCGACTGTTGATCGACGTACCCTTCGCAGTAACTTTCCTTGTAACCACCCGCCGTCATACAGCCCGAGTACTGTTCCTTCGAGCCATAGTTTTCATGCACCGGTACCGGCGGCGGCAAGTTGTTGGTGATCGCGCCCGACACATTCAGCGTGATGTTGTTGCCCGCGACGATGTTGCCCGACGTGTTATTCAGGCTGGTAGCCGGTGTCGTGGAACTCGCGGTCGAGCCGACTCCACCGATCACGATGTCGTGCCCCGCGAGCAGATTGCCAAAGGTGTTATTGATCTGGCCTGCGGCAATCACCAGATTGTTGCCCGCGTAAATCGTCGCGTCGTTCTGGGTGTAACCGAAAGTCGTGGTGGTCGGGTTGGCCCCTCGCGTATAGCCGGCAGTACCGCATGCCGAGTTCGGCACGCCTGCCGCGCAACCCGTCTGCGTCGAATAGTTTTGCTGGTTGCCGCCCTGATTGGTCAAACTGGCCGCGCCGATCTGCACGTTGTTGCCGGCATACAGCAACCCGGCGTTGACCAGATTGCCGCCATACACGGTCAGGTTGCTGCCCGCCGCAATCATGCCGGTCGGGAAAGCACTCGTCGTATAGCCGCTAGCAGTCGGTGCCGCGCCAGGCGCGATATTAAATTCGTTTGGCGGAAGAAAATCGACGATGGCGCAATAGTTTTGGCTATCGCAACTCGTGCCGGTCGAATTCCCCGTCCCTTGCACACCTATCGTACCGAGCGACTTAAGTTGCGCAAAGAACGCGGAGTATTGCCCCTGATCGATGGTCTGAATCGATTGATTCAACGATGCCGACGCGACCGCGCCATTACTCAGCGACTGCACGTTCAACGTCACATTGCCCTGAGCGGCAATCTGGCCGCCACGGTTGGACAAGGAGCCAGCCGTCAGCGAAATCGAATTGCCGGCGGAAATAACGCCCGACGTGCCGGGTTGCTGCGTGGTCGTCGTCTGGTAAATCGTCGGCAGGTTGAGCGTGACGGCCGCCAGCGCCGTCGGGTCCGGCCCCGTGCCGACGAACCAGAAGTTCTGGTAGACGGGATTACTGTTGTCTCCACTCGACCCAACCTGAACCTGGTGCTCATAGAACGTCACCGAGCCGGAGCCCGTTACCGGTTGAGACGCGTTTGGAGCTGACGCGTTGACACCGGTTGCCTGGGTTCCCGTCGGAGAGAGAATATCGCCAAGCGTTGCGCTAACCGTGCTCGAAGCGACCTGCAGGAAGCCATTTTCTCCACCGTAAGTCTGGTCGTACCAGTTGGTTTGGGTACCCGCGGCAGATGACCACAACAGGGCCGGATTCGTGACGACCGTCGTCGACTGCGTGCTGGCGCCCGTCGGCGCCGTCTGGTCGTTAACCACCGCCCCGGCATTGATATTGACGTTATTCCCCGCGAAAATCGACCCGCCGGTATTAGTAAGCGTCCCCCCAATATTGAAGTTAACGTCCCCCTTCGACTGCGTCGTCGCCCCCTGGTTATCGTAATTCCCACCCGTCACCGACAGCGTGCCGCCGGCCTCGACCGTCCCGCGATTAGTCGTATTCCCATTCAGCGCAAGCGTACTGTCCGCATGCATCACCGCGCCGGCAACGTTGTACAGCGTCCCATTGAACGTGACGTTGTTACCCGTGACCTGCCCGTAGTTCGTAAACTGCCCACCCGTTCCCAGCGTCAACGGCGCGGTGCCCGTCATCACGCCGTTGTTGGTCATCCCGTACACGCCGTAAATACTGACGCTCTGCCCACCGTAATTCCACGTCCCGCTATTGCTGATCTGAGCCGCGGAAATAGAAAGCGCGCCGCCCTGGCTAATGGTCCCTTGCGACAGATCGAACGTCACGCCATTCATGCCAAGCGTCATGTTCCGTTGCGCGAGCAACTGACCGCCCGCGTTATAGAACGAACCAGCGCCGCCGTTGATCGTCAACGAAACATCGCCGGTCGTCGGACCGTTCGGCGTATTCGGATTACCGGCGAACACGACGCCGTTCTGATTCGACATCGACAGCGCCGTGATCGACAACGCGTTCACGCCCATCAACGAGCCGCCGGTGTTAGTCAGATTGTTCGCGACGTTGACCGTCGTCGTCGCACCATTCACCAACCCCGCATTCGTAAAATTCGTCGCATTGACCGTCGTCCCCGCCGTCGACGCCAGCGACGAATTCGCCGCATTCGTCAAATTCGGCGCCGACACAAACAGATTCCCGCCCGCCAGCACATTCCCGGCGTTATAGAACCCGCTCTGCGAAGTCAACGTCGCTGCACCGACCACATCCACCGCACTGTTCCCCGCGATCGAAAACTGATTCGTCGCGGCCGCCGTCAACGTCCCGCCGACCACCGTATTACCCAGCAGCACGGAAGCACCGTTCAACTGCATGTTCTGCGTCGACACCAGCGAACTGTGGCTCGCATCGAGCGTACCGTTCGCCTTCACGGTCACGTTCTTCGAGCCGCTTTGCGAGCTGGTCAACGTGACGTTGTTGCCGTTCAACGCGAGTTGCCCAGCGACCGTGGTCGTGCCGCTCAACGTCAGCGTCTGCCCCGCAGTCAGTGTCGTATCGCCGTTCGACGACACGCCCGCCACATTCACGCTACCTGTGGTGCCGGTGATATTCACCGTACCCATCGACGACACCGCGCCCGCCACCAACGCGCTATTCGCCGCGACGATCTGCACATTGCCGCCCGATTGCACCGCACCGCCAAAACTCACGCTGCCCGCGTTGGACTTCGCCGTCACATTGCCGACGGCCGTGGTCGCACCAAGCGACATGTCGCCGTTCGATGTCGCGCTGAACTGCCCCGCGCCCTGAATGCCGCCGAGCGTCACGCCGCCACCCGCGCCGATCGTGATGTCCTTGCCGAACGTCAACGACGCGCCGCCGCCCGCCACCGATCCGCCCGCGTTGAACGTCGCCGTACCCAGACCGAGGAATGCGCCGCTGAGGTTCGTATTGCCGCCCGAACTCAGCGTCGTGTTGCCGTTGACCAGTTCACCGGCCAGCGACAACGCGCCACCCGCGTTCGCACCGAGATTGCCCTGCGTGGTGATCGCACCGCCCACGCCGAGATTGCCGCTCGTCGCCGTCAATGCAACATCGCCGTTCGCGCCGATCGTGCCGTTCGCACTGAGATTGCGGCCAGCCGTTGCGCTGAACTTGTCGGCGCTGGTCGCGTTGCCGCCGAGCGTCACGTCGCGCGCCGCCGTCACCGTGGTAGCCGCGCCGGAAGCCAGCGTGCCGCCCACGGTCACGTCGCCCGCGCCGTTGTGCCCTTGTGCCTGCAACGACAACGTGCCGCCCGCTTGCGCGGAGCCGACCGACAGATCGTTACCCGCCGTCGCACTCAATGCGCCATTCGTCGCGACGCTGCCGGTCACGCCGATGCTGCCGCCTGCATTAAGCGTCGCCTGCTGCGCGAACGCGACCGATGCCGCGTTGATCGACCCGCCCGCATTCAACGAACCGGCATTCTGCGCGGCGATGCTGCCGGTCAGCGTCATGTCGCCGCCGGACTTCAGTTGCGCGCCACCGCCCGCGACCGTTGTACCCGCAACCGTCAGCGCCTGCCCGGCGATCGCGTTCAGGTTGCCTTGTGTCGTGAGGTTGCCGGTGCCGAGATTGCCGCTCGTCGCCGTCAACGCGATATCGCCGGACGAGTTGACGCCGGCGAGCGCGACGTTGCGCGCCGCGTTCACCGTGGTCGTGCCGCCGGTATTGATGGCGCCGCTCACACTCGCATCGCGCGCGGCCTGCATCGACAGCGCGCCGAACGCGGTCGCCGCGCCGCTCACCGTGATGTCCCCGCCGCCCGCCGTGCCGTTCGCCTTCACGCTAAGGTCGCCCGTCACCGCCTGGATGCCAGCAAGCGCCGCGTTATTGCCGGCCGTCAGCGTGAGGCTGCCGCCTTGCAGTGCACCCGTCAGCGCGATGTTGTTCGACGCCGCCAGCGTCGCGGCCTGCGAGAACGCGGTCGAACCCGCGCCCGCGATATCGCCGCCCGCGTTCAGCGTCGCGCCCATCTGTCCTGCCAGCACGCCATTCAGATCGATGTCGCGGCCAGCCTGCACCGTGACCTGATTCGCCGCGGCCACCTGGCCGCCGAGTTGCGTATCGAGTCCGGACGTGAGATTCAGCGCGCCCGCCGTCGTCGCGGTACCGGATAGCGCGATGCTGCCGCTCGTCGCGGTCGCATTCAGATCGCCGGCCGCCTGCGCCGTACCCGTCACCGAAACGTTGCGTGCTGCGCTCAAGGTCTGCGTGCTGCCGTTGGCGAGCGATCCGCTCACCAGCACGTCGCGCGCGGCGTTGACATTCGCCGTACCCGCTGCCGTCGCCGTGCCGGTGATCGACGCATCGCCCGCGCCGGCGTTACCTTGCGAGGTGAGCGCAAGCGTCGTCGCCGAATTGACGTCGTGGAGGCTCGCGCTGTCGCCGGCCGTCGCGCTGATCGCGTTCGCCTGAAGCGCGCCGCTCAATGCAAGCTCGCGCTGTGCATTCAACGTGGCAGCGCCCGTGAAGGCTTGCGTACCCGCGCCGCCAAGATCGCGGCCCGTATCGATCACGCCACTGGTGCCACCGATCAGCAGACCGTTCAGCGTCGCGTCGCGGCCTACGTTGAGCGTCATGTCGCTCACGGCGCTGGTGCTCGACGCCGTGCCGAGCGAAAGATCGAGGCCGGTCAACACGGCCAGCTTGCCGCCGCTGCTGATGCCGCCCGTCGCCGTCAAACTCCCCGACTGCGCGGTGACGTTCATGTCGCCGACGGACTGCATCGCGCCGGCAATCGTCACGTCCTGCTGAGCATTAAGGCCAAGACTCGACCCACTTTCGAGTTTGCCCGCAATCGACGCATCATTCTGCGCGGTCGCGGTCACCGCGCCCAACGCCGTCGCCGTCCCATTGACGACAAGATTGCCCGGCCCTGTCGCCGTGTTCGTGCCGTTGGCGGCAAGCGAAAGCGTCCCGCCCGACGTGATGTTGGTCACGGTCGCATTGCCCGCTGCGATGACCTGAACCGTTTGCCCCTGAATCGAACCGCCCTGCACGACATCGCGCCCTGCGCCGAGCGTGGCCGCCTGGCCGAACGCGATCGTCCCCGCGCCGTTGATGTCGCGCCCCGACGCGACATTGCCCGCGCCGACACCGGCAAGCGTCCCCGTGACGTTGACGTCGCGCGCCGCATTGACGCTCGTATCGAGCGCCGTGGTGGTCGTGCCGCTCACGACGACATCGCGACCGGCCTGCGCATTCAAACCGCCGTGGCTGGTAAGCGTGCCGGCCAGGTTGATGTCGCTGCCTGCCTTCAGCGTCGTATCGAGGGAAGTCGTTGCGCTGGCCGTACTCGCAAGGTTGATCGCTGAACCCGCCTGCGCCGTCAAAGCGCCGTTGCTTGCGAACACGCCGTTCAGATTGACGTTGTTCGCCGCGTTCAGCGTCGTATCGCGCGTCACGTTGGCGGAGCCACCGAGATCGATGTCCGTGCCGGCCTTCGCGCCGAGCGCGCCGTTGCTTGTCAACGTGCCCGTCGCCGTGATGCTGCCGTTCGTCGCGCCCAGCGTCATGTCGCCGGCGGATTGGACCACGCTCGACGATCCGAGATTCAGATTGCCGCCAGCCTGCAACACGGCCGTCGCGCCGCTCGTCACGGCACCGCTTACGTTGAGATCCTGATTCGCCGCCAGTGAAAGTGTCGATACCGACAGCACGTCGTGCAGGAAAGCAGACCCGCCCGCATTCGTCTGCACGGTGTTGCCGCGCAGCGAGCCGGTGAGATTCGTATCGCCGCCCGAGCCGAGTACCGCCGCCTGGCCGAACGCGAGATTCGCCGCGCCGGTGATTGCGCCGCCGGCCGTCAACGTGCCGTTGCCCTGCGCCGCGACGGAACCGTTCATCGTCAGATTCTGGCCGGCGTTGACCGTGACGTCGCCGAGCGCCGTCGTGCCCTGCGTACCAAGATCCACCGACTGCGCGGCGTCGATCGCCAGATTGCCGCCGGCTTCCAGCGTGCCGGTGCTGGTCAGCGAGCCCGCCGCGTTGTGCAGGCCGACGTTGCCGCCGGTCGAACGGACCGTGCCGCCGTTCGTCGTGTTCGCGCCGCTCGTCACGTCGAGCGCCTGCGCGGTCTGCAAAGTCCCCGTGACCGACACGTTGCCGGCCGCGTTCAGCGTACCGCCCGCGAGCGAATTGACCGCCCCTGTTATCGACGTATTGCCGCCGCTGACGATCCCCAACGCGCTGGTGGTCTGCAAGCTGCCGGCCACCGTGAAATCGCCGTTCGATTTGAACGTGCCGCCGGTCAGCGAATTGACCGTACCGGCAACGCTGAACTGGCCGCCGCCCGTCGCGTTGAGCGCACCCGCGCTTTGCAGGATGCCGTTGACGGACAGATCGCCCACGGAAGTCAGCGTCGCCGTGGACGATGACGCCACCGTGCCGTTGATCGCCAGCGCGCCGCCGTTCGCGGCGACCTGCAACGCGTTGTTCGATTGCACGTTGTTGAGCGTGACCGCTTGCGCGGCCGTCAGCGACACGTTCGCGCCGACCAGCGCGCCGCTGACCGCAAGGTTGTTGCCTGCGTTCGCCGTGGCGTCGCCGGAGAAGGTGCTCGTTCCGCCCAGCGTGACATCGTGCCCCGCGTCGAGCGTTGCACCGCCCTGACCGACGAAGGTGCCGCCGACCGTCAGATCGTGACCGGCCGCCAGATTCGTGTTCCCGACCACGCTCGCGATGCCGGTCAATGCCACGTCCTGCGCCGCGTTGACCTTGAGGTTGGACTGGCTGTTCAGCGTCCCCGTCGAGGTCACGCTGCCGGTAGTCGCCGCCACCGTCAGATCGCTCGCGGCTTCGACCGTGCCGGTCGAAGCCACCGCGACATTGCGCTGCGCGGTCACGCCGAGTTGCGCGCCACCCGCGAGCAAACCGGCCACGTTCACATCGCGGCCGGCCTGCACAGTCGTCGGACTGTTACTCGCCGCGCTTGCGCCTGGTGTGCCGTCGCCGCCGCCGGCCAGCGTGCCGTTCACGATCACATCGCGTGCGGCCTGCACGTTCGTCGCGCCGAGCGCGATCGAGGTGCCGTTGAACGTCACGTCGCCACCCGCCGCCGCGCCGTTCACGCCTTTCGCAACGACGCCGAATGCGCCGCTCGCATGCGTATCCGTCAGCGTGACGCTGTTGCCTGCCGTGACCTGCATGTCGCCGGCCAGCACGCTCAGCGCACCGGTCGCGTTCACGTCGTGCGCGGCTGTCAACGTCATGCCGAGCGATGCGGCCGCCGCCGCGCCGATCGTGATGTCGGTGCCGGCCTGCGCGCTGAACGCGCCGTTCGTCGCGACCGTTCCCGTCGATACGACATTGCCGCTCTGCGCGATGAAGCTCGTATCGCCGATCGCCTGCACCGGCCCGCCGACGCCAAGGTTGCCGCCCGCGTTGAGCGCCAGCGTCGCGCCGCTGGTCAACGCGCCCGTCGTCGCGAGGTCGCCGTTGGCGGCGAGCGACATCGTCGATGCCGACACCACATTGTTCAGCGATGCCGATCCGCCCGCGACCGTTTGCACGGTATTGCCACGCAGCGATCCGCTAAGGGTCGTATTCGCGCCGGAGTTAACGTTGACTGCCTGACCGAATGCCGCGCTCGCCGCGCCCGCGATCGATCCGCCCGCGTTCAGCGTGCCGTTGCCTTGCGCGCCGACCGCGCCGTTCATCGTCAGATTCTGTCCGGCATCGACGGTCAGGTTGCCGAGCGCCGTCGTGCTTTGCGTGCCGAGATCCACCGACTGCGCGGCATCGATCAGCAGATTGCCGTTCGCCTGAATCGTGCCGACGCTCGTCAGCGAGCCCGACGCATTGCGCAGCGTCAGATCGCCGTTCGACTGCACGACGCCCGTGGGCGAAACGATCGACGTATTGCCGCCGCTGACGACGCTCAACGCGCCCGTGCTCTGCAACGCGCCGCCGACGCTCACGTCGGAGGCCGAGTTCAGCGAAGTCGTGGCGAGCGAGGTCACCGTGCCGCCGATCGAGGTCTTGCCGCCGCTCGTCATCGCGAGCGTATCGGCGCTTTGCAGCGTGCCGTTCACGGCGAAATCGCCCGCCGAATTCAGCGTGGCCGTGGACAACGACGTGACCGTGCCGTTCACGGTCAACGCGCCGCCATTGGCCGCAACCTGCAACGCGCGATCCGATTGCACGTTGTTCAGGGTCACCGCCTGCGCGGCGGTCAGCGACACGCCCGCGCCCACCATCGAGCCGGTCACCGAGAGGTTATTGCCCGCCGTCACGCCGACGTCGCCCATATAGCCGATGCTGCCGCCCGCCGTCACGTCGTGACCCGCGTTGAGCGTCGCACCGCTCTGGCCGGCCAGCGTGCCGCCGATCGTCAGATCGTGGCCCGCCTGCAGGGTCGCGTTGCCGATCGAACCGGTCGAGCCGGTCAGCGCGACGTCCTGCGCGCCGTTCACATTGAGCTGCGCCGCGCCTTGCAGCGTGCCGGTCGAGGTGACGTTGCCGGTGTGGGCCGTGATCGCCAGATTGCCGCCGGCCTGCACGGTGCCGCTCGCCGCGACATTCACGTTGCGCTGCGCGTCGAGCATGGTCGACGATGCGCTCGCGAGCGTGCCGTTGATCAGTGCATCGCGGCCCGCCTGCAAAGCGGTCGCGCCGCCCACCGACGCCTTGCCGTTGACGACCACATCCCGCGCCGCCTGCGTGGTCAGCGTGCCGACCATCGTCGTCGTGCCGTTGAAGGTCACGTCGCCGCCGTTCACGCCGTTCGGACCACCCACGCCACTCACGCCGTTCGCGACGATCGTCGATGCGCCGCCCACGTGCGCATCCGCGATGCTCGCGTTGTTGCCCGCCGTGATACGCAGATCGTCGGTCTGCACGGTCAGCGCGCCGGTCGCGTTCTGATCGCGGCCCGCCGTCAACGTCGTGTTGCCGATCGACTGCACCGCGCCGCTCGTCGTCAGATCGCGGCCCGCGTTCAGATCGACCGTTGCGTGACTCAGCACCGTGCCGGTGGTGGCGAGATCGTTCGCCGCGGAAAGCGCGAGCGTCGATGCCGCCGTGACATCGTGCAGCGACGCGGAGCCGCCCGCGTTGGTCTGCACGGTGTTGCCCTGCAGCGAGCCGGTCAGCGTCGTGTCGCCGCCGGACTGCAAGGTCGCCGCGCCGGCAAAAGCCGCCACCGCCGAACCGGCCAGCGCACCGCCCGCCGTCAGCGTGCCGTTGCCCTGGCCCGTCACGGTGCCGTTCAGGGTCAGGTTCTGGCCGGCCTTGATGCTGAGATCGCCTTGCGCGGCGGTCGTGCCGTGTCCGAGGTCGACCGATTGCGCGGCATCGACGAGCAGCTTGCCGCCCGCCTGCAACGTGCCGGTGCTCGTCATCGAGCCGGTCGCGTTGCGCAACGTGACGTCGCTTGTCGACAGCACCGTCCCGCCCACCGAGGTATCGGCGCCGCTCGCGACGAGCAGCGCGCCCACGCCTTGCAGCAAACCATTGACGGCGACATTGCCGCCCGTTGTGATCGACGCGTCCGCCAGCGAATTGACAGTGCCCGCGATCACCGTGTTGCCGCCATTCGTGACGCTGAGCGATTGGCTCGTCTGCAACGTGCCCGCTATCGTGAAGTCGCGCGCGGCAGTGAACGCGCCCGTCGAAAGCGTGTTGACCGTGCCCGCCACCGACAGATTGCCGCCGCTCGCCACGCTCAGCGCGGCCGTGCTCTGCAACGTGCCGTTCACCGTGAAATCGGCCGCCGACGTCAGCGATGCGCCCGCCAGCGACGTCACCGTGCCGTTGACCGTCAACGGACCGCCGTTCGCGGCGATCTGCAAGGCCGAGGTGGATTGCACGTCGTTCAGCGTCGCCGCTTGACCGGCGGTTAGCGTCAGCGTGGCCATGCCGACCAGCGTGCCGCTCACGGTGAGATTGTTCGCCGCATCGACGGTCACGTCGTGCGAGAAGCCGCTGGTGCCGCCGAGCACGGCGTCGCGCCCGGCTGTCAGCTTGCCCGCGCCCTGGCTTGCCAGCGTGCCGCCGATCGTCAGATCGCGGCCGGCCTGCAAGGTCGTATTCGCGACCGCGCCGGTCGAGCCGGTCAGCGCCACGTCCTGCCCCGCCGTCGCGTTCAGATTGCCGGCGGTGGTCAGCGTGCCGGCGGAGGTGACGTTACCGTTCGTCGCGGTGATATTCAGATCGCCACCGGCCTGCACGGTCCCCGTGCTCGCGATCGTGACGTTGCGCTGGCCGGTCAGTGCGACCTGTGCGCCGCCCGCAAGCGTGCCGTTGACGACGACATCGCGAGCTGTCTGCACGGTCGCCGCACCCGCGATCTGCGTATTGCCGTTGAAGGTCGCGTCGCCGCTGGTGGCTGGGCCGCCTGCCGCTCCGCTGTTTGCACCGTTTGCCGTGACCCGCAACGCGCCGCCGACCTGCGTATCCGCGAACGTCGCGTTATTGCCCGCGTTCACCTGCAAGTCGTGATTCGCCTGCAACGCGCCGGTAAACAGCACGTCCTGGCCCGTCGTCAACGTCGCCTGACCGCCGCTCGCGATGCTGCCGCTCGACGTGAGGCTGCCCTGCGTGGCCGTCACCGTCAGATCACCAGTCGCGCGTATCGCGCCGCTCGAACTCACGTTGACGTTGCGCTGCCCCACCACCTGCAACGTGCTCCCGCTCGTCTGCCCATTCACATTGACATCGCGCGCCGCCTGCAAACTCGTCGCGCCGGTCATCACCGACGTGCCGTTCAGGTTGATATCGCCGCTACCGTCATTGCCTTGCGCGCTAACCGCCAGCACACCACCCGTCTGCACGTTACCGAGCGTGACGCTGGCGCCGCCCGTCACCGACGTATCGCCAGTCGATTGCGTATTGGCCAGATCGACGTTGCCGCCCGCCGTCACCGCCAGCTTGCCGCCCGACTGAATCGTGCCCGTCGAGCTCACGTCGCCGTTCGCGTTGATCGTGTAGCCGGCGATGCCGACGTGCGCGCCGGTCATCGACAGATTGCCGCTCGCCTGGAGCGTCGCTTGCTGCTGCGCGGCCGAGCCGTTCACCGTCAGATCGCCGTTCGACGACAACAGCAGATCGCCGGTGTTCGCAGCCATCTGCGCGTCGGTGCGCACGCCCATGCCCGCGGCCGTGCCGATCACCTGGATCTGGCCGGCGGTCATCGCGCCGAAGGCGGTGGCATCGATCGCGAGGCCGTTGTTCGCGCGGCCATTCGCGCCGTTGATCGCAGCAGCAGTATTGGTCGATCCGTTCGACGATGTCGCGTACGTCGTCCCGTTATCGCCCACCGCCGACGGCAACACGAACTGCCCTCCCGCAATCGCGTTGATCCGCGACCCGGCATACAGCGGCGCATTGATGCCGATGGTCTCGCCGATCAGGTCGATCGTGCCGACCGTTCCCTCGATACCCGCGCCGGGACCGTTCACGCCCGCGTTGCCTTCGATCTGGATATGACCGCCCGCGACGCTGTAGCCGATCGCCTGAGCATGATCGAAGTCGGTGACGGTGCCTTTCAGGTCGCTGAGAAATTGCGGCGTGCCCGTCGTCAACGTCACGCCGATGGTATTGGTGAAGCCCGTGCCGTTCGTCGTGATGCCGTTCGGGTTCGCGATGATCACGGTGGCCGGCGCGCCGAATACTTCGAGCGGACCGTTCAACAGGCTCGCATATGCGCTGCCCGTCGACGTCACCTGGTTGACGATCACGCTCGCGGTGCGTCCCGCCAGGTTCGGATTGGCCTGCAGATTGCCGCCCGTGAGCGACGTGCCGCCCACGAGGCTGTTGTTCAGAATCAACCCGACCGGGTCGATGTTGAAGGTCTGGAACTTGTTCAGCGAAATACCGGCCGCGTTCGGCGCGGTGATGTTGACCACGGGCACGCCGCCGTTGGCGCCGGTGGTCTGCGTGATTCTCGGTTGAAACGTGATGGGCGCGTTCGGATCGACGATCGGCGTGGCCTGCGCCATCTGCATCTCGAAGCGGATACGCACCGCGCTCAGATCGACGATGCGTTGCCATGCATCGTCATCCAGACGACGGCTGCCGGCAGCCAGCACGCCCGCCGCGTCGCGGCTCTGTTCGAACGTGATCGACAGCGGACCGGCGAACAGCGTCAGCGCGACCAGCGCGGAGACGGCGCGCTGCCAGAGACCGTACGGACGCGGCGACGTGCCGACGAACCACCACGGCCGTACCGGCTGGCGATCGATGTCGACCTGTTCATCCCGCACCCGGCGACTCTGCTCAAGCTGCCTCAACGCGTTACGCACTGACCTGTTCATGGTGTTCTCTTTTTTCTTCGTTTTTTAACGTGCCGCAGGCTGGCCTGCCTGCCCCGGGGATGACGGCGGCATTCCGCGGCCGCCGCTCCCGTCGTCCGGATCAGGCTCCGGAAACCACACTGCTTTTAGGCGCGCTCGGCAACAGATCCTGCGCACGCACCTTCGGATGACCGGGTTCAAATACCCAGCCCATGGGAAGCGCGGCGGGCGTCTTGCCGTTGCTGTGAACGAACGTCCCCAGTTGATCGACTATCTCCGCGGCATCCCAACCGGTGATCTTCGCGGGCATCACGGCGTCGTCGTTGAACATGCGTATGTCCCCCGCGTCGCTGGGGTAAGAGACACTGCCGACTCCGCCGCTGTAAATCACGATCGGCGCGGCGCTATGGACCTTGCGCATCATGCTGCGGTCGAAACCACGGCTTCCGACCAGGTTGTCGGTCGGCGCAAGCGCGCCTGTCAAGGCCGTCGGAATAATCATGAAGTACTTGAAACCGTGCTGTTGCGTCAGCTCCGCGCATCGATACATAAAGTACTTGTGGACCGTGTCGCGGGTCGTGTACCCGTTACCCCTGAACTCGACGTGCAGCGTCTGGTCGTCGATCTGTCTGTCCTTGTAGCCGCCCGTCGCGCCCGACGCCTGATAAGCGGTCGTGCAGCCCGCGAGCGTCGATACCCATGCCACGGTCGCAAGAGCGAAAAGCGTTCCTTTGACGTTGAATTTCATTTCCCCGATTCCTGTCTGTCCGGTTTGTTGAAGGACTATTTTTTTGTGCCGCCGCAGCACTTTCGCGGCGGCATCGGCGCCGCCTTTACTGCTGCTGGATCTTCGCGTTCTTCATCAGATCGACCACCACCTGCGCGGTCGCCTTCTCCAGCGCGACCTGTTCGAGCTGTTTGCGCAGCACGTCCTTGATCTGGTCGTATTGCGGCACCTGCGTCGGACGCTTTTCGTCGACGCGCAGAATCCAGTACGCGTCGCCGATCTGCACCGGCGCGCTCGATACGCCGCCCTGCGGCAGCTTGACGAGCGCTTCGGCCAGCGGCTGCGGCCAGTTCTGCGTGTTGCCCGCCTGAATCGGCGTCTTGAACGAAATCCAGTTGAGCGCGCCGCCTTGCGCCGCGCCCGGACCCTGGCTGTATTGCTTGGCCAGTTGCGCGAAATCGGTGCCCTTCTTCAATTGCGTGAGCACCGTCTGCGCGGTGTCCGCATCCTTCACCGCAATCGCGCTCGGCTTGTATTCGTTCTCGCCCAGCGTCGCGACGATCGCGTCGTATTTCGCCTTTACGTCGGCATCGGTAACCGGCGTCGGCTTCACCTGGTCGCGCAGATACGCAGCGGTCATCGCCGCCGTCTTCGCCTGCTCGACCGCGGCCGCGACCTGCGGACGCGACTCGTAGTGCTGCTTCTCGGCAGCCTGGCGGAACAACTCGCGCGCGATCAGCTGATTCTTCAGCGACGCGCGCAATGCCGGCGTATCCGGCGCGTTCACCGCGTGAACGGCCTGGTCGAGTTGATCCTGCGTGATCAGCACGTTGTTCACGCGTGCCACGGCATTGGCCGGCAGCGGACCGCCGGCCGCATCGACGGCCTTGTCGGCGGAAGGTTTCGGGCTCGGTTTGTTGGCTGCCTGAGCGGCCGGCAACACACCCGCGCCCAGACCCAGCGCGACGACCAGCGCAGCGCGACGCATTCCGACAGCAAACGGACGATGTTTCATATGAACCTCTTCAGAGTGACCAGTTGAGTGTGGCGAGCAGCACCGTGGCTTTTTTGCCGAGTGCGGCCGGTTGGAGCAAGGCCTGCCCGAGCAGCACCTCGCTGGTGACGGTGCGTGCGTTGTGACGCCATTGCAGGCGTGTGCCGACGCCGGTGCCCATCAGCGTCGGCCAGCCGCCCTGAGCGACCAGGTGCGACTTGCCGCCGTCGAGAAAAACGTAGGGTTCCAGCTGCACGTCATGCCACGCCGGCACGTTTTGCCAGGCGGCCTCGTTGCGCAGATAGAAGCCGCAGTCGCCGGCAATACCGCCTTCGGTGAAGCCGCGCACCGAGTCCATGCCGCCGAGAAAGATCTGCTCGTTGCCGAATAGCGCGACATGGCTGTACTGTCCGCGCAAGGTGGCCCGATAGCCCCATTGCGTGCCCGCCAGCGTGCCGAGCGACACTTGCAGCGTGGCGGTCGCATCGAGCTTCGTGAACTGGCTGTGCGCATCGCTCTCGTCGATGTCGGAACCGTCGTGACTCGCGGACAGCCACGGCAGACCCTGCGAGATGCCGACGTCCCACGTCGCGGCGGCCGGCTGATCGTGCGCGACGAAGCGGCGCAAACCGTTCACGCCGACGCGCAGCACCGTGAGATCCTGCGGCGTCAGTTCCATGCCGTTCAGCGAGCGTTCGGTGCGCATTTTGGTCAACGTCACGTCGACGCTGGTGCGCCCGGCACGCGAGCGTGTCAGCACGTCGTTCCAGCCGAGAATCTGACTGAAGGTGCGCCCCTGGAGCAGCGCGACGTCGCTGATGGTCTGCTGATATTCGGAGATCGACGTCGTATAGCTGAAAGTCTGATAGCCGTACGGCGCGGCGGCGGAAAACACCACCGCATTGCTGTCTTCCGTGCCGACGTAGTTGAACGACAGCGACTCCTGCAGGCCGATCAGGTTGTCCGCCTCCACACCCGCTCGATAACGCAGCGTGCCGGTTTGCGAGCTGCCGTAGTTGTCGATGCCGAGATCGCAGAAGACCCGGTCGCCGTAGTGATTGGTGATCGCCACGACGGAGTCGCCCGGCGTTTCGCCCGGCATGATCTGGATCTCGGCCTGATTGCGGCGCAGCCGGTTGATCTGGTCGACGCCCTGTTCGAGATCGGGCAGACGCAACACGTCGCCGCTGCTATCGGCGAACGCCCACGCGGTGCCGGCATCCGTCAGCAGACCGCCGCCATGCGTGCGGTACCACGGCTCGTTCGGGTCGCGCGGACGCAGCGGGTGGCCGTTCAACGTGAAGGCCGACACCTTGCCGTCGACCAGATTGATCTTCAGCGTACCGGAAGCAAGATTTTGCGCGCCGAGGTAGGCGCGCGTCGTGATATAGCCGCGCGCGATAAACGCCTCGGTCACGCGTCGCAGCAGCAGGTTGATGCGATTGCGGCCGAGGTGCTTGCCGATGAACGGCGCGGCGATCGCATCGAGCGCGCTCTTGCCGAGCACCGTATCGCCGGTGAACTCGATATGGTCGATCTTGAAGAGCGGCTCGACGTCGGGCAGCGTTTCGACGTCCGCGCCTTCCGGCAGATTCGCGATGGGCGGCTGCTGGACTTCGATCTGCGCCGGCGGCTGCTGGATTTCGTCGCGCCGCTGGCGGTCGCGCTGTTCCTGCAGAAGACGTTGCGCCGGGTCCTGTTCGGCGCGCGAGCCGAACGGCAAGCCGGCCAGCGCCCCGGCGTTCGGCAGGCCTGGCGGCGTTTGCGCGAAACCGCGCGCCGCGGCCGTGCCGGCGAGGATCGCAAGCGTGCAATGCGCGAGACGCGGCGCACGGCGCTTGACCGCGCATTCGACCGTCCTCGTGATGCCGCATTTCAGCGAGCGGCTGATGGCGCGCGTCACAGCCCGAACCATGACACCAGCCCGAGATGGTTGTGATTGCCGATCGTGACCGGCATGCGGTACGGCACGCGGATCGTGTTGACGCCGCCGGCCGCCTTGATGCCCGCCGGCGCGTTGAACGAACCGCCCTCGATGTCCGCTTCGCCGGTCAGCTCGACCTGGCCGCTGCCGCCGCTGAATATGCCCCCAGTGTCCGACGCGAAAATCGCCGACCACGAATTGCCGAACCACGCCTTCAGGTTGTGCGTGCTGTTGATCGCGCTGTAGCCGAGCACGGCTTGCGCGAGGGTGCGCGGCGCATCGAGCGCGAGCGTGCCGTTGACGGCATCCACGACGCCGCCGGTATTGGTGATCTGCGTACCCGCTTTCAGCTTGATGTTTTCCGTCGCCTCGATGACGCCGCCATACGCCGCGACCGTGCTCGACGAACTCGAACTGCAAAAGAAAAAGCAGGTTTGCCGGAACGACGCCTGTCCGGTGAAGATGGCCTGCGTGAGCAACTGGTCGCGCGCGGTAATCGTGACCGAACCGCCGGCGCCGGTCGTCTTGTCGACGTCCGCCAGAATGGTGCCGCCGACGTTATGCACGTTCTGCGCCGCGATGGTCACGTTGCCGATGCCGGCGTTCACATACGCCAGCTCGTTCGGATCGGCCAGCTCGCCATAGTCGATCGTGAAGCCGTTATCGCGATGCTTGACGAAGATCAGCCGCCAGCTGCTGTCCGCGTAGCTCACCGGCGCGCCGCCGTTCGTACCGCTCGAATGATCGACGATGTTGTCGAAGTCGCCGCCCGCCGTGATCGCGATGTTGCCGTTGGCGCCGAAGCGGGCGTTGTGGTTCGTCACCGATCCGCCGGCAGTCACGGAGATATCGCCGGCTTCGCCGTAGACGTTCCCGAGCGCGGCGCCGGCCAGCGACTGATTTAGCACGTTGCCCTTCGCATTCAACGTCACCGCGCCGAGCGAGGCCGGATCGGCGCTGTTGGTCTGATGGCCTTGAATCAGCGACCCGACGTTCACGATGTCGCTGCCGCTCGCCAACACCACGCCGCTGGTCGTCGATGCGATCACGGATTGCGCGAACGCATCCTGCAGCGACGCAATACTCGCCGCGCTGATGTCGATGCCGGTGTTCGTCAGCAGGCTGCTGCCCGTCAGCGTGACCGCACCGGTGGCGGAGAACGTTGCCGAGCCGCCGTTCGCTTTCATCTTCGTATCGGTCGCCGCGATGCCGTCCTGCACCTGCAGGTTGATATTGTTCGCCGCGGTCAGAGACGTATTCAGGAACTGCACCGAGCCGTTCGATGCCAGCGTGAAGTCGCCGTAAGTCGCGTTCATCGGACCGGCGCTGCGCACGCCCGGCCCCTTGTCGGTGACGATCAACTGCACGCGGCCGCTCGACAGGCTGCCGGCGGCGGTGATGTCGACGGCAAACGACCTCGCGGTGGCCGGGTTGGTGGACGGACTCAGCGTGAGCCAGTCGTTGCCGTTGTCGTTCGGCGACACGGCGGTATTCAGCGTGACGTTGCTGGTGCTGGCCACGATACGGGTATAGGCATTGCCGTTGTCGAAGGTATTGGCGAGAGGGCCGTTGATCTGCACATTTTTAGCGATCAGATCGAGTCCGATCAGCGCGCTCGCTAATCCCTGCGGACCGACCACGATGGTCCCCGTGCTCGTATCGAGCACGATGTCCCGTTCCGGCAAACCGGCCACCGGTATGGTGTCCTTGAAACCGACGTGGCCGGTGGTAAGGGCAAGGCGGCCCGTATTAACGAACGAACCGCCATTGACCGTAATGCCGTTCGGATTGGCCAATATCACGTTCGCCCGCGGACCGAGCACGTCGATCCGCCCACTGATAATGCTGGGACTGGTGCTAGTTACCTGGTTGACAATTGTTCGCGCATTGATACCAACGTTATTGAGCGACGCCCCGGCCGCGTCGACGCTGAAACTGCTGTAGGTATTATTCGACACGCCCGCGAAAGCCGGTGCGATATTGACCGTTTGATGCCCATTCGCGCTGGTTGAAACGGACGTGGCCGTTCCACCGTCCACAGCAATACCAACCGCTCCTGCGCACAAGGGCGCGGCGGTCAGCAGCACAACGGTCAGTCTGGCTGGATGGCAGTGCGAACGCAGGCTCCCGACGCCTGCGCCGATTCCCCGAATACTCCGGTACATTCTTGTTTTCACGCAACTTTTCGTTGCGGGCTCGCTTTATCGGTGTGGTCTTTTTGCGCGGCTTACAACAAGCTGCGTCTTTCATAAGACTAATATCGACGTGAATCAGCAAGTTCTTTAGGGGAAGTGGCCAGAATTTTTTGAGAAAATATTTACAAAAATATTACGCACGACAAGAATTTTAAATCATCAACACCCTAAAATTCATTTTGAATAAAATAGGTCGTAAGACAACGAGACAGCTGGCGTTTCATGGAAGGTTGCCTTTTTCTTCAATGGCTTATTGACGCCCCTGAAATAGCGAGCGACTTGCAGACCAGTCGCTACGGGATAGGCTGCGTCGATTCAGTTGTTCGACCTCGTCTTGTTCGAACCATCCGTACTGTAGGGTGGCACTGCGAGCCAGTGCCGGATTTGGCGAATAGTAGACGAAGGCCAAGCTCTTCTCGGCCCGGCGGCATGCATATTCGTAGAAAGCCGCCTCGTCGACGTCTTGGAAGCGTCCCTACCGGCTTACATAGTACAAAAGCACGGTGGCAAATTTGCGCGGTGGATTCTCTTCGTCAAGCAGCAACTGACCAAGAGCCGGGCGTTCACGCAGGGTCAGGCCGCTGATGCCGGCATCCTCATAGTCGCGCACGATACGAAAGTTGTGGGCCGCCGCGTACTCAGCGATGGCTTGCCGCTGGAAAACCGGCGAGTACTCCTAGTGCTCCGTCGACATGCGGATGTACCGCGCCGCGCGCAGACGGACCGCAGTGTTCATAAAGGCCGCCCGCGTCGAAGGCATCAGGTTTGTCCGATAGGCAATACAACTTCGCCATAGGGTCTTTCGCGGCAAGGCCGAGGCCCGCGTTTCCGTCCCTCTCGACCTGTATCGCTATCGCGCGCGGTACCGCCTGGAAGTCAGCCTTCCACACGAAAATGTCAAGCGGAACCCGCCTTCGCAGGCGCGCTACATCTGTTCGCAGGCTGGCGAATCCGGGATGCCCGCACACTTATGGCCGCACCGAGAACCGTCGCGAGGCCGAGAGCCCCTTTCGGCGGCCTTTTTCTCGTTTATTGCGCTGATATCGAAAACACGACCCTAGCCGCCTTTCACAGCGCTGCATGCCACAACTCGGATGTGACCGTTGCTTCTTAGTGGCCTAGTGCGAGAGCCAAATTCCACTGACAAAAGGCGAGGATAAGTATGGATCTGACGCTGCCTAGCCTCACCCTACCTATTGTCCGGGATGACTGTTCAATGTGTTTTCCGCGTATGGATTCGGGTGGGGATATTGTGCTTTCGCCTTGCCCGCCCAAATCGTACGCAAAGAACTCGGCGCAGCGAATGATACGCACAGCCAGCTATTACTAGCGTTCGAGCTAGGCAGGCGTCGTGTAGTACACGCTGTGCAGGAAATTCAGGCTCCGGAGAATGGCGACCGGGTTACGCTTCTCCTCGAGCGAGGTTGAAGAGGCAGCACATGATCGTTCCATACCCGCTGCTCGTGGCAAGGCAAGCAGGTAGCGTAGCGGGTCATTGAGTCGAAAACCACCGGACACATCACCACAACGTGACGGTGAAACATACTTATCTGAACCACCCACTCAACGGTCATTCAGCTCCATTGAATCCAACCAATACCCCGCCGACATTAATGTGACCCGCAGAATATGATTTTCGAAATTGCTGTACAGCACGTGCAGACTTACGTCGTCGAAATGCCAGAGTGCGAAGCCTGTGAGCCGGCCGTCCCGATGCAAATCGGGGCGACGACCTAGTTTCGCCAAAAGCTCATCTGGGCTGTCATCGAAAAACAAACCGTTCGGCAGTTCACCTTGCCATTCGCGTGCCTCGCGGTCGCGCGCACGAAAGAATTTGACAGCGCCTAAGCCAAGTTTCCCCGCACCTTTCGCAGGCAACCGCAATTGACGCACGTCTTCAAAATACAGTTCAAGCCCGCATTCACGGACGAAATCCGCTTCGCGCTCGTCTTCGTTTTCCTGCATGCGCACCGCAATGTTCAGCGGTGAGAGCGCCTCGGCTAGAACGGGGGACGACGGAGATTCGCCAAACAGAGCGCGCCAACGGCCAGCTCCAAGAAACAGCGCGGTTCGTCCACTCTCCGGCCATGGCCGAATCGGCAGTGTGACGACCACGCTGTCGATCGCATTATTCGGCGGCGCATATCGAACGTGCAATTCATGGGAATCGGTATGCCAACAATCTGTTTGCGCCGCGCCACGCAATGAAAAGCGGTCCATCTTCCCACGCACCACGTCGCGGGAATCGTCAAAGCCGAGTCCGAACGGAAGCGAACCTGCATAGCCACGAATATCGCTTCGACCGTTAAAGCCTTCCGAATAGAAATACACCTGATGACACAGCAGTGGACCACGCTTCCAGTCATAGCGCGGCTGAGCATCAAAATATGGCTGACTGACAAAACCCAGCTCAACGCCGTGCTTCTTCAACAATAACCAGTCATACCACATGTACTCGTCTAAAACGTCCAGTTCGGGACGCTGGAAGGTACCGAGTTCGTCAAACAAATTGTTCGCCTCCATCGACTCAGCCGACAATCCCAGGAAGCGCTCAAGATCCGGTATCGACATGACCATTCACCGGAGCCGATCAGGATGCGGGTGTAAGGCCGATCTGAATCAGCCGAACGTGTTGACGTGCGTCGTCGTAATCAAGAAAAATTCTCACGCCCTTCTCAATATCCCAAGCTTCCGTGTTGAATTCTTCGTCAAACAACACCGACGGGCCCAAGCGACTCGCGATCGCCGCACGATCCATGTGGAACGAAATCCCATTTAATAACGCCCCTGGGTACGCGGCGAAATCGTCGTCACCAGGTCCATAGAGAAAAATCGCGGTCAGGATCGGTGCATCTCCTTCAATCGTTAGTCCATGCTCCTCCGCGACATAGTCCGCTTCTTTGAACAGTGCGCTCAGTCCCACGGATTCCTTGTTGAGATAAACACTCGAATCGGAACGGGGAATCTTTGGGCGTAACGGAAGTTGCGCAAGCGACAAAAAAGCCTGCACGGCAGGATGGTTTGCCTGCTTGCCGACGATTTCTACCAGTTTATCCATTTCCAACATATCTACTCCTACTTGCAGGTGAGCATGCGGTGCGTTTTTAGCAACCGAAAGTTGGCACTGCAGTGCCACACATTCCCGGCGTCAAATTTGCCATCGATCAGGCGCTCGCGCAACGCGAACAGCTTACTTCACCCGCTTGACGATTTCCTTGAGCGCTTTGTCGAAGGCGGCGTTATCCATTCGCATAATTTTGGCGGCCGCTTTCTGATATTTCTTCCTACACCCTCCATCTGCATCGTACTCGTCAATCTGGCCCAACATGGCTTCTACATCTCGCCTCGCGGAGCCGGCCAGATCCTTTGCATCGCCAGCCGCTTCTTTCAGCGTCTGACCGTAGGTCGGACTGACATCGATGTGCGCCTGACGAGGGATGGCAATCGCCTCGCCCCAGTCGTCGATGGCCTTGGCCTGCTTCGGCGATAGCTCTTTACCCGGCGGTAGCAGACTCTTCGCGCGTTCTTTTAGCGCTGCCTTCGACGGAATGTGATCGCGGTCGAATTTGTTGTCGCCTGTCTTCTGCTTGAGCTTACCGTAGCGACCGTACTCGCCGCACTTCATCTTCTTCTTTTGCTTGACCTTCTTTCCGTCACCGGTCTTCTCCTCGCCCGCTTCCTTTTCTGCGTCCTTTCCTGCCTTCTTTTCCGCCTGCTCCGCCGCTTTCTCCTCGGCTTCCTTCGCTGCTTTTTCTTCAGCTTCTTTTGCGGCTTGTGCCGCCAGCTTCTCTGTTTCCTTGGCAGCAAGCTTCTCGCTTTCCTTGACGGCTAGCTCCGCGCCCTTCACCGCATATTTTCCAGCCAACGCCGCATCGCCTACAACCGGAATAGCGGCCACGGCGGAGATCCCCGCATTGACGAAATCGCCTTCAGCAGCATAGATACCCGCGTTGAGCAGATCAGGAACCGCACCCAGCCCGGGAATCAATCCGGCCGCATCAAGCCCGCCGTGCACCCATCCACCCACAGCCCCCCAAAACCCAACTTCGGTAGCCGTCTCGGGTTTGGGCGGCGGGTTAGCGGTCACCGTAATGGTCGGCAACGTCACCGACGTCTCGCCCACCACCTTGCCGACGGTGTTGCCAGTCTTCGGCGCAGACAGGTCAGGCAACTTCAGATCGGGATGCTGCGCCCGGTATTGCGCGTACTTACCGTAATCGTAGGTTTCCTGACTCAGCAGGTCTCCCTTCCCATCCTGCCCCTGCCACTCCTGCATAACCACGCCGTCCGGTTCCGGCCAGAAGCCCAGCGTGTTGCCATTCGGCAACTTCCGGAACCCCTTGCTGATCGTGATATTGAGTGTCGGTATCGTGTCTGGCATTTCTTCTTATGGCCCATTCATCCAGAACAGGTCGTCGTGACGAATCACGAGTTTTCCCTCGGCACGTACCGTCGAGCTGTGCGTTTTCGGATAGCAGTTGCCCGCGTCCGTGTTGCTCTTCACGCCCATTGCCTTGCCGGCTTCGTCGCCCTTGGTGCTCGGCACCTTGCTCATATCGAACACCACCACTGGGTATCCATTGGCGCGCACGCTTTTCGCGACCTGGACCGCATCGCCGAGCTCCGCGACGACGGGATACGGCACAGGTGGTGTAGCGCCGCCCATCGGGGTCTTGCAGACATCAGGAACAATGCTGACGACACGCCATCCGCTCTCCTGGCGGGCCACATAGTTTTCGGCCATAACTAGACGGTCTCCTGCTGGGTCAGGTTCGCATTCGCCGGCGCTGGCGCGGCGACGAGCGGCGCCGCCGGGTCGGTCTCATAGCGCAACTCGGCGACGCGCACCGGCGCATCGGCGGGGACGCGAATCCGGTAGGTACAGACCAGCATCATTTGCGTGGTATCGACGATCAACGTATCGAGCAGCATCCGGAACGGCAGCATGTAGCCATTCTTGAAGCGCAGTAAGACGAACGGCCGGTGGCCAGGCAACGCCACCGAAAGACGACCATCCGGCGTGAGATCGGGGGAGGTGAGATTCCACAATTCGATGCGAGCGTTCGGTGACGGATACGGAATCTGCTGATCCGCCGGAGCACAATTCCAGTAGCCGAAGTCGAAATCTTTCGGGAGATAAGGCCACCGATGCTTCAGCCACGCGTCGTCGTAGGTTCCCGCGAGGGCGAGGCGGGGCGCCCAGGCGCGCCCCACGGCTCCGAATCCCGCCGGTATTGCACCGTAGGTCCGGGCGATTTCGGCCATTTGCGCCGCGGTCGAATCGCCTTCGGGGTGTTTGCAAAACAGCAAATGCCGCGTTGGTGCGTTGATCGCTTCAATCCGCGGCGCCGGTATCGCGCGTGGCAAGGCCTGCCCGTTCTTTCCGGCTGTTTGAAAATACCGGTGGTCGAGCCAGCCACAGCCCAGCGGATTACTGAAACACACTTCGTTGAGCAGGAACTCCGGCAACTTCGGATCTCGCGAATGCTCGAGGTTACGAACGACGCTGCGCCCACCAAAGGCATGCTCCCACGTCATGGATACACTCGACGTGGCTTCCGGCTCCATCAATCGCCATCCACGCCACAGGGTGAACGCGTCGCGCTGAAAGCGGCGCGGTCCGGTCACGCGTAGCGTCTTGTCCAGCAAAGCGCGAAACCGCGGCGCTTCGTCACGTCGACGCTGTTCGTCGATTCGTGCACGTTCAAGCTCATCGCGTTGCCGCGCATTCAAAGCCATGCCTGGCGACAACGGGTGGGGAACATCGACGGATGTTGCGGGCTCGGGCAACGGTTCGCTCACGCGTATCCGGACATCCCAGCGTGGCACGGGATGTCCGCCAGGTGCATAAGCCGCGCCGCGCAGCACGACATCGCAGCGTGGCTTGTACGGAGCGAGGTCGCTCTCCTCACGCACACAGGATTCGCCCACTTCGCCTTCGTATTCGTCCGCCATGCAGAGGGGAACGGGTTCTTCGTCGAGCGCTTCGGCCACGAAACCAGCACCGTCCCGCGCAGCCAGTCTGTAACCCACCTTCATCGCGATGACGCGATGTTCGCGGTCGTCGACATCCAGCGCACTGAAGCACAGCGCATCAAAGGGTGTGAGATTACGGAATTCCATGCGATGGGTCGGTCAGTTGATGTCGACGTCCTTACCGCTGATCTGCACGGGCCCGCTCGCGGAAAAATCGAAGGTACTGCCGTTGATCGTGACTGTTCCATCCGAGGTCATGACGAGCACCGATTTACCCACCCGAACCTCGAAGCGGTCGCCGGCCTCGATGACATACGTCTTGCCGACCATAGTCTGCTTGCTGAGCCCGACTTCTTCTCCTTGAGCGAGACCGACACTCGTATTCATGCCGCCGGCCACAGTCACCTGGTAAGCCGCGCCGATGGTCAGGGCCTTGGCGAGTCCGATGGTTTCCGCCTTGGCCAACGCCACGGTCTCGGCCTTCGCGCCGCCGATCGTCACGGTTTCATTGGCACCGACCGTTTCGGTCCGGTTCTCGCCAATTGAAATGGTCTCGTTCAGATCGACTCGCTCGGTACGATTCTGGTGCACGGTAATGGTTTCGTTACCGTCCACCGTTTCAGTACGGTTCCGTAAGACCTGGGTGGTTTCATCCCGATCGATCGTTTTGCTCCGATCACGCCCAACCGTATGGGACTCGTCGTTTTCAACCTCGATGCGCTGATCCTTCTCCGCATGAATCCAGACCTCTTCCTGCCCAAGCTTGTCCTCGAAGCGGATCGCATTCGCGTTCGCGGCCGTCGCCCCTTTGCTAGAACGCGTCAGAAAGCCGCTCTGCGTCGCGTTGGCCGGCAGTGTCCACGGAGGCATGTTCTGCGCGTTGTAAACCCTTGATGTGATGAGGGGACGATCAGGGTTGCCGTCGAGGAATGAAACCACCACCTCGTCACCGATGCGGGGAATCTGAACTGCGCCGAAACCACCACCCGCCCACGGTTGCCCTACGCGCACCCAGCACGAACTGCTCGCGTTCTTCTGGCCCAACCGATCCCAATGGAACTGCACTTTCACCCGCCCGAGGCTGTCGGTGAAGATCTCTTCGCCTTTGGGGCCTACCACGATGGCTGTCTGCGGTCCCGCAATGACAGGACGGGGAATCGACGACGTCATCCGGTAGGGTATCTTCTTGCGGATGCACTGGAAGCTTGCCGAGTAAGACGCGGAACCTTCGTTCGACTGGTAGTTGTTCACCCCATGATGCCGGACGGCCGTGATCAGGAACTGCTGGTCTTCCTTGCTGCCACTGCCCGGGTCGTAGTGATCGGTTAGCTCGAAATACCGGTTCGGGGCCATCGTGCGGCTATTGGTCGAACCCGAGAACGCTTTGCCGCTAGCCGCCAGCGCTTCCAGGCGAAAGCGCGCGAGTTCCTCACCGCGATCCGTCGAATCGAAGCCGTGCAATCCCAGGTAGTCATACACCTCGTAATGGTCGACGTCGCCCTGTTCGATCGGCGTATCACCCGAGACGTAGCGCCGCGCATTCGGCACCTTGTAGTCGAATGTCTTGACGCTAACGGTATCCGAGGAAAGCTGGCGTTGTGAGACCCACTGTGTGATTACCGCTTCATCTTCAAACGTCTCGCCGGCCGCATAGCGCAGTGCGACCTGCCCGTCGATCGGCTTCGCATTGGTAGACGTATCCGTCACGATCAGCTTATGGCCATCCTTTGTATGCTCGAAATAGAAGTACAGCCCTTCCTGGTCCATCAGGCGCAGGACAAAGTTGAGATCTGTTTCGCGGTACTGCGTGCAATAGCTATAAGGCTTGATCGCGCGAGGGACCCGGAACTCGTACGACGCGAGCTTCGCGTACTGGGAAAAAACCTTGCCGAGAATGTCCTGGACATTCTGATCCTGATAGATGCGCGAATCGACGCGTCGCGATAGCATCCAGAGCCACGGGCGCACCGATGCGGTATAGCTCGCGAGTCCGCCGTCAGTACCGACATGCGCAAAATGCGTCACGTAGCCGTGAAAATACCGGGCCTCACTGCTGCTCAACGCGTTCGTCAATTGCAGCGACACCGTCACGGGTTGGCCGATCATCTGCTTCAGCTCGATGTTGGCATTGCGCGACGCCAGCCCAAGCTGTATGTCGAACAGCGTCGACAGCCCTTCGCTGCACTGGAAGTCCCCGAGAACAAGTTCCGACGTCCCCGAGAGCGGTGTTTTGACAGTCAGCAAACGACTGTTTTGCAGATTCATGAAACCCGCGATATCTGACAGCTGCACATGGCCCCCTCAGAATGCCTTCGTCCTTGTTAATGGCATTCAAGCGGCGAAATGATAATCCACGAATCGCGCGCGCGGGGTATCAGGATAAAATATTTGACATCTCCCATTCAAAATGCATCTTCACATGCTACCGAAACAGACATCGAAATAATTTCCGGCTTTCAGAAATATTCGGCATTTTTACCCTGACCGCCCGGTGTCATCGAAATTTAACGCCCGAGTTAGGCTAACAGCTAGCCTCCCCGGCGACTCCGGATTATATTGACGTCCGCGGCTAACGGACCGGCTCGCCAAACGCAGTTATTTTCAAAGCCATCTATTCAGCATTATTAATTCGACGCCATGCCGAAGTCAGTCGCATTGTGGGAACCATATTGTCATCGACCTGACGCCGAATTTCATTTGTCGAAATTTGCTGACCGCGTGCTTGGCGCCAAAGCCGGTGTGATTTTCTTTGATGGCCTGTGTGCCGTCCGGTTGAGACCTTCCGTCCCGGATCGTGACGGCGATGCGGTGACCCTCGTCGTCACGTCGTCGCGTCTTCCCCTCGGTGTCCCCGATCCGCTCAGCAGCGCCGATCCGCAAACCATCCATCAGTTGTCACAGGCGTGGACGAAACGGCTTACATCGGCAGCGAGCGGCAGTACAAATGGCCCCTCGGGCTTCGGACAGGGCCTGGCGAAAGCACGCACCTTCATCGAAAACCACAAGACTGGTTTCGATGCCGCAGCGGTCGCAGGCGACACGTTCGGTGTCCTTGCAGGTGTCGTCTCGTTAGGCGCCCTGTTTGCGACCGGTGTCGCGCTTGCGCCGGTTCTCGGCGTGGTCGCCGGGGCGGCAGCGCTCCTGCTGCTGGCAGAAGACAGCAGGATGCTCACCTACGAACTACGGGGTGACGAGGTACGAAAAAAGCAGCTCGAAAACTCCTGGCACTACAAGATGGTAGAGACGGTCGGCCCGATTCTGGTCTTACCGGATCTCGCGGTTAGTGGCGCGCGCACGCTCGCGTCAATGCCCAAAGCTGCCCGCGAAGTCGGTGAAGCAGCCGAAGAAGTCACCCAGGCAGGCCGGCGGCTGGCAGATCAACGCCAGGCCATCGATCGCTTCACTCACGCAAACCTCGACAATCCCGATCAGTTGAAGATGCGCCAGCAGGCCAACCAGATGCGGCAACAAGCCAGCAGCCTCGCCAACAGCGTACGCACAGCGCAGCAAAAGCTCCTCGCCGCCCGTCACGAGCTGATACTGCTACGAACCATCGAAGCACCCGCTTACATGGCCACGATCTATGGTACCGGCGTGTACGGCGTCGATCCGCCCGATATGCTCACGCACAGTCTCGAGTGGATAACCGAGCCTTCACGGCGCGATTCCGATCACCCAGCCCATCTGCTCATGCCGCAACGTCTGAACAACGCGGACCGGACCGGCCAGCCCGCGCCCGTTCTGCAATTTCAGGTTGGCGTCAGCCACCATCCGGAGTACGTTCAATGACGCCCCCCGATCAACGCGCTGCGACAGACACCGGCCAGGCCATTCCGACCGAGCGACCGGGTAATCGGCCGCCGGGCGCGCCGAAGCAGGCAGCCGTCGCCGGAGGGGCCTTTTTCCTCGGGGCCGGGTTGACGTTCGTCGAGCTCGTCGATAGCGCCGCCGCGTTGAAGGGCATGACCGACGACGACATTTTCCTGCCGGCCTGGATCGTTCTCGCGATTCTCATGCTTACCGTCGGCATCGGCGTCGGAAGCGGCAAGCGTTGGGCGGTCCGCTTCTTTCGCTGGCTATCGTTTGGCGCCATGGCACTTTATCTGCCGTTGCTGGCGTTAGCCTTCTATCTGAAGTCAGGGCCGACACCTGTCGATGCGGATCTCGCCTGGGTGATGTTTGCTTTCGCCGTCGTCAAACTGCCGTGTCTTGTCGTGATCTATCGCGCGTTCCGCCAATTGCGCTGGCTTGACCCCGATTCGCTACCCCATGAATGGGAGCCGCCGTTCCGGCAGCGCTGAACTGATCGCCGATGGATGAACTGCTGCCCCATTACGAGCGCGAGCTGGCGCTCCTACGCCGCTCGATGCACGATTTCGCCGGGCGTTATCCGAAAATCGCTGCGCGACTGGGACTAACGGACGGCGAGATAGCCGATCCGCATGTCGGCCGGCTGCTGCAGTCCTTTGCGCTGCTCGGCGCCCGGATAAGCGCCAGGCTGGATGACGACTACCCGCAGTTCAGTGAAGCGCTGATCGACACGCTCTTTCCCGAACAGCTGCGTCCTGTCCCATCCTGCTCGATTGCACAGTTCCATATCGGTACCACAGCGAGCCAGTTGACTGCGCCGCTGATCGTGCCGCGCGGCACCGAACTGGAGGATCGCAATGGCACCTGCCGGTTCCGGACCGGGTACGACGTCACGCTTGCGCCCATCACGATCAAGGCGGTCCGCGTCACGCCTGCGTCCGCCGCATCACCGGCGCGACAACTTCCTTCGAACACCTCAGTCCTGCTCTCGATCACATTCGCGTCACTGACAGACGAGACGGCCTTTCGTGATGCCATGCCGGACTGGCTGCGTCTACACCTTCATGGCGCACCGGCATTCGTTGCCGCGTTGACTGACGCGCTCCTGCTACACGTGCCCAAGGCTTTTATCGAGAGTGACACGAACGATCGATGGAAAGCCTTGACGAAGGTACCGCTCGCCGCCGCCGGCTACGAGGAGCAGGACGCCCTGATGCCTGACAGCGGGCAGGCACATGCCCCATGGCGACTGTTACGCGAATACTTCGCTTTCCCGGACAAATTTGCTTTCGTGGATCTGGATATGGCGATGCTGGCGCGTGTCGCAGGACCGTGTCGGCAAATAACCTTGCACCTTCCGGTGATCGACGTTGCCGAAGCCACACGCCTGCGCTCGCAGCTCGATGCCGTTACAGTCGATCACTTTCAGCTCGGCTGCACCCCTATCGTGAATGCGTTCGGTCGCGATGCCACGCCCGTTACCCTCACGTCAGAAGCAGCAACTTACACGGTCGCGCCGCAAATGCTGGGCATGCGGGATATCACCGTGCGTTCGATCGATGCCGTCCGGTGGACAAAAGACCTTTCGCCGGACGCCATGGGGGAAACAACTCTATCTCCGTATCACGGTTTTGTTCACCAATATGCAAGCAATACCACGTCGCTTTACTGGCTGGCATGTGACCAGGCAGAAATGCGTGAAGTCCGGCACCGCACACGGATAATGCTTGTCGATCTCGACGGACAGCCGGCTCCGCATGCCGCAGGCCAGCTTCTGGTCCGCCTGACCTGTACCAATGGCAATTTTCCGCAGACCCTACCGGTGGGCCACCCGGATGGAGATCTGTACAACGAGGCAGAAAATCTTCCGGGCCCGGTCTCGCTATTGCGTGCGCCCACAAGCGTCCATGCCAGTCAAAAAGAGCACGGCGCACTATGGCAATTAATTGCCGGCCTTTCGCCACACGTGCTTATGTTGCGATCGGTGAGTGTCGGGGCGTTCAAGGAACTGCTCCGTTTGCTGTCTTCCGACATCAACGGCTCACGCACTCTCGTCGACGCTATCACGGACGTCTCGCATAAATCGGCCATGCAATGGCTGTCGATCCCACCGATGCCAACGTTCGTTCGCGGCCTTGAAATCACGGTGACGATCGAAACATCGGCGCTTGCCACCGTCAGTCTGTACGCATGCAATCGCCTGCTCGAACCGTTTTTTGCCCATTACGCGTCCACCAACGGCTTTGTGCAGTGTGTAATTCGGGAGGCCGGCTCGGACCATGTACTGATTCGCGGGCTCCCGCATGCGGGCACATCCCCGATCCTCTGAGGCAACAACATCCCCGTTGATGCAGAGCTCGCCCATCCATTCGTCTTTGCTGAGTCGATAACGAGAAGCATTATCGCGTCGGCTTTTTCCGTATCCCGTCCCGAGGCTGCCACTGCCGAATGACCGCAGGAAACCAGCACCCGCAATTCGATTACCGGCGATCAGAAAAGACCGAAAAAATTCGGAGGTATCCAACTGAACAGCAGCATCTGCAATAATCATTGCGCTTGGATTTACTCAACCTGTTAGCCTCTTCTTACCTTGGACGATCATGAAAGGCACGAGGCGAAAGAAGCTCACGATAAACATTTGTGGGATACCGGATACCAGTCCCTGCTCCCATCGTCACACCGCTTCGTGTCGCCTCCTGCGTCGGGTCTTCGGATTTGTGGTGATTGTAATGAAATGACAGCGCGCGCACCAATGCCCGCTCCGGATTGTGTTTGGCGTCGCCAGCCAGCGGTGCCCGCGGGCGCACTCCCACTCGAGGCGGGTGGAGCTGTTCACATAGACGTCAGCAACGCACAATCCACCTCGCTCCGCCGCAATGTTTCGCATCAGTTCAATGCCAAGTTTGAGTGATTCACTTTTGCACGTTGCGCACCAGTGTCCTCGAACAATTGCGCTCGGGAGCGCCCACCAGCGATGACCTTGCTGACACTCCCATTCCAGCCGGGTCGACGTATTGTGATAAGTCGTAGACAGGCAGCGGCCAAGGCGCTCACTGGCGATCGTGTGCATCATGTCTATTCCAAATCTCAACGCCTGATACCGGCATCGCGGACACCACGAACCTCGCACAATTCTCGCTCCCTGTGTCTCCCATTCATGGCCTTCGCTGCAACGAAACATGTAATACGCCTTGCTTCCTTCATACTCGGGAGCAAGACAGACTCCGCCGCGATCTGCCGCGCATCGATGTAACCGCGTGAGCCCATCCGGGTCCCTATACGCC
The DNA here is from genome assembly GCF_029910215.1 of Paraburkholderia sp. D15. NCBI lineage: Bacteria > Pseudomonadati > Pseudomonadota > Betaproteobacteria > Burkholderiales > Burkholderiaceae > Paraburkholderia > Paraburkholderia sp. D15. Next base: position 1,440,861 of record NZ_CP110395.1, on the reverse strand, counting down.
TGAACCTTATGCACGTTGGCGCATATGCGGCACCACGCACCCCGCTTGACTTCGTAACCGGAAGCAGTCCATTCATGTCCGCGTCCGCACCGGAACCTGTAGCGGTCAGTCAGCTTTGTGAACTGTTTTGACAGGCATCGGCCACTGCGCGCCTTCGCAATAGCTCTCAAACCTTTCAGACCTGCGGAATCGGTCATGAATTTCGTGTGCCGTGCACGTGCACATTGGACGCACCACGAGCCTTTCAGGAGATTGACGGCCGTCTTTTCGAAGACATGCCCTTCCCGGCAGACAAATTGGTAATTTGCCGATCTTCCAGCGTAATACTCACTAGTACAGCGTCCGCCCACACGACGCGCGCGCTCCGCTAATCGGTCAAGCGCACGATCATCCCGGCAGCCAGGGCATTCCACAAGCTTGTAGAGCAATTGCGATCCCGAGCGCGACAGCTCGTGTCCGTATTCGCAACGAAACTGGTACTGGGCGGTCCAGCCGCGCCATTCTGACTCCATCAGATCAAGTCCGTAAGGCACGAGCGCTTCGCGTAGTCTTTCCAACTGGTCGATAGACAACTTTCCCCCCGTTTCCATATGCGACCCGCATGCGATCTTCCCGACATCAACAGATCTACGCGCACATGCTACAAATGTCGCTTCAGCATCGCAATGTCCCAGCGTGAGCATCATGGTTGAGCACATTGAATTCGCGAGGCGCCGGCACAGCATCGGGGAAAGCACCGCCACGATTCTATAGTCGATTCGTCGGATCTACTTCGTTGGGCACTTGCCTGTCGGACGGCACTTCATGACGCATCATTAGGGTCGCGACCGGATCAACTCGCGACTCTCCCGCCGACCTCGTGGAGTCGCCCTTTCTTGTGCCGCGGGCTGTTGACGATTGGCAGCAAGCCCATCGAGGCAACACGACAACATATCGAGCTATACGGGGTTCTACAACATGAAATTCGTTCACGGTAACGACATTCAGCGCGGGCTGCGCAAGATTTCACCGAGCCAGATTGCAGTTGCATACGTCGGCATCGATTGGAAAGCCTATATTCTTCCCGAGAAGCTCCAAGACATCGTACTGTCGCCAACCATCGGCACCAACCCCGTTGCGATCGTCGAGATCGCGGAGGCAATCGGCTGGGAACATGTCCACTTCCTCGACAACCTGCATGCCAAGATCTACCTCGGAGAGCACGGCGCAGCGGTCGGCAGCTTCAACCTGACAGCTAACGGCCTGAGCGCCGCATGCCTCCAGGAAGCCGGGTTCCTCGTCGAGGATAACCTCAAAAAAGAATCACGTTAACCGCTAGCCAATTGCGCTATCCGCAGTACCACCGACCGAACCGCGTCTTTCGTTTCGGTCCACCGAACACGCATTTCGGCGGAGTGAGGAACCGTTTCGGTGGGCTGCACACGGATCTCTGGAAGATGAACACGCGTTTCGGACCGCCCCTCGCGCGGCCCGTGCCCGGTCCACCGCTTGAACGCGCGCCGGAAGTTGTGTGCGTCGCTGACCCGACTTCGCGCGCGACGTCCTCGATCGACAGCCTCGGGTTGCTCAGCAGCGTAAATGCGCGCTTGCGGTGGATCGTGTCGATCACCGTCTGGTACGACACGCCCTGATCGGCGAGTCGCCGCCGCAGCGTGCGCTCGCTCATGCACAATTGCGCGGCGATTGCCGCGAGCGACGGAGCATGCCGCAGGTCGCGCCGCATAGTTCGTTCGATCGATTCGAGAAATTCAGTGCCTTCAGGTTCGGGCGGCAGCACGTGCTGCAGGACCTCGAGCACCTGGCGATGGGCGAGCGGATCGTCGACTGCGATCGGGCGGTTGCCGAACGCGGCGTCAAATGAAAACAGGTTCTGCTCCTGTTCGAACCGCACCGGGCACGAGAACACGCGGGAGTATTGCTCCGCATAGGCCGGCGACGGATAGCACCACGACGTGGCCGCGTTCCTCGGCGTAGGCGATCAGGCGTTGAGTTCGTTATCCAGTTGTCGCGGTTGCCCCCTTCAGAAGCTGCTGTTGGCCAGATGAGAGGTTGCGAACAGCAAAAAAGGGATGGATTGTGCCGCTTGCACTGAGCCCGCGCGAGGCTATAGACCCAGCCGGGCGGCGGTAGGCGCCACAGGAGCGGGCATTGACTTAACGTCATCGAACGTCCGCTCCAGGCTTGCATGCAGCGCTCGTCTTTTGTCAGCTAACGACGAGCGCGCGTGCATGCCAAAAAGAGCACATGCATCATCTCAGATGGTTGTGCCCACCTGAGATGGCACCTTCCACTTGCCTAGGCATGAATGCCGCCGCTGACTAGCAAAAATCCATAGTCGGCCTCTACCGCGCAGCACCGTCTCAATCGGCAAGCAAGCCCGACAAGTAAGCGTTCGTGGCCGCTGGGTAGCGCTTTAGCTTTAGGTCCTGAAAACTGAGGCCGACCATCGCTCCGAGCGCATCCGGGTCCAGTATGTACATCGTGCCTAAGATGCTTAGAACCTTGTCTTCGAGAAGCTTCTCGCGAAGCGCCACACCAAGGTCGCCCTTTGTCATCCGAAAGTGCTCAACTTTCCCGACGTAGCGCGCGAGTTGTCCTTTACTATGCGAGCGGAAGGATATACACAGCCGTCGCAGTGCTCTCTGAGCATCAGCGATTCGCGGGTCATCGTCTTCCCCTCCTTGAGACGCGAAGTTTGACCAGGGATAACCGCTGTTTCCTGGCCAGGAAACCAACAGTTCTGCTCCCTGCCTCACAATGGGAGCGCCTCTGGAGATGTCGGTCAAGGCTTCAGCTGCCTCCAGAAGCACAACTTGGTCTCGAGCCCCAGGAGACATGTCGGGTTTGACCACCATCTGATCGCAAGTCAGTATCAGACTGCTCGCACGGATGCTAATCGGAGCGATCATTTCAAGTTGGCCGCCGCCCCCGATTTCAACGTCAGCGTTCTCTGCATCGATGTTGATACCGCTCACGCGTCGACCAAACTTCAGAGGGCCGTCAACGACCACGGTGAATGCGGATTCGTCAGAGAGGTTTCCTGTTTCCGTGGACACAAGTGCCATGTCCAATTCCAATGTTTCTCCTGCGGAGTCACCCTCTACCGATAGCCGAGCGACCTCGCCGGCACTAGTCTTCGCCTGTAGCGATTCGTATAGAAGGCCTACGTGCGCCGCAGGGATGCTGCTCGAGCCCGACGCTACGTCGGCCTTGTAGAAGTCCAAGAGAAACGGATTTGGCGCGTGCGCCCCCGTCTGGGCGTAGCGTTCGGCGGATCGAATTACGGTTGTCTCCGCACTCCGCAGCGAGGCGGCGACAATGAATGCACCAAACACTGCGCTCGAGGGAGAGGGCGGATCAATGCCATCTAGGAAGGGGTGCTGTGGAAGCAGGCTCTCGACAGCCTCTTCGTACGCAGAAATCGCATGGGCCGGTAGTCCCGGTGGCAATGAAACCGGTTTTCCGACCTGAAACAGGAGTGATGCGAGACGTTCGAGCTGCTCTTCCGAGCCGTAGAGGCCATCAATTGCAAGCCCTGGAACGGCAGCCGCAACTTGGTTTGCGACTTTCTTTGACTCGCGCTCCATGATTTCACGCGTCACGCCCGTGAGCACCTTCCCGGCAAGGACTGCCTCCACCGCGTTAGCCACCTTTGCCACATTGCTTTCAGCCGCGATGACAGTCGCAACAGCGTCGAGCACCGGAGCATACCCGACGAACTGCCGCCCGTCCTTGCTTGTCGCTTCGGCAAGGTGGTTGACGAAGTCTTTTATCGCACCTCGGTATACGTCCGCATGTTGTTTCTTCGCGCTAGCCAAATGCGGATAAGCGAGGCGATTTGAGGACGCCAGATTGAGCTTTGCAAGTCGGCCGAGCGCGCTCCAGACGAAGGCCTGAGCTTGGTCGAGATCGAAGAGCTCAATGTCGAAAATTGGGGAAGAGAGCCCACATTGCTCATCGAGATACTTCCTCGCCTCCTCGACAATACCGACACGCCCAAGCAAGATAACTGGCAAGGAGCGGCCACGGGCGATCTGTGCGACATCCCGGAGGAAATCCTCAAAGGAGGCTTGGGTAACGCGTAGCCGTGCTTCGTCGAGCGCATCGATCAAAAGAGTCGTGGCGCCGGCCTGCCACGCTGCGAGAAGTCCTGCATTTACCAAGCCACCGGTCAAATAGTTGCCAGCGACTGTCGCCGCTGCCGCGAGGTCGACGTAAACTGCGCGTGTAACGGAACAGATCTCCTTTGCGAGAGTCGATTTGCCGACGGCTCCGGGCGCTGCTATCAACCAGACCGGCTCGTTGAGGGACGACTTATCGGAACGCAGCACAAGGTTTGCCTCTACATAGGAGTCAAGCTGTTCGCAGTGAGCAATCCATCCAGTCATGGACTGTGCAACTTGCTGCGGTTGGACGGCACTCAGATGCGCCTGCCAGAAATCCCCAATCGAATATCTCATTTCTCGCTCTCTGTCTAATTCTTCTGTGGAACAGCGATATTACTGCGATGCAGCGACTCGGCCAAGGACCCCGCCGCGACGACTGTGCGAAGGATTCGGCCGCGTTCGTCCTCAAGACAGTCGCGCCGCGCCGTGGCCGCAATGTTCTGATTGCGCTGTTAGCGATCTCGCTTATGGCCGGCCGCGAAGTTAGCGCTTGGCAGTGAGGTCGTTTTTTTAACGGAAGCGGACGTTGGCGGGACATTGTCCGACTACTGCTCCGGGTCGGACTGAGGCAGAGCACCTACGCCGCTTACCAGTCTCGATCCAAACGAAAATCAAACCTATATCACCGACCCGAGCACGGCAGCAGCCTGCCGCTCCGCCGCTGCGACTGCGCACCGGCGAACCCTCCTCAGGAGTCCGGTGATGCTTCCCACCCCACCCCTCGATTATCTGGTCGCATACGTGATCTGCTTCGCGCTCGGCACACTGTGGGCGATGTGCGCCGGTTGCTACGTCGGTCACGTCCGGCGAAAGGCAACGGCCTGCCATGCCTGATCGCCGCCTGCCCTATCCACCGTTCGACGATGACGACGAAGACGAAGACGAATGGCTAGCCGAACAGTTGTATCTGCACGAGCGCGAGCCCGAGCAGTCACCGCACCGTCCGTTTGGCCAGGAGCGGCCTCGCTACCTCCCCCGCGCGGACGACATGATCTACGCCTGTCCGGCCTGTGAATCGCTCCGCACGGAGCCCCGCCATGTTGCGCGACGCATCGGCGGTGCGATTGGCGCTGCTGCCGGCGCAACGAGCGCCGCCGCAGCAGCACTGTCCGGTGCTGAGGTAGGCGCGGCGGCCGGCACGTTCGGCGGCCCCTTCGGCGCACTGTGCGGCAGCATCGCTGGCGCAATTATCGCGGGCCTGGCCGGCGCGGCTGCGGGTTGCGCGACAGGCGCGGCTCTTGGCGAAACCATCGACCGGAAAGTGCTCGCTAACCGGTGCTGCCGCGCGTGCGGGCATCTCTTCTCAACCTGTCCAGACTGATCGGGCTTCCACTTTCCTCTTTCCTGTCGTTTCCCTTAATGCTCGGCCGTGTGCCGGGCTTTATGCACTTGTCTGGAGGTTTTAAATGCACCTGGTTCAATCGATGGCCTATGTCGGCGACACCCCGTGGCACGGCCTTGGCAATCCGCTTTCCCCGAAACAGTCGATCGAGACCTGGCAGAAACAGGCCGGCATGGACTGGACGATCGAATCGGCCGATGTTCGCTTTGTCGCAGGACAAGCCGGTTCCGGCCTCGGTTCGATTCACGCGTTTCCCGAACAGCGCGTTTTGTACCGAAGCGATACGAAAGCTCCACTGTCCGTCGTGTCGTCGCGCTATCAGGTCGTACAGCCCCGCGACGTGCTGGAGTTCTATCGCGACCTTACCGAGGTCGGCGGCTTCGAGCTGGAGACGGCCGGCGTGCTCAAGGACGGCAAGAAACTGTGGGCGCTCGCCCGTACCGGCCAGTCCGTCTCGCTCAAGGGGCGCGACGAGGTGAATGGCTACCTGCTGCTCGCTACCGCCTGCGATGGCACCCTCGCGACCACCGCACAGTTCACGTCAATTCGCGTGGTCTGCTCGAATACGTTACAAGTCGCACTCGACGATTCTGCAGGCTGCGTGAAGGTACCGCACCGCACCCAGTTCGACGCTGCCGCAGTCAAGCGCCAGTTGGGAATCGCTACGTCCTCGTGGGACGGTTTCATGGTCCGCATGAAAGCCCTGGCAGATCGCAAAGTGGACGACGCAGCGGCCGAGGCGTTCTTCCGCCGCGTGCTGACCTATCCGGCCAGTTCCAGTGTCCCGATGCCGGCCACCAACGACAGCGCGATCAAGGTGGTGCAATGCCTGTATGCCGGTCGCGGCAAGGGCGCGACGCTCTGCACGGCGTCCGGTACGGCATGGGGTCTTGTGAATTCGATCACGGAATTCGTCGATCACCAGCGCCGTGCGCGCAGCGAAGACCACCGGCGCGACGCCGCCTGGTTCGGCGCTGGTGCCGCGATCAAACTGCGCGCGTGGGACGAGGCAATGAAGCTGGTTGCCTGAACCCATGTCCATGACGTCATACGGCCCGGCCGGGATCTTCCCGCCGGGCCTTCTGCTTTCTGGAGGATGCAAATGGCCTTGTCTGAATCGGCCGGGCGCGGTCGGCATCGGCCTGCGCTACGGCTAGTCGACACAAAATCTCTCTCGCGCGAGGACTGGTTGTCGGTAAGGAAGAACGGGATCGGTGGCTCGGATGCGGCTGCCGCCGTGGGGCTGTCGCCGCACTTGAGCCCACTTGAACTGTGGCTCATCAAGACCGGCCGCGATGCGAACCTGCCGAAGCCAGACGCGAACGACACGACCGAGCCGGTGTACTGGGGGACGCTGCTGGAGCCGATTGTCGCCGCGTCGTACACGAAACAGACCGGCAACCGCGTGCGACGGGTCAATGCGGTACTCCAGCATCCAACGGTGCCGTTCATGCTGGCTAACGTAGATCGGGAAGTCGTCGGCAACCGCGACGTGCAACTGCTTGAATGCAAGACAGCGGGCGCGTTCGGGGCACCGCTGTGGCGCGACGGTGTGCCCGAGTACGTGCAGTTGCAGGTTCAGCACCAGCTCGCGGTCACGGGCAAGTCCTCTGCCGACGTGGCCGTGCTGATCTGCGGCCAGAAGCTTGAGGTGCATCGAATCGAGCGTGACGACGGACTCATTGGCCACCTGATCGAACTCGAAGCCGCGTTCTGGCGGCACGTAGAGACCGATACGCCGCCGGCCGCCGACGGATCGGAATCCGCCGATCGTGCGTTGCGCTGTCTGTATCCGGGCTCAGGGGGCGCGGTCGATTTCACAGACGACCGTCACCTGTCGTCGGTGTTCTCCGATCTGGTCGCCGTACGTGCCGAGATCGAGGGCCACCAGGCCATCGAGGCGAAGCTGAAGCAGACCATCCAGCAGGCGATGAGAGACGCCGACCGAGCCGAGTTCGAGACGGGTTCGGTGTCGTTCAGACGCAGCAGGGACAGCGCCGGCATCGACCTGCAGCAGTTGCTAGCCGATCACCCCGAGCTTGCCGCGCAGTACGCCATCACGAAACCCGGCTCGCGCCGGTTTCTCGTGAATACCTGAAACTCCGCCGCTCCCCTCCCTGCCTCATTCCCCTCTGTTTACGTATACAGGAGAAGTCCATGTTGAAAGGCTTGAGCATCACTCCGCCCGTTATCGGCCGCATCAGTATCGGGAAACTTGTCGAGAAGAACGGCAAACGACTACCCGAGAAGGACGACCAGTTCACTCTTACCACCCAGATCCAGAACCGCGACGGATGGCTACTGCATCCGCTCAATGAATCGCTGCGCAAGGCTAATGCCGGCAAGCTCCGTTCGATCCCTGTCCGATTCCTATTCAAAGATCCCGACCTGAACCTGCGCGCCGAATACTCGTGCTTCGACCGCGAGACCGGGCGGCCAGTATGCGTTGGTAACGGCGAGACCTGCCGCCGGGCGGGTGACGCCGGTATCGAGGAGCTGCCATGCCCGTCGCCGGACGGCTGTGCGTTCGGTCAGGGAGGCGCCTGCAAGCCCTACGGCCGGCTCAATGTGCTGATCGGCGATGAAGACGAGATGGGCTCGTTCATCTTCCGCACCACCTCGTACAACTCGATCCGCACGCTCGCCGCGCGCCTTGACTACTTCGCGGCGGTATCGGGCAACCTGCTCGCCTGCCTGCCGCTGGAACTCAAGCTGCGCGGCAAGTCCACCACGCAGAGCTACCGTTCGGCGATCTACTACGTGGATCTCTGCGTGCGCGCGGGCAGCTCGCTCGAAACAGCTATCACCGAAGCGCGCGAGCTTGATGCGCGACGTCGCGCGGCCGGGTTCGATCAGATCGCACTCGATACCGCCGCACGGGCTGGCTTCGGTAACGGTGCATTCGAGGACAGTATCGAGGATGTCGCCGCAGTCGCGGACGAGTTCTATCCGACCCAGTCCGGTGACGGTCATCGTCAAGGTGACTCTAGCGCTCATGCCGATGCTGGTGGCGGAGCACCTGCGGCAGCCAGTCTGAAGGACCGGCTGGATCAGCGTGCCACGCTGCTCCGCGGGAAGGCCGCATGATCCGTCGTCTGGAACTCGCGCTGGCCGTCGCGGCAACCGCCACGGCTGTCTGCATGTCGGTGCTTGCCGGCTGGCAGCGCGGCGGGTGGTTGTCGGAACGTCTCGTGTGGGTGGCGGTGAGCGTCGTGCTGATTGCCGGCGCTCACCTGCTGCCCGCGCTATGCCGGTCCGCGCCGCTCGCGGTACGCGGTATCGGTACGCTGCTATGGCTCGGCTGCATGGCTGCCGCATCATGGGGACACGCGACGTTCTTCCTGCTGTCGCAATTTCATGCGGGCGAGGTCAGGGTGTCGGCCATGTCAGTCGCCAGCGTGCCGGCTCATCGCGCACTGACGGCCGTAATGGCGGAGCGCGCATCGGTTGCGGCCGATCTGGCAACGGCCGATGCCCGGCACTGCATTCGCGACTGTCCGGCGCTACGGGTGCGGCGAACCTCGCTGGCTGTCCGGCTCGATGCACTTGACGCCGAAGCGACTGACGTGCGCCGGTATCAGGTCATCGAAGACAGTAACGCGTCGCATCGTGACGCCGCCCGTGACGATCCGGTCACGGCGTGGATGGCCGCGCTGCGAGGCGTCGCGGATGCACGGCTCGAACTGCTCACGAGTCTCGTGTTTGCGGCGGTTCTCGAAGGCATGGCCTGCCTGCTGTGGTCGATTGCGCTGCTGCCGCAGGACACATCGTCCGTCACGAATCATCCCGAAGCCGTACCCACAGTCACGGCCGACCTATCCGACGTGACTACGGCTGACGCGCCGCCGGCCCCTGTCATGACCGAACCCGAAACCGAAGTCACGAAGCTGCGACGCGACATCGAGGCCGATCTCCTGCGCCCGACCGTCGCGAGCATCCGCAAGCATCTCGGCTGCTCGCAGGCGAAAGCCGCCGCGCTGCGCAAGCTGGTCATCGAGCGAACTGCATAAACCGGGCGCGCCACTGCGCCCGGTCTCCCTCCCTTCACATTCTGCGATCACGCATCCGGTTCTTCCGGAGGCCCGTGTTCGTCCTGATTCTGGAGTCACCTCCATGAGCAACACCATCCGTCTCAAACCGCGGTTTCATCCGGGCCGGCTGCTGGTCACGCCCGAAGCACTGGAAAAACTACGCGCCAGCCAGATTCCCGTCATCAGCGTCATGCTGCGCCACATTGTCGGCGACTGGGGCATCGTGTCCGACGATGACAAGTCGCAGAACGACCTGTCGATCGCGAACGGCCTGCGCCTGCTGTCGATCTACCCGCTGCAAGATGGCGCGCGCATCATCGTGGTCACCGAATGGGATCGTTCGAACACTACTATTGAGCTGATCGGACAGTTGGTATCCCGTCATGAACCGCCGCGCGCACCCGCACCTGTTCATGGCTGTTACCCGAAGTGGCCGATGACCGGCTACCCGGTCGGGAGGCGGGTATGAGCAACCGCCCACGCTTCCTGATGGGCCAACCCGTCATTACTCCGGGCGCCCAGTCCATGCTGGAAGAAGCCGGGATTTCGCCGACCATCCTGCTGGAACGGCATCTCCGTGGGGACTGGGGTGAGCTTGATATTGCCGACATCGCCAGCAACGAGCTGGCCCTGCTGATTCACAGACGCCTGCTGTCGAGCTATGTGATACCGGGAGGCGGGAGGGTCTGGGTCATCACCGAGGCCGACCGCACGGTCACAACTATCCTGCTGCCGGACGATTACTGACGGTTTGCGCAGAATTGTGAAAGCTTTACGGACGGGGGAGAAAAAACGACAGGATGAGTGCGTCAATTGGTTAAAACGTCCTCAGCGCATTTCATTGGCAACTCGAAGCTGCTCCGATTACAGGCCAGCGTCGATAAGTAGATCGGATGGTTTGCATTCGACGGCTGCCGCGATCCGAACGATATTGAGAAACGTTATGTTGCGCTCCCCCCGTTCGATCTTTCCCATATGAGATCTATCGATATCCGCGTAGTCAGCTAGCGCTTCCTGTGACAACTCCAAGGCCTTCCGGCGAGCGCGGACCGCCTCGCCGAATCGGACGAGGTAACGGTCTTTATCCTGCTTTCCGGACACTCTGTTCATAGCCCGTATCCTCGGTCGAGAGGGTTTTTTCGACCACGGTATTTACGGACCAAATGAAATTGTGCTAGCGAATCCTTTGTGTTTCAAGAACGGCCGGAGCTGGGGCAGCTTTGACCACAAACACCGGAGCGCACCCCGGCACTTGCAGCTTTTAGGGCTAACACATGAATTTTTAGTGTTTTTACGACCACGGTATTTAAGACTCTTTTTTATTTGCCGTTATACCGTCTGTCCACGGCGCTCCAGTCTGTCAGCGCAGCCAGTGAGCAATACGGCCCGACCCACATGGCCGGCGCGCCGAACATTTCGCAAGGCAACCTGGATGTCCGGTTGATGGATAGATGCGAGAGAGAGCCTGACGGCCTGGTTGTACGAACACAGATAAACCCAAACGAGGGCAATAAATGAAGACTCCGAAGAGTGCTGGATTTGTGAAACTGATGCTGTGCGCATCGGTTACCGCATCACTTGTCGCGTGTGGGGGAGGCGGAGGCGGGAGCCCTTCCGCCCCCTCTTCAATTGGCAGCGCTGGTAATCCGACGCAGAATGCGCAACTCACCGGTAAGGCGATCGACGGCTACCTCGTGGGCGCGACCGTCTGTTTCGACAATGGGCAGGGTGCATGTGACGCATCTCTACCCACCGCGACGACTGATGCCAACGGCAATTACAGTCTGCCGGATACCGGCGGCCTGCTCGGCAAGACGCTGCTCGTGATCATCACGCCGCAGACCAAAGACCTGTCACGCCCGAACTATGTCTTCCCGGCTACCATCACGCTCAGCCAGATCGTGACGGCTACGGGTTCGCAGAACATCAGCCCCTTGTCGACACTGATCACGGCCCAGATGGAAACGGGCCTTTCGCAGCAACAGGCAACGGCGGCAGTGACCGCAATGCTCGGCGGCATCGACCCCAACGCCGATTACATCGCATCGGGTAACGCTCAGGCTCTCTCGACGGCGACGGCGATCGTGAACAAACTGACCTCGCTCGCGACGAATGGGGTCACCGATCCGGCAATGGTTCGCAATGCAGCGAACGCCATGGTCGCGAACAACACCACGGACGTCACGGCTGACCAGATCGCAGCGCAAGCGTCGAAGCCGGTCTGCGCCGGCGTTGACGCCTCGCAGGTGCTTTCGCAAACGACGTACGCGCTCTACGGCTACCTGCCATACTTCGCGAACTACAACAGCTCACCGGTGCAATCGATCGTGCAGGACGTGCGCTCGATCAGCAACGGCACCGTCGTGACCCAGCAGCAGGAGCTTTCCTCGGGCACATGGCAGCCGGTTACGAACGGCAAGTACGAAACGATGTACGGCGCGTACGAAATGAAGAGCGACGCTTCCTGGTCGAACTTTGTTCCGGTGTCGACATATCGCGCTCCGCTGCCGGTGACGGTTAATGGCGCCGTGCTCTCGGGCACGGACGCAACGACTGGTATCACCTACACGGACGAGTTCCGTCAAGCCGACCTCTCAGGCCAGACGTTGGCAACGGCTGTGCCGACGAACTACGCGATCAATAACCTGTGGCAACTACCGCCGCTGACCACGACCACCTTTGCAAGCGGTACGAAGGTGTATCTGGGTCTGCTGTCCTACAGCGCCGATCAGGTCATCCTGCCGGTGTGGACGCCTGCTTGCGACAATCCCACGATCGTTAATGGTCAGGTTTGCGACGATTCGCAACCGGCAGTGATCGAAGACGGCGTAATCTCTCTCATCACTGGCGATGCAGCTACGACCTATACCTCTGTGCAACAGGCTGTCGGTCTCTCGCTGGAAGGTCGCGCCGGTGGTTTTGGCATGACCATCACGGCCGATGGCAAGATCACTTACACCACGTATGACCAAAGCGGCACCGCCACCGTAAATCAAGGTGGTACGTGGTCGGTCTACAGCCGCAACAGCAATGTCCTCGTGCTCGATCTCTCGAGCGCTGCCCTGTCGGCTATCGGTACGGACCCGCTACTCTCCCCGCTGAACGATGGCGCGAAGCTCGTGATCGCGCTGCGCAATGGCCATCTACGCATGGGTTGGCTTTACCCGTCGACCTACGCGCAACGCACCTATCAGTTCACGGGTGCGCTCAACGCACAACTGCTCGCAGGCGTGCAGTCAGCAACCTCACCGCAGTGAGTCATGCATAGGGAAGGAGGGGTTTCGGCCCCTCCCTTCCTGCGCTTTCTTCCATTGTCCTGATGAGGACAAACATGATTGCCTGGCTGCCTTCACCGACACCATCGCGGCCTCGATGCTGGCCGCGGCGTCGAGTCCGGGCATTCCCGCAGAACCCTTGAGCGCGCAGGTCTCTCACTCGCTTCCAGAAGACTACAAAGCGATTTCTTTTTCTATATCCGATCATCATGAAACAGTTCTTTCGTCTTCCCGCTACACCTCTCATGCTCGCCACCGCTGTCGCACTTTCCGCCTGCTCGAACGGTCCATCCGAGAACGATGCGAAGGCCGCTATCCAGACATCCCTTGGCGGCTGTGAATACCTTTCCGTCGATCACTTCGAAAAGGTCAACGGCACGCCACAGGGTGACAATCGCTATCTGGTCGACGTGAAATACACGATCAAGATGAAGCCAACGCCCGACATCAAGGCATACTCCGGTGAAAAATATGCGCAGGAGGTCGACAATCTGAAGCAGCAGGTCGCTCACGCACATGACGTCGAAAACGCATGGAAGACCGCAGAGCAGGCGTGGATACAGGCCAACCCCGGCCAGGATGCGAGCGCATACGAAGTCGCCCATCAGGACGGCTGGGCCGACTATCAGAAGGTCGTGCCACTGCTTCTCGGCGGTGACCAACTCGTGAGCAATGCTCCGCGAACAGCCAAGGCGGCGATGGAGCGCGCCATGCGGCAAAGCTGCCCCAACGTCAACTCGTCGCTGCTCGACAACTTCTTCAATGGGAACGAGCCGGTCGAAGCGTACGCCGACGGAATCGAAGAAATCTTCAACGGCAAAATCGCGATGACGAAAACAGACAACGGTTGGCAAGAGGATCGGTAAGGAGTCCCGCAATAACTCCTCCCGAGACGCGAGTTCAACGATAAGCCGACATATCGAGGCGCGCCTCGTACCCACCCACCATTTTTTTGCTCGGACCGGACGGCTCTAAAGTGCAGCACCGGTTCCGGTATAAGCCCTCGGATTCGCCGGAACCGTTTTGCCGCCCAGGGGAACTGGTCGGCACTTTTCGAAATTGCAAGTGCTTCAATCAACTGCTTGAGCTCGTAAAGATCAATGCCCGATACGGCTTGGCGCCATTGGCCCCAAGCGCTGTCAACTGCGTTGGCGCCGGCGTAACCGCCGCGTCGCGATTTGCGAATCTTCCGACATTGTGTCCCGGTCATTGGGAGCAAAAAATACGGCGCCGCTTTGGCCTAGTACCGGCGCAGCGCCGGCCGCAGGCGGAATCTTCTCGCTAAATTGCCGAAAGTAGTTGCTGCGCTGCTCGTCGAACTGCGTGTAAAGGCTCGCGATGTCGAGGTGCTTGACCAATTCAACCAGCAATACGTCGGGCTGCTGCCGGTCCGTTTGCGCAGATTTCATGGACTGGTTAATCGCCTCTCGCGCCTTTTGACCGCGCTCCGGCACTACGTTCGCACGTCGCGTAGGAGATGCCGCCGCCCGAAACGTCTCCTCGATCCATTCCGGCTTCGCGAGATCATCGAACCCGCCCGGCACTTCCAAGCGTTGACGCACACGTTGGTAAATTCCGATCTCGAATGCGAACGCGTCGATCAACGCTCGATCAGGTAGTGCGATATAGGCGTCGCCAAGACCGATCTGGCGAATGTCCCATGAGCCGATGAAGTCCGCAAGTACATCAGGCGGTTCAGGCGGTCGTACGAGCGTCTCGAGGATGTCGTATTGCAACGATGCTGTGAGCAGTTCCACAACCTCGACCAATACCTCGAGTCCTTCGTCCCCAGTTTCGCTGGAAGGTGGGTCGACTACGTCGAACTCGACCGGTTTCGCCGCTTTGCGCGGCCGGTTTAGTTTCGCAAATGCGCATACGCTACTGACCGGCCTGGAAAGCGCTCCCGGTCGCCCAATCCGTGTTATTGCGTCCAACTGGTCCAGAGCCTTGATGACCGCCGGTGAGCGATAGTTGGTGCGCCCTCCCTTGGCTTCGAAAAGGTGCCACTCGTCAAGTTGGTCCAGAACAAGCAAGTCCGGAACCTTGCCAATGCGGGCGCTCGGGCGCGCGCGCGTGGCGACAGTCTTCTTGCCTCTAGTCCCGATTACCGCAGCCGATCGAACGAACGCGGCTGAAGTGAAGATCGCTTGATGCAGCACCTTGCAAGGCCTCCTGGCCGGCGGCAACCAACGATCCGCAGCAAGTCGCGTCGCGATCTGTCCCATGTAATAGGACACGGTACTCCATTCAGACGTTTCGACATATCGAGAGAACTGCTGCGGCACGACCGTGCCGGCCGAAAACTCGAACATGCTCAACACCCATGCGACCCGCGCCCCGAGAAACGAGCAGAGCGCAGCGCGTTCCGGCCCGCTCATCAGGAGCGTTGATGGCCAGTCCTTCTTTGGGCCGTACCCAGTCTCGAACGCCGCACGAGCCACTTCGGCGCGGGACACGCGCGAGCGCACTTGTGGTTTGTGTGTTGCGTCGAACGGGCATGTCTTAATCGAATCGAAATCCTTGGGAAAGTGGGACGGGAACGTCTTCGTCTTAGTTGATGTGGAGGCCATGGCTCGCGGCTTGGGGAGCCAATAGTGAAAGCGACTTGTCAAGGCAGTCTCGTAGTCGTTATAAGGCTGTGTGGTTCCTAAAAACGTCCCGGGTGTCATCGCCCGAGCCCCGTGCCGAACCGCTGCTATTGTAAGGGTTGGTCATTTGACCGGTCGAATCCGATTAGGCCTCGATCGGTTCGAATCCGCCGCACTATATCTACGCAGACCGGCCGCACGCACCCATATCTCTCGGGCGCAACCGCCTTGCACCTCGTGAAGAGTGCGCGCTTCCAATCAGTGCGTACTGTCTCGGAAGTTAAGCTGCTGCCGCCTCGCCGAGTCCCGTAAGCGCCCCATCATCCGAACGAGGCATTCCGTACCATGCCGTTGGCGAAATGCCTTTCTTTGATTGGCTGGCGAAAACAACCGCATCAAGCACGGCAAGGTTGGTCAAATCAGCGCGTTTATCCTGTACGCTCAGCAGCGCTTGACGCAACAGGTCTTCAATGAGGAGGTAGCGTGCGAGTGTAAGAGCACCGTCCTCCGGCACGATCCCCTTTAGGTATGCCAGCCAACGGGAATCGAGTGGCACGATGTTGTGCGCCAAGCCACCGTTCACGAGGATGTTTCGCAACTGCTTGGGGCCAATTTGCACGAACGGTTCGGCCTTGAGGTGCTTGCTGAACACCGCCGATCCTGCAAGATCATGATCATCCACTGTGCCACGCGCGAGTTCACAGAAAATCTTGAGCTTTTCATTGTCGTAGCATCGGTCGGCAAGTCGCTCGCTCTCCATCCCAGCCTCGACAAAGTGAGCATAATTGCCGATCACGAGATCCGCCTTTTTCTCGGGAAAGCGTAGCCCACGCCCGCTAATTTTGGATAGGACCCAAGCGGGGTCGCAGTAGTTTGCTCGAACCTTGTCAAGACGCAGGAGCGGACCGTCCGCGTGAAGAAAAGCCGCCAGCTTGCCGTCGTCTTCGGCGTTCTCCTGACTGGAGAAGCCACATACAACGAAGAGCCTCCAGAGGTCACCAAGCGTCTGCACGGGCGACTGCTGCAGCTCTCGGCGTTGTCGTCCGTTAGCGACCGTATCTGCGAACGGTAGCTTGCGGAGCAATTGTGAGACTAAGTCGACAGCGTTGAGCGGCAGGACGAACTCCGACTGTTTTCCGCCCCTTTTGCCATCCTTGATCGTGGTTTTCGACGCACCACGCTTCCTCCTGACCGGCTTCCCCGGATCAGGCGCATAGGAACCATCGGCAAGCACTTGATCACAGAGTTCCGCGACAGCCCGATTACGTGTGAGGCAATTCCCTCGAAGAACATTGACGCTTTCGCGCGTCAGCGTTCTGATCCGCTCGATGGGCCATTCGTTGTTCTTCCAGGTCTCGCTCATTTTCTTTCCCGCGGTGGTAGTCCCAGCCTTTTCGCTTCCCGGCTGACCGGCAACTGGAACGAATTGATGAATCAAAATCGCGCGATGCACCACGCACGCCGGTACCAATGAGTCCTCTTAGGGAAAATGGATAACATCTTTGCTCGGAACAACGGTTGCTGCGGCGGCTTTCCGCTTCGTTACCCTCTCCGCGCTACGTTTCTATATTGTTGTCCGCCGTGGCGCTAGCTCATCGGGGTGCAGGCTCGATAGCCAGTCGCTTCGCAACGCGCTGCACCGATCGTCGAGGCACAATAATGGGTCATCAAATGCGACGCCGCTGGTGCTGCCGCTCAGGCGTCCCTCCGAGAGGAAAGAACTTAGCGGTTTTGATGAACAACAAGATATCTGGAGCGAGCTCCTGTCCGCAATCTATCTCGCCCTTGAAAAGTGCGATTTAGGGTCCATGTTCGGCCTTCCGAAAACCTTACATGGAACAACGCATGAACTTAACCACAAGCCTCCGTCAAGCAATTGACGCGCTAATTGCTGCCGATGCTTCGCGCCAAGTATCTGGAGCGGACGGAATCATTAGCAGCATTCACCTCTCACCCGATGGTCTCCAGATGCGAAATGTTCGCTTCGGCGAACTCAATCGAATTGCCGACCTGCTGAGCAGCCTCTACGATCAGGATCTAGCGATAGTCATGGCGCTCACAACGTACGGCGCCGAAAACGCATCGTCCGCCGAGCAGGCTACATTTCAGGAACTGCTTGACGACGCCCATCAGCAGGTGAACGACGCGGACGGACGCAATCGCGCAATCACCAACCTCAGTGGAAAACCACTGTCGAAGTATCTGCCGATCGGGCTGCGGCGCGCCGGGCTCGACTGATCGCAATCGCTGCAGACGGCCGGCCCACTTCAAACGACGCACGCCGCCGGCCTCCCAAACCATCCGCGGCAACCGGGTATTGCAGGCTCTATAGAGTCGCGAGCATTTCGACACCCCACGTCGTACATTGTCATCTCTGGCCATCAGCGACCTGCGGATATGTGCAATGCCGGGTGAATTCGCGATACGCCGCGCGGCATCTCTACACCTTAGTTGCTACCAGAGTCCGAGCGACGGTCACCACCCCCAAACCCCTTATTCAAGCTGCCGTCTTCAAGGCGTTGGGCAAAGACGCTGCCCATACTCTCCCCCCGCTCGTTCACATTAGCGGACTGCTCCGTAGGCTGAACCAGCGTCTCTACGCCCGTTGCCGATGCAGCGCCAGCTTGTTCATCGACGGCGCTCGCGACGCCGACTATCTCACTACCACAGTGCGGACACTTTTTGAGACTCTTTGAAACTTTTTGCGACCGATCGACTTCTTCCTGCATCCGGTACAGAAAGGTCTTGAAGCCGCTGAACGTCAGCTCCAGTCCCTGCTTCTTCAAGCTGCTCCACACCTGCTTCTGAGTGTAGCCTTTCGTTCGAAGGGCCTTGATCTCATCCTTGATCTGCCTGAGCTGCGCCATCGCTGTTCCCGGCATCTCCCGTTGCTCAAGATCGCGAAGTCCTTCCAATAAAGCTTCTTTTGTTGACATGACGGCGAGTTGATTGCAAACAATTTCAGCATTTTGAAGTCCAATGAAACTACTTGCAACCAATCCAATCCGCAAAGCATTTAGACAACCTCGCCCTGCTTGCGTGGTCGCCCAGGGCCGCCTTCCCGCAGCTTGCGGCGCCGTCCCTTTGTCAACGTCCGAGAACCGAGCGTCGGTTTGAATCGCAGCAACTGCTTGTCTTTCGTGAAATAGCTCGACGCGTCCTCGATCATCAGTTCAAGCAGCCCGGGCTTGTGGCAATCGATGAATCCGTAATACCACCGGCCCTTCTCCTTGAAAGACTTTTTGCGGTAGTGGCTGCTACTCAGGTAGCCCGCCCCCTTCGTGATTGCTTCCCACCGGACAGCCATCCGATCGAGGGCTGCGAATTCGTCCTTGACCCATTGACCGTCAAAGATGAATAGAACGTGGTGGTGAATAATCCCGCTCTCGTCCTGCTCGATCTTCCACACATAGCCGACAAGGCGTGCGAACAGTTCCTTGTCCTTGCCGAACTGATTCGCAACGAAACTATCGCGGTCCGCCATCGCACGCTCCGGATCGAACCGAGCCGCGCACTCCGGCACGCGCCTTTCCCGACGACGATCGTGGAACTGCCCCGACAACGACGTAAGCGAAGGGCGAATCATGACGTCGGCTTCAGACACCGCCTCCTCCCGGTACTGGAACTCGGCGCGGACCGTCAACAGCTTCGTCGAGGCGTTCGGCATGGTCTTCAAGTAGTGCTGGATCGACCTTTTCTCTACCGCAGTCCCTCCGTACACCCAGTTGCGCATCGCCTTCTTCACGCCACGCTGCTTCGCCTCGCTACGCACGTAGACGACAAAATCATTGAACACCTCCGCCTCGATCAGATCGTTTCTGACCAGTTCAGCGGGATCGATACACGCACAGCGCCTAATATCGGGATGCGAGGCGTAACAGTCGAGAAACAGCCTGATGTCGGGCGAGCACGCCCAGCCTGGCAGACAGATGTCTGGAAGCCAGTTCAGCCGCTGAAAGCAACTCGCCAATCCCGCCGAGAGTTTGCGCACATGCTTTCGCCTTCCCTTCATCACGACATCGTAGGCGATGTCGTGAGTGTTCAGTACGAGCTTCAGAAACGTAGTCAACTTCGTGAACACGGCGGAATATTCACCACGGGCCCAAACACGATCTCCGATTCCAATTACGTCCCAAGCACCGTATCCCAGATTCTCAAAGGTCAATGTGTTCGCAAAAACCTGCTCTCGTAGAGCAAAGCTCATGATGTCACCTCAAATAACTTAGCGTCGATATAAAATTCGACATCAATGTAAAGACCAATTGCGCCTAAGGAGCGCTATCTCGCACTGTGAGGTTATCGCATGACGAGGTAGCTTACTCTCGCATGACGTGCATCTCCTTGCTTCGCGGGATGCTCGCCATTCACCTAGCAATATCAGCGGTTCAGATGCCATTGATACATTCACGGAGATAGGAAGATCTATACGTTTGCATGGTTACGATGACTCGAACTATCATTTTCTTGATTAGAATAATAAGTAACCTTACTACATACCTAAATTCAATCGAAATTAATACCTCGACAGCACCAGGCGTTCGACCCCAGAAACTCCGTCAACCACGCGACTATTTACCTCACATACTATTCGGAATTATCCAGTCAATTTTTGCCCACATCTTTGGGCCTGCGCGCAAAATACGTTCTCAAGATCAATAGGACCCCCTTCCTCACTTCAGGTTGCTTCGCTGATTATTTACAACATCCACTCGCCACGTGCGGGTGCGGACGGACGCTCGTTTATCGCCCCGCCGATGCCTGCAACGCCATCCGTGCGGAGATGGCAACTAATATCAACCATCGACGTTCGCTCACTGGAGCTGCAGCAGCGGCGTCCCTCTCACCGATACCCGACGGAGCCCGATTTTCGTGAGCCGCTCCTAGTCCTAGCCCAGCCAGCTCGCGCAAATGATCGTCAGAAGGAAATCCGAGCTTTACCCCTTCAGATAGACTAAGGGAAGTAACTATTCAGCAAAGGGGAACATAGTTGTTGCACGTTCGCCGTCCGGTTACAATCCTTGCGAACCATCACTTTTTTGATCCCATGCCCGATCATCGCGCCGCTATAAGGCTGCCGCGCCCTCCAATCAGACAAAAGCGAACAGCGCCGCCCGGCGCTGCATATCAGCTTCTGACGGGCAAGGCCTCGTTCGCGGCCGAAGAAAACGCATGGGAGAGCCTAAGGCTCCCGACTCGGGAAATAGCGGACCGTTATGGGGCCGACAGATTCGATTTATTGATCTCCATCCGGAATATCGTTCAGCGACTGGAGAAACTCGCCAGCGTGCAACGCTGGCAACAGGGATTTTTTTCGGTGTCTATTGACGCAAAAGGAAATCGGTATCTTGACGTAAGGCCGCCGGGCATCTTGATGTTCGAACTTTTTACCAAGGCTGCCTGCAGTAGGCTTCTTACAGTCATGGAGCATTTTCCAGGATGTGATTTACATCCTTATTTTCAGATCTTATTGGACGCGCTCCGCTCCCGACCAAGTTTTGAAATTGATGGTTGGCACTATGAAGTTGAAAAAATCGCCGACGAGTATTTTTTTGAGCAATCACGCCAGCGATTTTTTAATCACACTCGCATCTATCAAATTCGCGACGATCTCAATTATTTCTTTGCGGGTTTTTATCAATCAATTCGAAATTCGAGGGAGAAGGCAAAATCTTTCCGTCGAACGCCACTCGATAATAGGCGCAGCTTGATGCAATTTGCGTGTCATTTGCTGGATGGCGAATCGCAGACTGTCATTGCTCATCTTACGATCCGAAGAGATATTAAGGTAATCGGTGGGGACCCGCCTATATCCCGAAGTAAATCCGAAGAGTTGCGAAAAAAACTCGTCAAGCACATCAAGCGCGAGATTCCGGACAGCGATTATCTTGGGCATGCAATCCTACTCAAGCGGGACGCGATATTGGGGTGCTGGATGGAAACGTTCGTTTTTTTTACCAAGAACGCCCTCGTACAGGACGCGGATGTATTAGCTAAACTCGTCAACCGCTGGAACGGCGAGATCGGTCTGGGCCGCGCAGGCTGCGTTGGCGAAATTTTATTTCAAGCACACTCGGGCGCCGATAAGCGCTACAGCCAGACCCTGGAACGAATCGTCCTTGTAACCGAACCCAACTTCTATTGCCGGGTGTCGGCGGAAGGTCTGCATCGCTTCTGGTGCACGCAGTCACCGGTTGGAAAGCTTGCCGAACGGACAAGACAAAACAAACGCCGGGAAACAGAAAAGAAGCGTGCCGCCAAGGCTCCAAGCTCGCCAGTAAGCCGTCTACAGGAAGCCGCGCTGGCCAACCGGGAGCTTATGCTTGATCCCCGCTGGGTACAGGCGAGGGAGAGACACGGCGCAAAGATTGCGGAGAGAAGAAAAAAAGCGGCCAAGACGCGCTCACGGCGAAAGGGTAGCCAAAACATCACGGCATCAGCACCTGTCCCGACGTACATGACGGCAGTTCGCTTCGCGCGGATCGACGCCGCCAACGACGAGTCCAATAACCCGAGCTACGATGTCGGAGGAAGTCCAATGAATTCGCGCGAGCCCGCTCGCCGGACGGACGCGCAACAAAATCAATCGCCCGCCCCTGCGTCGAACTCGTCATCACGTGGCGACAAACCGGCAGCGCCTCATCGCCCGATTCAACTGGAACGGCAACCCGGAAAGCCCAAGGAACACGATACTAATCGTGAACACGTAAAGGTCGAAGTTAGAAAAAAGAGAACTTACGTCAGCAAGCCAGAAGATTGAAACGCAGCCAATCAGTCGAAGTCCACCTAGCGACATTAGGAACGGTTCGCGCTGCTCAACCCCGCGCGCGCTTCGCTTGTGCCGCCACCCACGCGCAGACCTGCTCTTCGTCCCATCCCACTGCGCCGGTGTCGCTGATACTGAGAGAAAAGCACCGAGGGAAAGTCGGATCGTAGTACCGCGAATGTGAATCCATGCGATTGTAGATCGAACTGCGCCCGAGGCCGGTTAGCTCAATGACGCGCGGCAATCGCGCAACCTTGCCGATCTTCCGCCTATCGGGGCTGGGGGTAGGCTGCAGCAATCCAGTCGCATCAGCTCGACCACTCCTCGAACCAAGGCCGCTCTCTTTGACAGCGACAACGAGGCGTTCAGACTCATCCCTCTCCGACGCCACGGATTCCTCTACCGCCAGCGCTTGACCCGCAACGGGCATAATCGCCGGAGGCCGACGGTACGTCGACTCCGGCGATTGGTCATTGCGCTCAATATCGACGCCTACATCACCGTCGTCGGGCATAAGGCCACAACGGTTCAAATAGGCAATTGCAGACTCTCTCGGAATGAAGCTGTCCGGCACCAGTGACGCTACGGGGGCATATCCAGCATCGACAGCCTTGAGCTGACCGCGCGCAAGCTCGTCGCGTAAGGCCTGTTGATGGCGCTTCTGAATCTCCTTCTGCTCCATCTCGTATCGCTTGATATCCGCGGCCGTCACCAGAATAGGCTCCCACAAGGGTCGCTCATTTGAATCGAACCAGGCATCGAGAAACGCCGCCTTTTCGGCGTCCGAAACCGGATGTCGCAGGGGAGGCAGGCCGGGCAAAATCTTCCGCAATATGCGCCGATCGTCTTCGTTAAGCGAATAAGGCGCCGGCAGCTCAACCAGTTGACGCGGCGAGGCCGCGTCAACCGGAAATTCGAGTGCGCTCATTTGGTCCGTGTCAGGCGGAAGCAGTTGATCCAGCGTTCGCCCACCATCGGGGACGAGTACCGGCTGGTATTCGGCCGGGGTCGACCATTTCTCGTTGTCTGCTGGCGGCGCCATCCAACCGCGATGCTTCACCAGCTTGCCGACAATGCACTCGATACCTCGGTAGTGCGCCTCGCTCGTTGGACGCACAGCCTCGGCAATGGCCATGCAGAAGCTCCAATACTCGATGAGCGGACCGGATGGAAGTTTGACGCGACCTTGCACTTGGACCCCGTTGGATTGTTCTCGTGAGTTCTGCGAGTATAAGTGAGCGGGAATGTTCCGACGTCCTCCTCGAGCCAAACTGGCCACGCACACGCACAGCAAGTTCGCCAACGGCCTGCCCTTCACCGCCTGAGCGATGGGCTAGGTGGACAGTTGACAAGCTGATGCTCGATGATGGGCCCGCTGATGGGCTGAAAAACAAAAAGCCCCGCAAGTCGTTGAACTTGCAGGGCCTTGGATACTTTTCTGGCGGAGAGACGGGGATTCGAACCCCGGATAGGTTATTAACCTATACACGCTTTCCAGGCGTGCGACTTAAACCGCTCATCCATCTCTCCGGCGGGGAGCCGAATTATAGCAAACTTCGCGCCCTGCGCCACACCCTCTTGCAAACCGCCCTAAGGATGCCGGATGTAGTCCACCAGCGCCCGCGTATAAGCATCCGGCGGACGGTCCGCGAGACTCACGGCAATCGCCACCAGAAACCCCGCCGGCACGCCGAACACGCCCGAGCTGATCGGCTCGATGCCGAACCACCTCGGCCCCGCGAAACCCGTCATCTGCGTGAAGAACGGATACGTCGACACGATGTAGTAGATGCACACCAGCAGCCCCGCCACCATTCCCGCGACCGCGCCGGCCCGCGTGGTGCGCTTCCAGAACACGCCGAGCACCAGCACCGGAAACAGACTCGACGCTGCCAGCGAAAACGCCGCGCCCACCAGGAACAGAATGTTCCCCGTATTCAGCGACGCCACATACGACGCGAACAACGCCACCCCCAGCAGCAGAATCTTCGAGATCGTCACGCGCCGCTGGCTCGACGCGTTCGGATCGACCATGTGGTAGTACACATCGTGCGATAACGCGTTGGCGATCGTCAGCAGCAAACCATCCGCCGTCGAGAGCGCCGCGGCCAGCGCGCCCGCCGCGATCAAGCCCGACATCACGTACGGCAGCCCCGCGATTTCCGGCGCGGCGAGCACCACCATATCGGGCTGCATCTGGATTTCGCTCCAGCGCACGATGCCGTCGCCATTCGTATCGTTCAGGCTGATCAGCCGCGGCTCCACCCTGCTCCACTGCGTGAACCATTGCGGCAGATCGGCGAAGTGATGCCCCACCAGGTTCGTCAGCATCTCGTACTTAATCAGCACGGCCAGCACGGGCACCGTCAGATAGAACAGCGCGACGAAGAAGAGCGTCCACCCCACCGAACGTCGCGCGGAAGCGACCGAGGTCGTCGTGTTGTAGCGCGTCAGGATATGCGGCAGGCTCGCCGTGCCGAGCGACAGACACAACAGCAGCGACAGAAAATTGCGTTCGTGAATGCGCCGCTCGTCGTCGCCGGCGGCGGGAAACGGCTCGTGCATCGGCACCGGCGCGGCAGCGCGCAGCAGCATCTCGTCGCGGCGCTGGGTCCAGACGATCTGCGCGGCGGCGGCATCGCGTGGAAACTGATCGAGTGCTTTCTCGCGTTCCTTGATGTCGCGCAACGGCCCGTTATGCCGCCGCATGTCCGCGACCTCCTGCGTGAGCCGCGCCTTCTCCGCGACGAACGATTGCGGCAGCGTATCGAGCCGCGTCTGCATCTGCGCGGCCTGGCGCCGGTAGTCGTCGCGCACGGTCTGTTCGAGCGGCGCGTCGCGCACCTGCTTCTCGAGACCCTCCACGCGCTCCATCAAGCGGCCGTAGTTGAATTGCGGCAGCCAGCCGAGGCCGTCCTTGTGCGCGATCATCGACACCGGTATCAGGATCGCGGCGATCAGGATGATGTACTGCGCGACCTGCGTCCACGTGACCGCGCGCATGCCGCCGAGAAACGAGCACACCAGAATCCCCGCGAGTCCGCAGAAAATCCCCACCGCGAAATCGACGCCGATGAAGCGCGTCGCGATCAAGCCCACACCCTGAATCTGCGCGACCAGATAGACGAACGAACACAGGATCGCCGCCAACGCGGCAAGACCGCGTACCGCATTGCTCGAAAAACGCGTGCCGAGAAAATCCGGAATCGTATAGCGCGCCAGTTTGCGCACGTACGGCGCGAGCAGGAACGCGACGAGGCAATAGCCGCCGGTCCAGCCCATCAGATACGCAAGGCCGTCGTAGCCGGTCGCATAGATCGACCCGGCAAGCCCGATGAACGACGCTGCCGACAACCAGTCGGCCGCCGTCGCCATGCCGTTGAACGCGGACGGTACGCGTCGCCCCGCGACGTAGTATTCGACCAGATCGGACGTACGCGACAGCAGACCGATCACCGCATACACCGCGATCGGCACGAACAGGAACACATAGCCGATCCAGACGCCCGGACCGGTGGTGCGCTCGATCCGCCACATCACATAGATGAACAGCAGAAAGCCGAGCGTGTAGAACGCGTAGGAACGGATCAGCCGGTTCGTGAGCTTCATTCGGTTCGGCGTCCGCGCGGCGCCGCGGCGCGAGCTTGCATGGCGGTGGAAGCCGGGACAGAGTTGGAAGTCGCCGCGCTCAAGTCGGCACCCGCATCGCCGTCATCACGCATCTCGCCAACGTTTCGCGCATCCGCTTCGAACGCACGCTGCAAACGACGATCCGCGCGCTGCATCAGCACGATATACACGACGATCAGCGCCACGTAGATCAGGATCGCGCCCTGCGCGCCGAAATAGAACGGCAACCTGAAGCCGCCGACTCGCACCGCATCCAGCGAAGACGCCATCAACGGCACCACGAACGACACGACGAAGCCGAGCGTCATCAACGCCGCGATCAGCACGACGTTGAAGCGCCAGTACTTTCGATGCGCGTGCGCCATCGCCGCCGAGACCGTCGGCGGTTCGGGCGTGGGATTCAGCGTTGCGTGAGAGGAGGAGTGCGGCGCGGCCATGCGCCTATGTATCAAAAAGCCACCGGGCAGGCAATCGGGATTGTCCGCGCGGTGGCTTTGCGAGTGGCGTGGTCCGCGTCAGCGGGCTACGCCGGTTCGAGGGTCACAGCGACTCGCCGAGCTGATCGAGAATCGCCGGATTCTCCAGCGTCGACACGTCCTGCGTGATCGCCTCGCCCTTCGCGAGCGAACGCAGCAGGCGGCGCATGATCTTGCCCGAACGCGTCTTCGGCAGGTTCTCGCCGAAACGGATGTCCTTCGGCTTCGCGATCGGACCGATCTCCTTGCCGACCCACGCGCGCAATTCGTTCGCGAGCTTGACCGCCTCTTCGCCCTGCGGACGCGCGCGCTTGAGCACGACGAACGCGCACACGGCCTCACCGGTGGTCGCATCCGGCCGGCCCACCACCGCCGCTTCCGCGACGAGCGGATTCGACACCAGCGCCGACTCGATCTCCATCGTGCCGAGACGGTGGCCCGACACGTTCAGCACGTCGTCGATGCGGCCCATGATCGTGAAGTAGCCGGTCTCCTTGTCGCGCACCGCGCCGTCGCCCGCGAGGTACAGCTTGCCGCCGAGTTCGTCGGGGAAGTAGCTCTTCCGGTAGCGGTCCGGATCGCCCCACACGTTGCGCAGCATGGACGGCCACGGACGCTTCACCACCAGAATGCCGCCCTGCCCGTTCGGTACGTCCTGACCGGTTTCGTCGACGACCGCGGCCATGATGCCCGGCAGCGGCAACGTGCACGAGCCCGGCACCAGCGGCGTGGCGCCCGGCAGCGGCGTGATCATGTGGCCGCCGGTTTCGGTCTGCCACCACGTATCGACGATCGGGCAGCGGCCGCCGCCGACGTTCTCGTGATACCACACCCACGCTTCCGGATTGATCGGCTCGCCGACCGTGCCGATGATGCGCAGCGACGACAGGTCGTAGCTCTTCGGATGCACCTTCGCATCGGCCTCGGATGCCTTGATCAGCGAACGGATCGCGGTGGGCGCCGTATAGAACAGCGTGACCTTGTGCTTCGCGATCATGTCCCAGAAGCGGCCGGCGTTCGGATAGGTCGGCACGCCCTCGAACACGACCTGGGTGCCGCCGAGCGTCAGCGGCCCGTACGTGATGTAGCTATGGCCGGTGATCCAGCCGATGTCGGCGGTACACCAGAACACGTCGGTGGGCTTCCAGTCGAAGGTCCACTTCAGGGTCTGCGCGGTCCACAGCAGATAGCCGCCGGTGCTGTGCTGCACACCCTTCGGCTTGCCGGTCGAACCGGACGTGTACAGGATGAACAACGGATGCTCGGCCTCGACCCACTCGGGCGCGCACTGATCCGATTCGGCCTGCGTGAGTTCGTGCATCCACACGTCGCGGCCTTCGTGCCACGCGACCTTGCCGCCGGTGCGCTGATAGACGATCACGCTCTTCACCGCGTCGCAGCCGCCCATGGCGAGCGCTTCGTCGGCGATGTTCTTCAGCGGCAGCGCTTTACCGCCGCGCATCTGTTCGTCGGAGGTGACCAGCGCAACCGCGCCCACGTCGACCAGACGTTCGTTCAGCGACTTCGACGAGAAGCCGCCGAACACCACCGAGTGCGTGGCGCCGATCCGCGCGCAGGCCTGCATCGCGACGATGCCTTCGATCGACATCGGCATGTAGATCACCACGCGGTCGCCCTTCTTCACGCCGCGCGCCTTCAGCGCATTGGCGAAACGCGACACGCGCTGCAGCAGATCCTGATAGGTGACATTGGTGACGGTGCCGTCGTCGGCCTCGAACACGATCGCGACGCGCTCGCCGTTGCCGGCTTCGACGTGACGGTCGAGGCTGTTGTACGACGCATTCAGCCGGCCGTCCTCGAACCACGTATAGAACGGCGCGTTCGACTCGTCGAGCACCTTGGTGAACGGCGTGTTCCAGCTCAGCGTTTCGCGGGCGAGGCGCCCCCAGAAACCTTCGTAATCGCGTTCCGCCTCGGCGGCGAGCGCCCGGTACGCATCCATGCCGGAGATCGCGGCGCCCGCCGCTGCTTCGGCGGAGGGCGGGAAAACACGGCGTTCCTGAAGAACGGATTCAATCGCAGACATCGACAACCCCTTGGTGAAGATGAAACGTAAAACCTGTGGCGGCGCGCGTGGCGCGCCGCGTCATGCAAACGGGACGGCATGTCGCCAAAATAAAGGCCGCAACTTACCCGTCACTTACATGCGCCGCAAGGCAAGGCGTCGTTGGAGACGCTGGGATTGTCATGTTAGCTGATGCAGGCCGGCAATGGCGCGGGGCTGGGGGATGCGGCATGCGCGGCCTGGCGCGAAGCGCGTGATGGATACCAGGGTTAAACCGGAGGACGGGCGAGCGGCCTTTCTTCGCGCCGCTCCGTGTTAACCCGTGGGTGACCGGTCGATCCGCCGCGAAGCACAACGTCGGTCAGGGCCAGTTGCTCAACCCTGCTCGGGAGAATGTTCAGGAGACTCGCCGATCAACGCCTTGAACGCCGTCATGTCGAGATCCGAGAATTCCTCGTCGAGCAGCCGGTCCAGCATCGCACGATCGCTTCTCGCGACCGCCTCTGGCGGCACGCGCATCCGCTGCGGCTCGGGCTCCGTCGATGCACGAGACACGGTGTGCGATCGCGCGGCATCGCCGGGGCGCGCATCGTGGCCCGGCCCTTCGTGCATCCCGATCAACCGTTCCAGATGCGCGATGCCCATGCGCACGACGTCACGCTCTGGAATGCGCAGTTCCCGTGCGACCTGCCCGCTCTCGACACCCTGCCCCAGCCGCTTGATGACCGCGAAGTTCAGCGCCTGCGCCCCGTCCGGCGGCACGCTTTCGGTCCGCAAACGTTTTGGTGGCGGCGCGGAATCGGACTGTCCGCTACCTCCGCTTCCCAGTCGCGGATACGTCTCGCCGCCCGTCGAGGTGCCTGGCTGAGGCGACGGCGGCCGCCGCGACACGGTCGATGAGGGCACGGCACGAGCCGGCAACGCGCCCACCGGGGCCAACGGCATTCGCGACGCCAGAGCCGGCGTTCGCTCCGGCTGCGCATCGCCCGGCAAACGGACCATTTGCTGCTGCACGCCCAATTCTCGCGCTACCTGTGCGTCGGACATCCGACCGCTTGTCCCGGCAACCAGGTCGGGGCGCAACTGCTGTGGCGCCGACGGGGTGCTACTGCCCGAGGGCCGACGCAGCCCCAAGGCCTCCCATCGCTCGTCGGATAACTTCAGTACATTTCTAATGGCAGTGTCACTCCAGCCGCCATTGCGCATCGCGCATACATCCGAAATTGTCGCGACACGCGGCGGGGGGCGCGTGATATTACGATCGAGGATTTCGTGCATCTGCAAACGACGAGTGGCTTGCGTCGGCGATACGGTCCCGTCTCCTTCGCCACGGACACTCGCTTCGCCACCGGTTGACGGCCCCGGCAGTCGGATATCCCTCAGTCGCGGAGTCGTCGCTCGCCGCGCCTCCTCTATCAACAGCACCGTTCGCGGATGCACACCGAGCTCGCGCGCGATCTGCGCTGCCGGCGTCCCGGCGGCCAGTCGTGTCGCGACGTTTTCCCTGAATTCGAACGAAGCGAGAGGCACTGCTGGCGGCATGGCAATCCTGTCCCTTACCGCGTAGACCACGGATTGGCTGATTGAAAACATCTTCATCACGGCGGCGTTGGACCATCCGTCACGCAGCAACGCCGCAATCTGATCTTTTATCTCGTGGGATATTCGCGGGCCGCCGCCCAGCAAACCGACTTCGTGGTGGATTTCCCAGTTGCCCCGCCCGTCGCTTCTAACCGGATACTGTGCCTTCGCCGGCTCGGCGGAGTGATGAAGACGCCACGTGCCGTTGTCCCGGTCGTATCTGACCGCGTATGCCCGGTCGTTTGCGTTGATGTACGCGTTACCTTTGCCGTCCCGATACAGGCCTGCTGTCCGCGAATCGGCGCGCAGGTCCGCGGCCGGCGCGCTCGCATACTTTTGCAGCACGGCGTAGGTTTGCGAGGCTACGTCAGCGCCTTGCTCCGGGCTACGATCCGTGCCGCGCAGAGGCAGGCGCGCGCCGATTTCGCCTGGCGCATCGAGCGTCGCAGGTCGGGACGACGCATCGACACCCTCACCCGCATCGCGCCGCCCGCCTTCGATTGGACTGCGTTCGTGCGGCAAATGACTACCAGAAGAGATTTTCATCGCGCTGCTTCCTTTTCGGTTAAACAGTCAAAACGGCTACCTGGGCAGGTCATTGCAACGCATCTGCAACATCGACAGGTCGTATCTATTTCAGCGCGCCCACACTCGTTTCGCGACCCAGCGCAGAGAAATTCATCTTCGTCTCCCAAACTATAAATAAGTATCTCGAATCAATTTCCGATCTCTCTACTAATGAACTCCCGGAGCCGCATCAAGACCGTCGGCAACGCGGACCCGGCTCGCAACCTCACGCCGACTCGTTCATTCAAGGGATCACACTATGCAGACAGTGACGCAAAGCCAGTTCTTCACGCAAACGTTCAACCCCAATCTGTACTCGCCGTTCGGCGGTGCGCAGCAGCCACAAAACTCGCGGATCGGCGGCTTCAACAACGGCTTTAATGGTGGGTTCAACAACGGCTTTAACACCGGCTTCAGCCGTGGCGCCAACAACGGCTTCAACAACGGCTTCAACGCATCGCGCCCGATGTCGCAAATGGCCGGCAACTTCTCGCGGGCCTCGTACACGGTCAGCGGACAAACCACGTCGAACGGCCAGACCTCGTCGTACTACGCGAAAACGACCATCACCAACCGCGGTCCAGGTGCCGGTCAGATGCAGCCGGGCTTCGGCAACATCGGCAATCAAGGCCCATTTGCGCACACCCAACACGCGTATCCCGGTTCGCAAGTGCCGCAGATGCCGCCGACGCAGCACGGCAACTGCGACCGCTCCGGCCGCACGAATCAATCGCAATGGACCGATACGGGCGTGTCGAACAACAAAGCCAGCATCGACCTCGGCGACTACAAACTGGATTTCAGCAAGTCCAATTCGTCGATGCTGCTGACCGACAAGAAGACCGGCGACCAAACGAACATCTACGGCGACCCGCACCTCGAGCAGCACGCGAACAGCGGCAAAAAAACGTCCGATATGTTCAACGGCACGATGACGTTCCAGTTGCCCGACAGCACCAAGGTCACGGTCGGCACGCAGCCCGCAAAGAACAACGCGTCGATTTCGTTCGCGGATAACGTGACGATCACGAAGGGCAATCAGGCGTATCAGGTGAGCGGTCTGAGCCAGCAAAGCTCGGCGCCGCTCACCGTGCAGAAGAGCAACAACGGCCGCGCGCTCGATGCCGCCACGCCGGACGGCTACACGGTCGTGGCGAATCGCAACGGCAGCGGCTTCGTGGACCCGGCCACCGGCAAGCAGCCGACCGCTACCGACCTGAAGAAAGCCGGCTAGGCGAACCGCCCGACACGAGGTGGTTCGATATCGCATCGACTCGCCGCGCGAACGGTCGAACACGACTCGTCCGGCGGCGCAGTCCGGCGCTTGCACGCCGCCGTCGAATCGCATTCGTTTCGATGCGACTGGACGGGCTTCGCCGCGCAGGAAAAATATCGAACCACGTCGACTCTCACGCCGACTTATTCACTCAAGAGATCACACCATGCAGACAGTGACGCAGCATCAGGTTTTCGCGCAGACGTTCAACCCCAATCTGTACTCGCCGTACGACGGCGCGCAACAGTCGAACTCCCGCGCCGGCGGCATCGACAAAGGCTTCAACGGCGGCTTCAACGGTAGCTTCAACAACGGCTTCAACGCATCGCGCCCGATGTCGCAGATGGCCGACAACTACTCGCGCGCCTCGTTCACGTTCAGCGGACAGAACACATCGAACGGGCAGACCTCGTCGTACTACGCGAAGACCACCATCACCAACCGAGGCCCCGGCGCGAGTCAGATGCAGGCCGGCTTCCGCCATGCCGGCAATGCCGGCAACTTCGACACCCAGAGTTCGTTCAGTTCGTCACGTTGCGGCACTGCCTCGTCGCAAGTGCCGCACATGCCGCCGATGCAGCGCGGCAACTGCGACCGGTCGGACCGCACGAATCAAACGCAATGGACCGACACCGGCGTGTCCGGCAAAAAAGCCAGCATCGACCTCGGCGACTACAAGCTCGATTTCGACAAGGCCAAATCGTCGATGCTCCTGACTGACAAGAGGACCGGCGATCAAACGAGTATTCACGGCGACCCGCATCTCGATCAGCATGCGAACAGCAAAGGCAAGACGTCGAATATGTTCAACGGCACGATGACATTCCAGTTGCCCGACAGCACCAAGGTCACGGTCGGCACGCAGCCGGCCAAGGGTAATTCGAAGGTCTCGTTCGCGGACAACGTGACGATCACCAAGGGCAATCAGGCATATCAGGTGAAGGGGCTGAGCCAGCAGAATTCGGCGCCGCTCACCGTGCAGAGGAGCAACGACGGTCGCGCGCTGGATAACGCCACGCCGCACGGCTACACCGTGGTGGCGAATCCCAACGGCAACGGCTTCGTGGACCCGGCGACCGGCCGGCAACCGACCGCCGCCGACCTGAAGAAAGCGGGCTAGGCGGACCGCGCGAAACGGGGTCAACAGCGACGGCGGTCAGCCTCGGGATTGCCGCGAGCCAATCGGAAGACAGGCTCGCGGCAATCCGTCAGTCGAAAAAACCGGCACGGTGGCTACCATTGGACGGAAACGCAAACGACGTCCCATCGCGCGAGCGAACATCACCGCGCCCATTCACACCCGCAGTCCTTAACTGTGCGCGCCTCTCACGGCAACGGCCGCAAGCGCCGCTCTCAACCTGTCCTTCGCATCGTCGGCGCGGGTCCGTTCGACCTGCCACGCGCGCAACGCCCGCGCCGCCTCGTCGCGCGCGGCGTCGTGCGCCGCCTGTGCTTCGTCGCGGCGCTGACGCAGCGCCGGCAACTGCGCGTCGTGCGCGCGTAACGTTGCGTGCCATTGTGCGCCGGCACGCACGTCGCGCCGGCAGAAGTCCAGCACATGCAACCGCTGCCGCGCATGCTGTTCCAACGCCGCGACCTGTTGCTCGACGACGGCCGCCGCCTGCCGTTCGTTTCGCCGCATCCCGGCCAGCGCGCGCAGCGTGCGCCGCACCCGCAGACCGCGCACCCTGACGAGCAGACGCCACAAGGCCACCTCCCGCGTCGCGTCGCGCATCACGCCGCACGACCATCGGCGCACAAAGCATGCAACTGCGCGAGCGAATCGCCCCACTCGCTGCTGCGGTCATACGGTTGCCGCAGGAACTGCTGGATCGCGGGACGCCGCGCGATCGCCAGATCGGTCGCGGTATCGTGGCCGTGCTCGTACTCGCCGATCTGCAGCAGCATCTCCACCTCCTCATAACGCGCGAGCCAGTCGCGCACGCAATTCGCGTCGTCACGATGCCCTGCTTCGGCGACACGATTCATCAAACGGCTACGGCTGCGCAGAATGTCGATCGCCGGATAGTGGCCCGACGCCCCCAGCTTCGACGACAACTGGATATGCCCATCCAGCAGCGAGCGCGCTTCTTCCGCCACCGGATCGGACAGATCGGCCTCGTCCGCGAGCACGGTGTAGAAACCGGTGATGCTGCCTTGCGCGGTCACGCCCGCGGTTTCGATCAAACGCGGCAACCGTGCGAACACGCTCGGCGGAAAACCGCCGCGCAACGGCGGCTCGCCGACCGCGAGGCCCAGTTCGCGCAACGCCCGCGCGTAACGCGTGAGCGAATCGAATAGCAGCAGCACGTGACGGCCGCTCGCGCGCAAGCCCGCCGCCACCTGGGAAGCGAGTTCGGCCGCCTTGATGCGTTCGGCGGCCGGCCGGTCCGAAGTGGCCGCGATCACCACCGTCGATTCGCGCCGATGCGCGAGGTGGTCGTGAATGAACTCGCCGACCTCGCGGCCGCGCTCGCCGATCAGCGCGACCACGATCGCATCGGTCGATGCGCCGTTCGCGATCATGCCCATGATCGTGCTCTTGCCGCCGCCAGCCGGCGCGAAAATGCCCGTGCGCTGGCCGACGCCGCAGGTCAACAGACCATCGATCGCGCGCACGCCCGTCGCGAACGGCGTCGAAATCACCGGACGTTCGAGCAGATTGAGGCTCGTCTCGCCGTCGCCGGATGAACGCGATGAACCTGACGAACGCCGCGTATCCATCGCGCCAGCCCTGCCGCGTGCAACACGCGCGAGCGCGTCCGCGGCGACGCGCTCCGCATTCGCCACGCCAACCGCCGCCGGCAACGCGCCGCCATCGAGCGGATTACCCAGACCATCCACCACTCGCCCAAGCAAGCCGAGTGCGTCCACACTGCCCCAACTCGTCCCGCAACCCTGCACCTCGGTGATATCCGACAGTCCCGCGAGCCCAGCAAGCGGCATCACCAGCGCGCCTTCCTGCGCGAAGCCGATCACTTCGCCGTATTGCGCTTCGAGCGTATCGGGCCGCACCAATCGCACCTTCTCGCCGATCCGCAACGACACGCCGACCACGCGCGCGATCACGCCGCGCGCTTCGACAACCCGTCCACGCAAGGACGGCGTGGAGGAAAAAACCGGCACCCTCTCATGCGACGCTTTCATCCGCTTCTCCTTCGATACGTCGATACGTCGAGACGTCGATACCTCGATACTTCGCTTCAATGCCGCCCTCCATCATTGCGCGCCCAACGTCGCGATCGTCCTGATCCGGTAGATATCGAACGGAATCTCCTCGACCGCGAGTACGTCGATACGCCAGCCGAAGTCGCGCAACAACCGCGCGAGATGCGGGCGCAGCACCGCGTTCGTGACCACCAGTCCGATCCCGGAGAGATCGCCGCCGAGCACCTGCTGCGCGCGCTCCAGTTCCTCCGCCGACAACACGCACACGGGCTCGCCGTCCATGCCGCTGCGTATCTGCGCTTCGAGGCTCGCTTCCCACGCGGGATCGAGCACGGCCGCGACGATGGTCCACGTTTCCAGATCGGCATAAATGCGCGATATCTGCCGGCCGAGCTGAATGCGGGCATCGCGCACCATCCGGTCGAGCGTGCGCTCGCCGCCCGGCACACGCACCACGGCTTCGAGAATCGCGCGCAGATTGCGGATCGGCACGCGCTGCTGCAACAGTTGCCGCAGCACGCCCGCAATCTGCACGACACTGACGGATTGCGTCGCCTGCCCGACCAGCTCGCGAAACTCGATGCCGAGCTGATCGAGCAGAAAGCGCGTCTCCTGGGTGCCGAGAAAATCCGCCGCCGAGCGCTCGCACACTTCGCCCAGGTGCTCGCACAACGCTTCGTCGACGCTGGCCTTCGCAATCGAGGGGTCGTCGATCGACGCGGCCTGCGCGTTCGGCACCCACACCGATTTTTCCGCATGCGGACGATAGCCGCCGACACCATCGAACCCGATCCGGCCCGCGTCGCCGCTGACCAGCGTGTGCGCGGCGACCAGCGTGCCGCTCGCGAACGGCACGTCCTCGATATCGACGATGTAGCGCTCCGGCGCGAGCCGCGCGTCGCGCAGCAACGCGAGCCCCGGAAACGGCACGCCCAGCTCCACCATCAGGCGGCGCCGCAACTGCCCGAGCTGACGGTTCAGCGCCTCGGGACGCAGCGCTTCGAACGCCTGCACGCCGAGCCGCAATCGCAGCGACGCGCTCGTGCCCAGTTCGACATCGTCGAGGATGCGCGGCACGTAGTTGCCGCCGTCGCGCGTCATGCCCGGCATCAGCGCGCGCTGCGAGTTGGTGGCGAGCGTGTTGTTGCGCATCAGTGTGAGCGCGAGCACGACCAGCAGCCCGCCGGCCAGCAGGAACTGCAGATGCGGAAAACCCGGAATCGCGGCGAGCGCACAGCACGCCACGCCGGCCATGCCGAGCGCCTTCGGATGCACGGTCAACTGCCGGTAGATGTCGCCGCCGAGATGCGCGTTCGCGCTGTCGGCGGCCGCTACGCGCGTGACCAGAATGCCCGCCGACACCGACACGATCAGCGACGGAATCTGCGACACCAGACCATCGACGACGGTCAGGATCGTGTACGCGCGCAATGCATCGCCGAACGACATGCCGCGCTGCGCGATCCCGACCGCGAGGCCGCCCACGATGTTCACCAGCGCGACGACGAGCCCCGCGACCGCATCGCCCTTGACGAACTTCATCGCGCCGTCGAGCGAGCCGTAGAAATACGTCTCGCGTTCGAGCGCCGCGCGCGCCCGGCTCGCCTGCGCGGGCGAGATCACGCCGGTGCGCAGATCCGCGTCGATACTCATCTGCCGGCCGGGAATGCCGTCGAGCGTGAAGCGCGCGCCGACTTCGGCGACCCGGTCCGCGCCTTTCGCCACCACGATGAACTGGATCGCCGCGAGCACGATGAACACCACGAGCCCAACCGCGACGTTGCCGCCCACCACCAGTTCGCCGAACGCGCCGATGATCTGCCCGGCGTGGGCATGCAGCAGGATCATCTTGGTCGACGCGATGGCGAGCGACAGGCGCAACAGCGTGGTAATCAGCA
Source organism: Paraburkholderia sp. D15 (assembly GCF_029910215.1). NCBI lineage: Bacteria > Pseudomonadati > Pseudomonadota > Betaproteobacteria > Burkholderiales > Burkholderiaceae > Paraburkholderia > Paraburkholderia sp. D15. The sequence continues at coordinate 1,404,074 of NZ_CP110395.1, read as the reverse complement.
GCAGCGACGGAAAGCTCGCGAGGTCCACCGCTTTCGTCACGTATAGCGTGGTGGCGAGCATCGTGAGACTCGACGCGAAGCTCACGCAGATGAACAGGTCGAGCACGAACGGCGGCACCGGCACGATCAGCAGCGCGAGCACGGCCAGCAAGCCGACCGCGACGGCAAGGTCCGCATGCCGCGCGAAAAACGCCGACAGGTCGTAGCGGCTCAGAATGGAACGGTTCAGCATGTTATTGACCAAGCTCCCGATGAAGCGCGCGACGCCGGCCCTTGACGTAAGGATCGCCTTCGTCGTCGCGGTATTCGCGTTTGATTTCGTTCTTGTCCATGCGCAGGTTGCGCAGCCACAAGAACCGTTGAATGACAAAATCGGCCACCGCCGGCGCGATCTGCGACGCGGCCATCCACACCAGCAGATGCGAATGCGCGGCCGCGATAAAGCCGAGGTGCGCGGGCAGCGCATAGCCGTAAAGCGGCGCGAGTTGCCGCAGCCACGCGATCAGCGCCTGCCCGAACAGAAACAGCAGCACGGCGAATTGCAGCAGCGTCAGCGCCGTATCCCACACGAGGCGCAGACTGAACATCTGCTTGAATCCCTTGACCGGATCGAGACGCTTCAGATCGGGCATCGCGCGCTTGAGCGACACGAGGCCGCGCGTCTGCGCGAGTTCCGGCACCAGCACGGCGAGCGCACCGACGCCCAGCGCGCCCAGCAGCGACGGCAGCAACGACGCGGACATGCCGATCGTCGACGCGAGCCGCGCGCGGAACGGCAGGCTCGCGTCGAGCGTCGCCGCGCCCTCGATCAGGCGCGTGAGCAACCCATACAGATGCGGTGCCGCGATGAACAGATACAGCCACCAGCACAGCCCGCTGAACGCGATCGTCAGATGCGAGCTCTTCGCGGTCTCGCCGTCCTGACGGGCACGACGGAGTCGCTTGGGAGTAGGCGCTTCGGTCTTGTCGCTCATTGCTCTCGCTCACGGCAGATGAATCAGACGCTCGAACAGCAGCCGCAATTGTTCGAACAGCGGCGGCACGCCGAGCATCGCCGCGAACGACAGCACCATCGCCTTGACCGCGCGCGCGGTGGCGAACGGGTTGAGCCGTTTCGCGTGACGCGTCATCAGTCCGAACGCCACGTCGATCAGCAACACCAGACCGAGCAGCGGACTCGCGAGCCGCACGCCCTGCGCGAACGACCCGGCCAGCGACGCGCGCGTGCCGTCGAGCGCGATGCGTTGAAACACGTCGAGCAGATCGGTGCGCCAGCGGCCCGGCGGCCACAAAGCCCAGGCATCGGCGAAGAAGCCGAACACGAGCGGCATGCCGGGACCGGTGAACACGACGAGCGCGGCGAACTGCGAGAACAGCGTTTCGAACAGCGCCGCTTCCTGCTGGAAATGCGGGTCGTAGATCGCCGCGCTCGAATAGCCGCCCTGCTGATCGAGCACCGCGCCGGCCGCAGCCGCCGCGTGAAAGATCGTGCCGAGCAGCAGACCGAGCGCGGCGCCGGTCGCCAGTTCCATGCAGAACGCCGGCCACGGTTCGGCCGGCCAGCCGGTCTGTTGCGGCAGCATCGCCAGCGCGAGCAGCATCGGCACGCGCAGCAGAATGCCGAGCGAGCCTTTCTGTCCGAACGGAATCAGGAACAGCGCGACGGCGGGCCGGATCGTGCAGAACGCGAAACCCTGCAGATAGCCGATGAAGTCCGGGTTCAATGCAGACGCCCCGCCGCGACGTAGGTGAACACGTGCGCCAGAAAACGCGCGAGTTCGCGGCTCGCCCACGGCCCGGTCGCAATCAGCACGACGCCCACGCAGATGATCTTCGCGCCATACGGCAGGCTCTGATCCTGAATCTGCGTGATCGACTGCAACAGCCCGACCAGCAGACCGACGATCGTCGCCACCGCGAGCGCCGGCAGCGACAGCCAGAACACCAGCAGCAGCGCGTCGGCCGAGAGCGTCGCAAGAGAAGGATGCGCGGTCATTTCACGTATCCGACGATCAGCGCATGCATCAGCTTCGAGATGCCGGACACCGACACGAAGATGAACAGCTTCAACGGAATCGATACCGTGCTCGGCGACAGCATCACCATGCCCATCGCGGTGAGCACGTTGGCGACCACCAGATCCACCACGAGAAACGCGATGTACAGCAGAAAGCCCGCCTCGAAACCGCTCGAGATCTCGCCGATCAGAAATGCCGGAATCAGCAGACTGAGGTCGGTCTCCCGCGCGTCGCGCGCGGGGTCGATGCGTTTGGCCGCGCCCACCAGGAACTTGCGCTCGTCGGGCCGCGAATGCGCGAGCATGAATTCGCCGAGCGGTCCGCGCACCGCCTGCACCAGTTCGCCCGGACGCGGCAGCTTGAACTCGCCGTTGTCGGTCGCGGGTAAGGCCGCGTCGATCTTCGCGACGGTCGGCGCCATCACGACCAGGGTCGCCGCGAGCGCGATGCCCGAAATCGCCAGATTGCTCGGCGCCTGCTGCACGCCGAGCGCGGAGCGCAGCAGCGTCAGCACGATGCTGAACTTCGTGAACGAGGTGGTCATCACGACCGCGAGCGGCAGCAGCCCCAGCATGAAGAACAGACTGATGACCGGCAACTGGTCGAGTTCGGGACCGTTCATGCCGGGCGGTCCTCCTGGGTGAGCCGGGTCACGCGCACGCCGAGCGAGCCTTCGATCTCGATCAGCTCGCCGCGCGCGAACGGAATGCCCTGGCACAGCAGCGTCACCGTGCGTTCGCTCGCGGGCAAACGGAACGCGACGATCGAGCCCTGACGCAGATGCGCGAGTTCGGCGACCGACAGCGACAGCGTGCCGAGCACCGCGTCGAACGCGAAGGTCAGGGAGTCGATGGGCAGCAGTTCGCTGGTCACTTCGACGGCAGGCGTTTCATCATTCAGGACTTGGTCTATCAAGGTGTGCTCCTCAGTGAACTTCAATAGAATCCGGCACGCGCCGAGCCGCAGCGGCAGCCGCAGATAGCGCGCGTGACGGTCGAACAGCAGCGCGTCGCCGACCGCGAGCCGGCGCAGACGCGGCAGCGACAGCGACGGCCCCGGCATGCAGATCGGCATGCGCACCATCAGGCGGCGCAGCAGCGCGTCGCCGGGCGGTGCGGCGAGTACGTGGCGATGTAGCCACGCATCGACCGCCGGGCAATGGAACGAGAAGTGGGCGGTGCGGCCGCTCGTCGTCTGCGTGACGGCGAGGCCGTAGGCGCCCGCTTCGGGTAGCGCGTCGAAGCCGATCGCGTTCAGTTCGATCGTGAAGCCGAACAGGCCTTCGAGCGCGCACAGCCATTCGCTCAACGCGGCGGCGACGTGCGCGGGCGCCGCGTCGCCGAGCGCGTCGAGCACCGTCGGCGCAAGTTCGGGCAGCAACGCGCCGACATCGCAGACCGCGCTGAACGGCGCCTGCGCCGCCGTGCCGGACAGACGCAGCGGATAGCGCGCGCGGCTCGGCTCGAATTCGAGCGTGAATGCGCGCGCGCCGACGCGCACCGCGCGCGGCCGGCCGAAGTGTTGCAGCGCGAGGTTGTGGCGTTCGGCGTCGGCGCGCGTCAGGGTCGGGAGATCGGGCCAGAGGGTCATGCGACGCCCCGGATGAAGACGCCGGATCGCCGTGGTCGCGGCGGCGCGTGGATTGCTTGGGGGTCGATCGAGGTGGCGGGCGGGGTAGGCACGGCCTGGTGTCCAGCCGTGTGTCCAGCCTCGAGTCCGGCCATGTGCCCGGCGTTGTGTTCGGCGTTGTGTTCGGCGTTGTGTTCGGCGTTGTGTTCGGCGTTGTGTTCGGCGTTGTGTTCGGCCTTATGCCCGGCCCTTCGCATCGGCATCGGCACCGGCACCGGCATCGGCATCGACATCGGCATCGGCATCGGCGCGGCCAGCGCCACCAGCGTCTCGCGCACGCCCTCCTCGATCACGTCGATCGTCGTGCGTCCCGCGCTGTCCGCAAGGTCGTAGCGACGCAACACCGCGGCGATGCCCTCGCGAACGCCGCGTTCCAGCGCCCGCAACTGCACGGCCAGACCGCCGTCGATCACGCCTGCCTCCGTCTCGACCACGCAGGAATGCGCGGGCAATCCCGCATCGGCGAGCACCGTGCACAGCGGCGCGCCGAACTCGCGTTCGAGCGTCGACGCGAGCTGCGCGGTGTCGTCGAACACGGCCGGCGCCACGCGGATCGACACGAGCCGCTGCGATTGCGCGACCGCCACCACGCGCCGCAATTGATGCGTAAGCGCGGCCGACGGCGGCAATTCGCCGACGATGTCGTTGACCACGCCCAGCACGATCTGCGCGAGCCGCTCCTCCAGCCGATGCGCGACGAACGCCGCCGCGGCCTCGCGTCCCGCGTGTTCGCGCAGCGCTTCGAGCTTGCCGGCCGCGTGCCCGTGACGCCACGCGCGCCGTTTCATTTCGCGCGCCCGTTCGTCGACGCGTTCGCGTTCCTGTTCGGCTTCGGCCGCGCGCTGCGCCTCGACGGCACGCAGGCCGTCGAGCGACGCGAGTTCGCGCGCGCTCAGATGTCCGTCGGACTCGATATGCCATGCGCCCATCCGGCAGATCAGCATCGGGTTGTCTCCATCAAGCGCCGTGCGTCGATCAGCAGATCGCGCGCATCGGCCATCGTCAAATGGGGGGTGCGATAGGTCAGCGCACGTTGGGCGATCTCGCGCGGCAAGCGCAGACTCCACCAGAACGCGTGACCCGAACCAGTGCCTGCCTGTTGCGCAAGCGCGAGGCCGAGCGCGGTCATCTCGCGCCGGTCGAACGGCGATGGCATGGGCTCGACCGTCAGTTCTCGCGAGGCGGCCCGCGGATGACGTTGCAGCGCTTCGAGCACGCGCGGCGCGACGCTGGCCGCGAAGGCCGTGCGCGCGGACGCCGCGACGATGCGGCGCAACGACGGCGCGAGCGCCAGCGACGCGGCGATGCGACACAGCCGCGCGCAGGCTGGGCGTGACCATGCGGGGAGCGCGTCGGGTGCGTCGGCCGGTAACGCCTGGCGCAGTTGCGGATAGCGGTCGAACAGGAAGGCGTGAGCGGCGCGCAGGGTCCACTCGTGACGGACCGGGCGGCCGGATTCCAGCCAACTGTGGTGCGCCCAGCACGCGGGAGCGTGGAAATAGGGATGTGTTCGAGCGGGCGTCATGCGTGACCTCCGGCGTGCATGCCGGGTGCGGGATCGGTGGGATCGGTGGGGTCTGTGCCGCCGGCGGCCTCGGTTTGCGCGTTGGCGTTGGCGTTGGCGTTGGCGTTGGCGTTGGCGTTGGCGTTGGCACCAGCCTCGGCGTTGGCAGCAGCGGCAGCGTTGGCGGCATTCGCAGCGGCGGTATCGGCATCGACCGCGACCGCCGTTTGCGCAGCAGCGCTGGCCGGCCGATCGCCCGCCCCGCTACCGCCATTCGCCCGGTTCGCCCGATTCGCACCATCGGCGGCCCCACCCGCCGGGCCGCGCGGCTTGCGCGTGAACCAGCTACGCCGTCCCGACCGCCATAGCCACGCGAAACCGCTACCGGCCATCACCGCAAGCGCCAGCGCAGCCAGCAGCGCCGTCACGCGTGACATGCCCGCGCCACCGGCGCGCGAACAATCCGTCGCGGCGACCCCGCCCGCTGGCACCGCGGCGGCAGGACCGTCGGCATCATCGCCACCGCAATTGCCGGGAAACGTCAGCACCGGCGTCACCGGCAGCAGCGTCAACGACACGCGCGCCGGCGTCAGACCTTCGACGCTGCCCGCCACCATCGAGCGAATCCGGTCGCGCATCAGCTCGAGGTTGTAGTCGCTGCGGTAACGCATCATCACCGACGCGGACGGCAACGTGTCCTGCGCGGGGTCCATCGGGTCCTTCTCCGGCAGCACGATGTGCACCCGCGCGAGCAGCACGCCGTCCATCTTCTCGAGCGTCTCCGACAGCTCCTGCGACAAGCCGTACACGAAACGCACGCGGTCTTCCTCGGGACTCGAAATCAGGCCCTGGCGGCTGAACAGGTCGCCAAGATTCGCATGCCCGCCGCGCGGCAGCGCATAGGCGCTCGCGAGTTCGGTGGCGATCACCGCGTCGGCGTCGTCGACCGACACGTTCCACGTGCGATCCGCGTTACGCTCCTTGTAGCCGGTGATGCCGTGATGACTGAGCGCGGCGACGATGTGGTTCGCCTGGTCCTCGTCCAGTCCCTCGAACAATGAGATCTTGCAGCCGGCGAGCAGCATCAGGACCGGCAGCACGTACAGGGCGCGGCGCATCAGCTTCGCTGCGACAGCGTCTGGATCGCGTTGCCGATCTGGTCGGCGACGCGCACCGTCATCTGCACGCGCACCGAGTAGGCGCCCATGTCGGCCTGCATGCGCAGCAGGTCGATGGTCGACACGCGGCCGGAGCCGAGCTGGTCGAGGTGATTCGACAATTGCTGGATCGACAGGTCCTGCGCGTCCTGCGCGCGTGCGAGCAGACGATCCATCATCGAACCCGGATCGCCGGTGCTGGCCTGCAGGGACAGGCTGGGATCCGATGCACCGGTAAAGGCCGGCGGCGTGGTGGGAGGAAGTTGCAACATCAGTGACGGCCTCGAAAATTCAGTCGGTTGAGGGTGGAGAACGACGGCACGGGCGCGGACTGCGCGGCTCGATGGATGCGCACGCCGCGGGTGAAAGGCGCACATTCCGGCAGCTTGAGAAAGGCCTCGGCCATCGCCGCCGCGCTGGGCTCGTCGCTGCCGATCACGTTCAGCAAGGTGCGCACGCCGAGCGCGAAATGGCCTTCGAGCACCTGGGACGCGCCGAGCCACGCGCAGGCCTGCGCGTTGTCCGGCACGAGTTCGAGCGCGTGGCCGAACAGCCGCGCGGCGCCGCGATAATTCGCGCGATCGACCTCGATCAGCCCCAGCCCGAGATAGGGAAAGGCGCGCTGCGGATACACCGTCGCGAGCCGCTCGAACAGATAGCGCGCTTCGTCGAAATACCGGTAGACGCGCGCCAGATGACCGATCGCGATCAGCAGTTCCAGCGTGTCTTCCCGTAGCCCCGTCTGCGTATTCATGTGCTTGCGAAGACGCCGCGCGGGCGTCTTCGTCCTGGTTAATGAGGATTACCCGGAGGATTTCCCGGTGGATTACTTGGTGTTCTGCGCGACCGACTTCTGCGAATCGTTGACCGTCTGCAGCATGTTGGTCGCGGCGGTGTTGAACGTGCTCAGCTCACCCACCGCCTGCTGGGCGCGCAGCATTTCGACGTTGCCCTGGTTGTTGCCGCCGGTGCCGTCCATCGCGTTGCCGCCGCCCTGCTGAAGACCGTCGGCGTTTTCCGCCTGTTGCAACGTACCGTTGACCTTGTTGTTCTCCTTGGCAAGGATCTTCTCCAGCAGACCCAGCAAGCCGCCGGTCGACAGGCTGCCGCTCGGGCTGATCGACGAATTGCCGCCACCTGCTCCATAAAAATTGCCGATTCCACTTACGTTCATTGTTGAGACTCCTTACGATTTACCGCGCGCATTGACGAAGCTCGCGCTTCGTTCCACCACCCGCCGAGCCGCGCGCAAACACTCGACGAGAAGCATTCCTTCCTTGTGTGCGTCCGGCGGCGCATTCGCGAGCGCCGCGCTCAACCGTTCCATTTCTTCCGTGAGCCGGGCGACGATCGCCGCGCGGCCCGCGCCGCCGCCTTCGGCGAGTTGCGCTTCGAGCGGCAGGTCGCCGCACGAGCCGAGCGTGCTTTTACCGGCAGCTTTTGGCGGCATGGCCGGCCTCCGCGACGAACTCGTAGATCGAACCGTCGTCGTCGCGCGTGATCTCGGCGGCGCATGCCGAAATCCGGCTGATGCGGCCCATCGGCACGCGCGCGCCGACGAAGTAGCGCACACCTTGCGCATCGGTCAGCCAGGCCGCGTGGCGGCTCGCGAGCAGGTTCAGGCCGAGCGCGTCGAGCGGCACGCGCACCCGTTCGCCGGACGGCTCGTGCCCAGGGAACACAAGACCGCGCAGCCCGCCGATCTCGGCTTGCGCGAGCCGCGTCACACGCGCGTAGTCCCACGCCTCGGGCGATAGATATCCGTGCGCGTCGGGCAGCAGCGCGGTGAATGCGCCGGGTTGCGCGGGACGCACTTCGGCGCCGCGGTAATAGCGCGCGAGGAATTCGCCGAGCTGTTCCTGCATCTGCGCGAGCACGAACACGTGCATCACGGGCGCGCGCTGGCGCGACCATGCATAGGCGGTCAACGAAGCGAGATCCGCCGCCGACTGCACATAACCCTCGTAGACCAGCGTGCCGGTCTTCGCGTCGGGATGCGCCTTCACCAGCCGGAAGGTGTCGTCGTGGCGCGCCGGACGCGGCGTGACGGCCGGCGGCAGCGAGCCGAGCCACGCCAGCATCGCGAACGCGACGGGTGTGCCGAGGACGGTCGCGCGCGTCACCGGCGACGCATCGGTCCAGCGCTTCCCGACATACGCGAGCGGTGCGTGGCGCAGCAGATAGGCCCGCTCGGCATCGCGCGCGACGTTCGGCCCGGGCGTGTCGCGGCCGCCGAAACGGAAGCTCACGCCGCCTACGGAAAACCACGCGCCGTAGCGCAGCGAGACGCGGCGTCCGGGTAGCACGCGCCGGCCGAACACCGCGACGCCGGGATGCTGCGCGGACAGCGCGAGCGTCGCGCCCTGCAATTCGACGGTGGCGTGCAACGGTTCGACGCCTTCGTCGATCACGAGCAGTTCGGCATCGGCGCCGCTGCCGATCCGCAGCGGCTGGTTGGACGACAGCACGATGCTCGCGCCGGTGTGCACGCCGTCCAGCACGACGATCTGCGCGTCAGCGGTCATCGCGACGCTCCCAGGGCAACGTCTGCATGGGCGGCAGCGCGGATGAGGCATGCGCGGCCGGGAGTGGTGACGTCGACGGTGACGGCGGTGGTGACGGCGCTTGTAACGCTTGCTGGACTACGAGTGCAGGCGCCTGCTGCGGCGCCGGCCGCGACGCTGGCTGAGACGCGGACTGCGGCTCAAGCCGCGACGCTGGCAGGAACAGGGGCGGTGCAAGTTGCCCGGCGCCTGACGAGCCTGACGAGCCTGGCGAATCCGGCAAGCTCGACGGCGCAGACGCGTTGTCCGGTGCGAGCGCGCGCAGCGCCGCGTCGACGTTACGCGGCGGCACGGGGGCGGCAGCGTTGGGCGCTGCGCCGTCGGTCGCCGCATTAGCCGCCATGCCGCCGCTTGCCGGTGGCGTCAACGTCGACAACGCGGGCACCGCTTCAGGTCCACCGCCCATCGAACCCGTCATCGCGCCCGGCAAACTGCCCGCACCGATGTTCGGCACACCTTCCCCGCCCGCCCGCTTCAATCGCGGCGTGATCAGGATCAGCCGCTCCAGCCGCTCATGCGTCGTCCCGGTATCGCGAAACAGCGCGCCGAGATACGGCACGTCGCCGAGCACCGGCACCTTCGAGGTCGTGCGCTCGCTGCGTTCGTACTGGTAGCCGCCGATCAGCAGACTCTCGCCATCGCGCACGATCGCCTGCGTGACGACCGAGTGCTTGTCGACCTGCGGAATGCCATCCACGGAGGTCGTGGAATTGAATGCGCCGTCGTCGATCTGGATGTTCAGCCGGATGTTGCGGCGCGCCTCGCCCGTCGGCTCGATGTTCGGCGTCACCTTCAGCATCAGACCGGTATCGATGTTGTACAGATCGACCGCCTGATTGCCCGCCACCCGCACGTACAGCGAACTGCGCGAAGTCAGCGCGGCCTCGGTGTTGTTCAGCGTGAGCACGCGCGGACGCGACAGCACGCGCGCCTGGCCGTTCGTTTCGAGCGCATGCAGTTGCGCGAACAGATACTGGGCCGAGTTGCCCACCAGCGTCGCCAGATTCAGGCCGCTCGCGGCGCTCGCCGCGGTGGTCAGCGCCGCCGCACCGAACGACAGCGGCGCGGCGGCCGTGCCGACGGCGCCGTCGATGCGCCCGGTCGCGCCGCCCCAGGCCACGCCGAGCGAGCGCGCGGCGTTCGACGACACGTCGATCACCAACGCGTCGATTTCCACCAGCTCCTGCGGCTGGTCGAGCATCGCGATCGCGCGTTCGTAGGCGGGCATCATCGACGCGAGGTCGCTGATCACGACCGCGTTGGTGCGCGCATCGGCGACGATGTTGCGATGGGCGAATGCGGCGCCCGGCGCTCCCGGTGCCCCCGGTGCGTTCGAATCGGTGCCAGGCAGCGGTGCGGCGGCGTTGTCGGCGGGCGGCGGCATGCCGGCGAGGCCGAGGCCGAGCAGGCTCGGCAGCGGCGGCGGCCCGCCGCGTGCATCGCGGGCATCGGTGCGGGCAGCGGCACGTGAGTCGTCGATTCCGGAGCGCGGCGTGGACGAGGCCGACGGCGCGCGCGCCGCGCCACCCTGCCCCGCATCCGACATCAACTGCCGCAGCAAGGACGCGACGCCCGGCAACACACGCTCCTGTGTGCCGACCATGTAGCGAATGTCCTGCGCCTGCGCATAACGCAACGGGAAAATGCGGATCGTCGATTCTTCCGGGCCCGGTTCGACCGTGGCCTGACGCTGCGCCTTGTCGATCGCATCGGCGACGGCATCGACGAAACGCGACGGTCCCGCGACCTTGATCGTGGTCGCGGAATAGCGGATCGGCAGACGCGCGTCGTCGAGATCGAGATTGCGCAGCAAAGACGCGACCGCTTCGCGGGTCATCGGCGCGAACGGAATCACGCGGCTGCGCACGTCGGCCGCGGTCGCGACGTGCATCGCGCGGCCGTCGAAATACCAGACCAGCCCGTAGGCCTCGGTCAGTTGCGTGAAGACGTTGCCCGGCGTGTCGTCGAAGCGGCCGTTGACCACCCCCTTCACGTCGCGGCCGATGTTCGCGCTCAAACCTTCGACGGCGAGCACGTCGCGCAGCACGTCGGGCAGCGCCGCGCCGTTGACCGCGTAGTGCATCGGCGCGCCGTGCCAGTCCGGCGTCGCGGCCTGCGCCGTGGAAAACCGCAGCGGTAGCAGCACGCACACGACGCCGAACGGACCCGCGAGGTGACGCATGGCGGCGCGAGTCGCACGCGGCAACCGGAGTGCCATCGCGTCGCCTTTTCTGATCATCGAGGAGTTGCGCCACATCATAAACATTAAAAATCCCTGGCCACGTTGATTGACAGCGTTGTAGGGAATTTAATGGTGGCGTCGCTATTCCAGGTATTACACATGTAGTACAGGAACGGATCAGCGAATTCGCCGATACGCGTTTATCGCATTTTATTGACGCTTAAGTCGCCGGCATATCGGTCCGCCCCGCAAAGACGCCGAATTATCCTGAAAACACGAAGCCCGCGAAAAAACCTGCAAGTCTTATTCATGTATGACCCGCTTCGTTCGCAGAGAGAGAGGATTGACAAACCAACCCACCGATTAATCCGATCATGACCGACGACCCACTGAACAAGCTTTCCGCCAGACTGCGCTTTTCGCTGTTACTCCATGATCTGACCGAGACAGCGGCATTAAACAGCGCAGAATCATGTCAGATTCCTACAAGCATCTACCTATGGTGCTGACACGGTATTGCAATTTCGCGCCTCGGCTTGCCCGCCCCAAATTGCGTTCGATCCGGATTAACGGATTTGCAACATGTTTGCGATTGGAAGAAATCTACTGGCGAATCATCGAGGAAATCGCGCGTCAGGAATCTCTGACAGTGGGGAAACTGATTTCAAAATGGGCGCTTGAAATCGATATGACGCAGGAAACCATCTGTAATTTCACCGGCTTCATCAGAATTATCTGCGTGACGCAAATACTCGAGCGCACTTACCCGATCGATATGAAAACGATCGCGCCCGAGTGATTTATTCGTTTTGCATGATTAATGTCTGCTGGCCCGAACCCCTAACACTTTCCGACACAAGGAGACCTATCGAAGCGATCCCATCACAGAACCGAATGTCGGCACACGACAGCAATCGATCACCACGCGCAATTGCTCAGGCAAGAAACGCCACGGAACGGTTTAACTTTTCAATCAACGAATTTGACTATGACGAATACGATCAACAACTTCGGCGCAGGCATGCCGGCCGGTTTCAACACGCTCGCGACGCAACCGCAAGGCGGGTTCCAGCTCGACGCGAAGATCCGCTCGGTGCCTATCTATTCGCCGGACCAGGGCGGGTTCGGTGGCATGGGTGGCATGGGTGGCATGGGTGGCATGGGTGGTATCGGCGGCATGGGCGGTGCGGGTGGTGCGCCAGTTTCGCGGCTGGCCATGCCCGGCCAGGGTCTGGGCCTCGTCGCGCACGCGTTGGGCGGCGGCGGTAACGCTGCCGGCGCAGCGGGTGGCGCCGGCAGCGGTGGAAACGGTGCGCAGATGATGGGCGGCCTCCTCGGCATCCTTCAGTCGGCGCTGACGGCTGCCGCACAAATCGCGCCCCCGCTGCTCAACATGGTCGGTTCGATGATCGGCGGCATCGGTGGCCAGGGCGCTCAAGGGGCCGGCGCCGCCTGAACGCTGCCTCGGCCCAGGCAGACCGACTAGCCGCCGCGCTCACGCCGGCGGCCGCATCCGGGGCGGCGCAACGCCGCCCCGGGCGTAACCCGCAACCACTCCGCTTTTTCCCAGCCTCCCCCGCCTCCAACGCGAAACACGATGAATACTCTCCGCGGGCTCGACCCCGCCGATCGCCAGCGTCTCGACGCTCTCATCCGGCAAGCCAACGCGCAGTCGCAAACCGCGCTGACCGCTTTCATCACCGGCGGTTTTCACGCCATCAACGGCGTGCTGCGCGCCGCGTCGCCACCTTCCGATCCCGTGCGCCGTTTTCTCGACGAACTGCGGCAGGCCGCCGATTACACCGGCACGTCGTATCGCGTGTCGTACGTGATGCGCGCCGCGCTCGCCGCGCTGCAACGCGGCCACGCGCGGCAATTCACGGATCTCGGTGCGCAATGCGCATTCGTGCTGCCGCGCAACGCCGCCGCCTGGGCGCTGCGCGCGACGCGTCCAGCGCAACACGCCGGTCTGTGCGAGCTGTACTCGATCTTCGACGAATCGGTCCCGCAGAAGAATCTCTCCACCGATGCCTGCACGGACCTCGTCGTCGTGCCGCCCGGCACGCGTTTGCGCGTGAAGGCGCTGCGCCTCGTGGCGATCGCCGCGCCGGCGGGCGACGGCCGGCAGCGCGCGATCGTCCACTTCGCGCACGCGGCCGCGGATACAGGCGCGGATGCGCCGTGCGCGGCATGCTACGACCTGTTCGGCGGCGCACGCGTGAGCTGACTCCGGTAAACTGCGACGCGCCGCGCACCAGCCGCGCACCACCTATCCGGGCTTTCCGTTTTGAACCGCTATTCCCTGCTTCTCATCACCTCGATGCTGCTGGTCGGCAGCAACGTCGGCATCGGCAAATCGATCGTCGGGTTCGTCCCCGTTCCGCTGTTCGCGCTGCTGCGCTTCGTGATCGCGATGGCGGTACTGGGGCCGCTGCTGCGCGCCGCCAAACTGCGGCGCGTGAAGCGCGGCGAGTGGTTCAATCTGTTCCTGCAGGCGCTGTTCGGCACCTTCGGCTTCACGCTGCTGATGCTCAACGGCGTGCAGCGCACCAGCGCGGTCGCGGCCGGCGTGATCACCAGCACGATTCCGGCGGTCGTCGCGCTGCTGTCGTGGCTGATCCTGAAGGAGCGGCCGAACGGCCGCGCACTCGCGTCGATCGCGCTGGCGATCGCCGGCGTGGTCGTGATCAATCTCGCGCATGCCGATCCCAACGCGGGCGGCGAGAGTTCGTTCGCGGGCAATCTGATGATTCTCGGCGCGGTGTGCTGCGAATCGCTCTACATCATCCTGTCGCGCCGTCTCACGCAGACGCTCGCGCCGCTCGACATCTGCGCATACACGCATCTCTTCGGTCTGTTGCTGATGCTGCCGCTCGGCGCCGGCACGCTGCTCCACTTCGACTACCGCGCGGTGCCGCCGGGCGTGTGGATGCTGGTGCTGTGGTACGGACTGTCGGCGAGCATCTTCTCGTTCTGGCTGTGGATGAAAGGTATCCGGCACGTGCCGGGCAGCCTCGCGGGCGTGTTCAGCGCGGTACTGCCGGTAGCCGCCGCGATCTATGGGATCGCGTTTCTCGGCGAACGGCCGACGCTTGCGCACGGTGTCGCGCTGGCCTGCGTCGTCACGGGCATCGGGCTTGCCAGCCTGAAGGTCAAACGGGTGCCGCCGGTCGCGTCGTGAAGGCGCGCCAGGCGCACGCCGCACACTGCTCGCGCCCTGCCCGCCGCACGGCAGCAAAGCCCGGCGACGCTGTACAATAGCGCGCCTGCCGTGAGACTGGCCGGCCATGCGCGGACCCCGCGCGCTGGTCTGTCCGGCAGTCCGCGCTTTCCGCGTTTTGTCAGTGTCTTCCGTTTGCGTCTCCAGTCCGCGCGCTGCGTGCGGCGGGCCGGCGCAGCGAGGCGCATTTCCGTCACCTGCGTTCCGTCGACTCCGCCTATGTCCGCTCCGCGCCCCGACTCAGACCGTCAGCGCCGCCCCATGCGCCCGCTGCCCGCCATCATCTTCATGAGCCGCTGGCTGCAGGTGCCGCTCTATCTGGGCCTGATCGTCGCCCAGGGCGTCTACGTGGTGCTGTTCCTGAAAGAAGTCTGGCATCTCGTCACCGCGTCCATGACGCTCGACGAAACCAACATCATGCTGGTCGTGCTCGGTCTGATCGACGTGGTGATGATCTCGAACCTGCTGATCATGGTGATCATCGGCGGGTATGAAACCTTCGTGTCGCGCCTGGGCGTCGAGGGCCATCCGGACGAACCGGAATGGCTCGACCACGTGAACGCCGGCGTGCTCAAGGTCAAATTGTCGATGGCGCTGATCAGCATCTCGTCGATCCATCTGCTGAAGACCTTCATCAGCCCCGACCAGAATTCCACGCACACCATCATGTGGCAGGTGATCATCCACGTCGCCTTCCTGGTGTCGGCGCTCGTGATGGCGGCGGTCGACCGCCTCACCACCAGCACGCATCCCAAACATTTTCAGGAACCCGCCAGTTTGCAGGCGCTCGGTTCCGCCGGTTCCACTCCCCTGAAGGCGCACGACTGACCGCGCTGCCCCGCGATCGGTACAACAAGCGCCACTCCCCACTGAGCTAGCCATGACCGTCATCAAACAGGAAGACCTGATCCAGAGCATTGCGGATTCGCTGCAATACATCAGCTACTACCATCCGCTCGATTACATCCAGGCCTTGGGCCGCGCCTACGAGCTCGAACAGAGCCCGGCGGCGAAAGACGCGATCGCGCAGATCCTCACCAACAGCCGCATGTGCGCCGAAGGCAAGCGGCCGATCTGCCAGGACACCGGCATCGTCACCGTCTTCGTGAAGGTCGGCATGGACGTGCGCTGGGACGGCGCGACCATGGGCGTCACCGACATGATCAACGAAGGCGTGCGCCGCGGTTACCTGAACCCGGACAACGTGCTGCGCGCGTCGATCGTGAGCCCGCCCGAAGGCGGCCGCAAGAACACGAAGGACAACACGCCGGCCGTGATCCACTACGAGATCGTGCCGGGCAATACGGTCGACGTGCAGGTCGCGGCGAAGGGCGGCGGCTCGGAAAACAAGTCGAAGTTCGCGATGCTCAATCCGTCGGATTCGATCGTCGACTGGATTCTGAAGACCGTGCCGACCATGGGCGCGGGCTGGTGTCCGCCGGGCATGCTCGGCATCGGCATCGGCGGCACCGCCGAGAAAGCCATGGTGATGGCGAAAGAATCGCTGATGGACCCGATCGACATTCAGGACGTGATCGCCCGCGGTCCGCAGGACTGGATCGAAGAGCTGCGCGTGGAACTGCACGAGAAGGTCAACGCGCTCGGCATCGGCGCGCAGGGTCTCGGCGGCCTCGCCACCGTGCTCGACGTGAAGATCATGGCCGCGCCCACGCACGCCGCGAGCAAGCCGATCGCGATCATCCCGAACTGCGCCGCGACCCGTCACGCGCACTTCACGCTGGACGGCTCGGGCGTCGCGAAGCTCGAAGCGCCGTCGCTCGACGCATGGCCGAAGGTGCAGTGGGAACCGGACACCGAGAAGAGCCAGCGCGTCGATCTGAACACGCTCACGCCGGAGCAGGTCGCGTCGTGGACGCCGGGCCAGACGCTGCTGCTGTCGGGCAAGATGCTCACGGGCCGCGATGCCGCGCACAAGCGCATCGCCGACATGCTGGCCAGGGGCGAAAAGCTGCCGGTCGATTTCACGAACCGCGTGATCTACTACGTCGGCCCGGTCGATCCGGTCCGCGACGAAGCCGTCGGCCCGGCAGGCCCGACCACCGCCACGCGCATGGACAAGTTCACCGAGACGATGCTCGCGCAAACCGGCCTGATCTCGATGATCGGCAAGGCCGAGCGCGGCCCGGTCGCGATCGAGGCGATCAAGAAGCACAAGGCCGCGTATCTGATGGCCGTGGGCGGCGCCGCGTACCTCGTGTCCAAGGCGATCCGCAGCGCGAAGGTGCTCGCGTTCGAAGACCTCGGCATGGAAGCGATCTACGAGTTCGACGTGCAGGACATGCCGGTGACGGTCGCCGTCGATTCGAACGGCACCTCCGTGCATCAGACCGGCCCGAAGGAATGGCAGGCGAAGATCGGCAAGATTCCGGTCGCGACGGTTTGAGCATCGGCGTACCACGCTGACGGATCGGCTCGCGGTTCGACTCGCTGATATCGACTCGCCGGCAGATTTGTCCGCCAGAACCGCAAGCCGGGGCCTCGTGCCCCGGCTTTTTTTCTGCTGAAATGAGAACGGTACTCATCACGCAAAATAACCTTCAAAATCAAGCATAAATCTGCATTTTTGCCTTGGCTTTTCGCGCTTCGCCGTTTATTGTTCTGGGAAATTCAAATCCCCTACAAGGACACAACATGCAAGGCGACAAGAAGGTCATCGAATATCTCAACGCCCAGTTGAAAAACGAACTGACCGCGATCAATCAATACTTCCTGCATGCACGCATGTATCGCCACTGGGGCCTCGAAAAACTCGGCAAGCACGAGTACGACGAGTCGATCGGCGAGATGAAGCACGCCGACTGGTTGATCGAACGCATTTTCATGCTCGACGGCCTGCCCAATCTGCAGGACCTGCACAAGCTGCTGATCGGCGAGGAAACGAAAGAGATCCTCGAATGCGATCTGAAGCTCGAACAGATTTCGCAGAGCACCTGCAAGGAAGCCATCGCCTATTGCGAATCGGTGCGCGATTTCATCTCGCGTGAACTCTTCACGAAGATTCTTGACGACACCGAAGAACACATCGACTGGCTCGAAACGCAGATCGATCTGATCGGCAAGGTCGGCATCCAGAACTACCAGCAAACCGCGATGGGCTCGATCGAGTCCTGATCGATTCAGGCTGTCACGACGCGCGGCGGCGCACGAGTGCTTGCGTTTTCGACGGCATTCGCCACGACCGGCGCCGCGCGGGCGATATACTTGCGCACCTTTCTGTTTTTGCGATGCTTCGCCGGGTTTGTGCCGGATCTTCGTCGGGTCGTGGTCGAATTTTCAACGCGACTTCGCCGTGACTTCGTCGAGCACCGCGCCACGCGAGTCCGTTTTGCCTATGTCCACCGAAACGCCGTCCCCGAGTGTTCGAACCGTTAGCGCCGACCTGAACGCGCAGGCGAATGCCGCGCCGGTCGGCATCTTCGATTCGGGGCTGGGCGGACTCTCGGTGTTGCGGGCGGTGCGCGCGCAACTGCCGGACGAAGCGCTACTGTATGTCGCCGACTCGCTGTACGCCCCCTACGGCGAACGCGACGACGACTTCATCGCCGACCGCACCCTCGCGATCGGCGAATGGCTGGTCAAGCAAGGCGCGAAGGCGCTGGTGGTCGCGTGCAACACGGCGACCGCGCAATCCATCGCGCTGGTGCGCGAAAAGCTGTCCATCCCGCTGATTGGCGTCGAACCGGGCATCAAGCCCGCTGCGCTGCAATCGAAAACGCGCGTCGCCGGTGTGCTCGCCACCCAGGTGACATTGCGTAGCGCGCGCTTTCAGGCGCTGCTCGACCGTTACGCCGCCGATTGCCGCTTTCTGTGCCAGCCGGGCCATGGTCTCGTGCAGGCGGTGGAGCGTTGCGACGTCGGTTCGGCCGAACTGCGCGCGCTGCTGCGCAGCTATCTCGAGCCCATGCTCGATGCGGGCGCCGACACACTGGTGCTCGGCTGCACCCACTACCCGTTCTTCGACGCGACGATCCGCGATCTGGTCGGCGACCGGCTGACGCTGATCGACACGAGCGTGGCGATCGCCCGCCAGCTCGAACGGGTGCTGGACCAGCACGGCCTGCGCGCCGCCACCGGCATCCCCGCCGCGCTCCCCCGCTTCTATTCCACCGACGACGGCCAGCACCAGAAGCAGCTCGCCGCCACCTTGCTGCACCTCGACGCCGAGGTCACACAAGTGGTCATCCCATCGCGCCGCACGGCCGCGCCGGATTCCCAGGCCGCATAAATCTGCCCAAGCCTGCCGTCTTTCGCGACGCGGGCGCGCCCGGCCCATCGCTTTCGAGCGATTTCTTGCGAAATCGGCCCCTGCATCACTTCAATAGCCCTACAAGCCGGTTTCCGACCTATAGACGAAACCCTTCTAAGAGTCTGGTTTTGTTACAAAAAATCATGCAGGACGCTTGCCAAACGCTCCAAACAAAATGATAATAATTCGCATTAACGTTAGCTATCGCGCCCTGCCATGATTGTGTGTGTCTGCAAGTCTGTTTCCGACCGAAAGATCCGTGCCTCGATCGCGGAAGGCATGGATTCGTTCGACGAGCTGCAATTCGAGCTCGGCGTCGCGTCCTGTTGCGGCAAGTGTGCCGAGTCGGTGCGCGATGTCATGATGCAAAGCGGCGTATGCGCGAGCCGCTGCGGTTTCGAGCACCACCCGCAGGCGGTACCGCTGACGTTTTACGAGCGCAAGGCCGCCTGAGGCCGCGCCACGGAGCGTTCGCCGTATCGCGAGCCGCCCCGCCGTTTCAGACGCTTCACGCTGCTTCACGTTTTATCCCACTGCCGTCAGCAAGCCAGTATCCGTACCAGCCAGCTACCCCCGCTCACCCGTCAAAGGAGTTTGAGATGGAATTGCTGATTGGTTTCGTGACTACTTTGTTCATCTCGCTGCTGATCTTCCGAACATGACGATGTCTTGTCTGACGCGCTGCCCCGGCGGCGCGCCACTCCGCTAACATGCAGGCCTCGCATACCGCATCAGCCGGCGTCACGCCGGCGTCATCCGTCCGAATGAATTCACGCGCGCTGACCGCGACCGCCGCGGTTGCGGCGATTCACATCGCGTTGCTGGCGGTGGTTCTGACCTTGCGTCACGACCCGGTCCAGCCGGTTCTCGAATCGCACGTCATGACCGCGCAGTTGCTGCC
Source organism: Paraburkholderia sp. D15 (assembly GCF_029910215.1). Lineage (NCBI taxonomy): Bacteria > Pseudomonadati > Pseudomonadota > Betaproteobacteria > Burkholderiales > Burkholderiaceae > Paraburkholderia > Paraburkholderia sp. D15. Next base: position 1,384,632 of record NZ_CP110395.1, on the reverse strand, counting down.
ACCGGCGCCGGTCGCCGCGCCGGTTGCGCTGCAGTCGATCGCACCGCCGCCGCCCAAGCCGACGCCGCAGGTCCACGCCAAGCCCAAGGTCAAACCAACGCCGACACCCAAGCCGACTCCGACGCCGTTGCCGCAAGCCGCCGCACCGTCGCCGACGCCCGTGGCCGCGCCAGACCCGACGCCGCCCGCACCGGCTGCGCCAGCCGCGCCGCCGGTCGCCGCCGCGCCGCCTGCCGCGCGTCCGACAATGGAAATCACCGCGCCGAAAAACGTCTCGCACCTCGACTGCAACATCGTGAAGCCCGACTACCCGATGCTGTCGAAGCGTCGCGGCGAAACCGGCACCGCGTACGTGAAGTTCGTGGTCGGCCTGAGCGGCAGGATCGAAGACATCGAATTGAAGAAAAGCAGCGGCTTCAGCCGGCTCGACGACGCGGCCATCGCCGCCGTCCATGCGAGCACCTGCAAGCCCTATCTCGAGAACGGTCAGCCGGTTCGCGCGGCATACACCCAGCCTTACAACTTCAATCTCGACGATTGAAGCAGATTTCAAAACAAGGAATTGCAATGCAAAACTACGGATTGGCGCACGTGTGGGCGCAAGGGGATTTTGTGACGCGCGGTATCGCGCTCGCGCTGTTGATCATGTCGGTGATGTCGTGGAGCGTGATCGTCATCAAGGGCTGGAACGTGATGCGCCTGAAACGCCTCACGAAGAACGCCGAGCAGGCGTTCTGGCATTCCGACGATCTCGCCGACGGCGTGAAGAAACTCGGCGCCGAATCGTCGACGCCGCTCGACAACCCGTTCCTCGCGCTGGCGCTGTCGGGCCAGGAAGCGGCGGATCACCATCATCAGACGCAGCCGCATCTGCATGACCGCATGGACGTGTCCGACTGGGTCACGCGCTGCCTGAAGGACACCATGGACGAAAGCGTCGCGCGCATGCAGAGCGGCCTCGCGATTCTCGCGTCGATCGGCAGCACGGCGCCGTTCGTCGGTCTGTTCGGCACGGTGTGGGGCATCTATCACGCGCTGCTGGCCATCGGCGCGAGCGGCCAGTCGTCGATCGATCAGGTCGCGGGTCCGGTCGGCGAAGCGCTGATCATGACCGCGTTCGGTCTGTTCGTCGCGATTCCGGCGGTGCTCGGCTATAACGCGCTGACGCGCGCGAACAAGGCGATCGTCGCCAAGCTGAGCCGCTTCGCACACGGTCTGCACGCATTCTTCGTGACGGGCGCGCGCCTGTCGTCGTCCAAGCGCGGCGACGGCCTGCGTCTCGCGACCCGCGCCAACTGATCGACGAGGCACCGAATGGCAATGAGCCCCTTCGCCGGCGACGATGACGACGGCCTGATGAACGAAATCAACATGACGCCGCTCGTCGACGTGATGTTGGTTCTCCTGATCGTCTTCATGGTGACGATTCCGGTGATTCGTCATGCGGTCAAGATCGATCTGCCGCATGCAAGCAGTCAGAAGGAAGACACGAAGCCCGCGCAGGTCACGGTCGCGATCGACGCGGACGGCAACGTGCTGTGGGACGACCAGAAAGTCGACGAAGCCGCGCTGACCGCGAAGATCGCGCAAGCCGCGCAAACGGAGCCGCAACCGGAACTGCATCTCGACGCCGACCGCAAGGTGGCGTACGAGAAAGTGGCGCAGGTGATGTCGGCGGCGCAAGCCGGCGGCCTGACGAAGATCGGATTCGTGACCCAGCCGAAAAGCAAATGACGCCGCCGCGGCGCTTGCATGGTGCGACACGCCCCGCGCTTCGGCAGCGTCTTCGGAAAACGTGCAAATAGTCCTTGAAACAAGGGCTAAAAGTAAAAGGCCTTCATCGTCAGATGAAGGCCTTTTTTTGCGCGCACTCGGCGCCTTCGGGCGGCAGGACTACTTGCCATCGTTCGAAGTTTGATAGCTCGCGTCGTTGCATGCGACAGCCGTGATCGACACGGACAGCGCGGTCAGCCCTATCAGGCTCGCTATGATAGCGGCCATGAGTTTCCGCATAAGAGACTCCTTAGCGAAGGGATTTCAATATAGGTCCGGGAGCGCGCGCAAGCAAGGAAACGGTCATTGAAAGTACTCATGACAGGCCGCGCTTAAATGCTAAAAGCGATGCCGTGACATGAGCACAACTGCGCCTGCGCGCGCCGGCTAGGATGCGATCGCGAGCACCGGCCGCACCGCGGCCTTTTCCTCGCGCGCCGGACACTCGCCTGCAATATGCTTGCCCTCGTCCGGATCGAGCATTTCGACCAGATAATCGACGAATGCGCGCACCGCCGGCACCATGCCCTGGCGCGATACGAACACCGCGTACAACTGCGGCGTCGGGAAGGTCCAGCCGGGCATCACCGGCGACAACTGGCCGGCGCGCAGCGCGGCGCCGTACATCATTTCCGGCAACGCCGCGATGCCCACGCCGGACAACGCCGCCTCGCGAATCATCATCAGATCGGCGGTGACGAGCCGCGGCTCGTGTTCGTGCGCGTGGCGCGTGCCGTCGGGCGAGATCAGGTTGTAGACGTGGCGCCCGTCGCTGCTCGGGACGTCGAGCGTCTCGAAGCGGCTGAGGTCAGACGGCAGCAGCGGCGGCGCATTCTGCTGCAACAGGCTCGGCGCACCGACCAGCATCTGCTGGGTGCGCCACAGCGGCCGTACGACAATGTTGGCGTTTTCCGGCGGATCGGAACGCACGCGCAACGCGACGTCGATCGAATCCTCGAAGAGATCGACCACGCGATTGGTCACGCGCATCACCACGCGCACTTCCGGGTAGCGATGCATGAACTCCGGCAGGATCGTCGACAGAATGGTCTGCGAGACCGTCACCGGCACGCTTACGCGCACCGTGCCGCGCGGCGACGAGCGCAACTGCTGCACGACGTTGACGGCCGCCTGAGCCTCGCCGAGCATCGCCTGACAATGCTGATAGAACAGTTGGCCCGCCTCGGTGAGCGCCAGCTTGCGCGTGGAGCGCTGCAACAGCCGCACGCCGAGCGACGCCTCCAGCTCGGTCAGACGGCGCGACAAGCGCGATTTGGAGATGCCCAGCACGCGCTCGGCCGCGGAGAACCCGCCGTGTTCGACGACCTGGGAGAAATACATCAGGTCATTCAGATTGTGTGAATCGATCTTCATCTCATCGTTCCAGTAATAGAACAATCCATTGCGTGGCGGCGGCTGGCACGCCGTAAAACGGTCCCTATAATAGCTCCATGTTTCAAAAATAACGCTATTCCCCATTTTTTGAGGTGACTTTGATGAGCACGACCCGCACGATCGAACGCACGTTTCCAGCGGTTCGCACGACCGAGGGCGGCGGCTTTATCGTCCACCGTCCGTTCCCGACCCGTCTGCTGATGGATTTCGACCCGTTCCTGCTGCTCGACGAAATGGGCCCGATCGACTACGCGCCAGGCGAGGCCAAGGGCGCGCCCGACCATCCGCACCGCGGCTTCGAAACCGTCACGTATGTGCTGGAAGGCCAGTTCGGCCACAAGGACTCGGCGGGCCATTCCGGCACGCTGCACGCCGGCGACGTGCAATGGATGACCGCGGGTGCGGGCGTCGTGCACAGCGAAATGCCGGACCCGTCGTTCGTGCGCACGGGCGGCCGCGTGCATGGCCTGCAGTTATGGGTCAACCTGCCGCGCCGCGACAAGATGATCGCGCCGCGCTATCAGGAGATTCCGTCGTCCAGCATTCCGGTGGCGACCTCGGCGGATGGCCGGGTGCGCGTCAAGGTGATCGCCGGCGAAGCGCTCGGCGTGAAGGCCGCGATCGAGACGCGCACGCCGATTCTGTATCAGCATTTCACGCTGCAACCGGGCGCGACGATCCGCCAGCCGGTGCCGGCCGACTATCGCGTGTTCGCCTACAGCCTCGCGGGCAAGGGCTTGTATGGCGAAGGCGACGCACGCCAGGAAATCGACGCGCAAAAAATGGTCGTGTTCGAAAACGATGGCGATGCCGTCACGCTGACAGCCGGCGACGAACCGCTCGACGTACTGCTGCTCGGCGGCGTGCCGTTGAAGGAACCGGTGGTGCGCTATGGCCCGTTCGTGATGAACACGGAAGACGAAATCCGCCAGGCGGTGATCGACTATCAATCGGGACGCATGGGCGCAATCACGCATTGAATGCATGGAGCGGCGCGCAACGCCGCTCGCGTCGGCCGCCTCGGCCACCGCGCCCGCCTCTGCCCGCTCCCCACCGCCAACCCTGCCGATTTCGTTCACAATAGCGACTCATGCCGCGCGCCGCGCCGCCCTTTCCAGCCGTACGGAAACCGGCGCGATGCGCGGCGATTTCCGTCCCTGTTCAGGAGCGCGCATGGCAGAGTCCAACGTCACCGCCCACATCGGCTCGACGAATTTCCAGGTCCTTTTCGACGACGGTCGACACACGTGGTTCGCCGATGAACCCGAGTCGCTCGGCGGCGGCGATCGCGGCCCGGCGCCGGTGTCGCTGTTGCTGTCGAGCCTGGGCGCCTGCACGTCGATCACGCTGAAGATGTACGCGCAGCGCAAGGGCTGGCCCCTCGCCGACGTGCACGTGACGCTGTCGCTCGAAACCGGCGACGCCGGCACGACCATCGACCGCAAGATCGTGCTGGAAGGCGATCTGTCCGACGAGCAGCGGGAACGTCTCTTGCAAATCGCCAATGCGTGCCCAGTTCACAAGATCCTCACGCATCCGATCTCGATACGCTCGGGTCTCGCCGTCGCGTGACGTCGCCGCCGTATCGCGCATCGCAACGCTTTCATAGGAAGCCGTCGTTTTGAATTTCGAACACCTTATCCAGATCAACGATCCGTTGAATCCGTTTGTCGACTCGATGACCCGCGAGCAACTGTGGGAAGGTCTGGTGCTCCGCGCCGAACAGCCGCAGTTGTTCGTGATGGGCCTCGACAGCTGCACGATTCTGTCGCGCGAGGGCAATGTCATGGAACGCGAGCTGCATTACGGTCAGGCGACCGTGCGCGACCGCGTGACGTTGCAGGACAGTCAGAGCGTGCGCTACGACATCCTGCCGACGGCGGATCACGTCGGCGGTTCGCTGACCATGACCATCGAGCAGCCGGACGAATTGCAACTGTTCCTGCGCTTCGAATACGCGACGACACTGCCGGAATCGACCGATCCCGACGCGCATCAAACCCAGGAAATCGTCAAGTCGGCGTATCGCGAGAACGATATCGACACCGTGCGGCTGATCCGTCAGTATGTGCAGACCAGACAGGAACCGGGTTCCTTGCATTGAAGATCTTGAATGGACGCGGACGTGTGGTCCGCGTCTGTCCAACAACGCTGAACGATGCCACTCCGGCTGAAGTGGCCAGTCGCTTCCGCTTCCCCTTCACCCTCGTCTTCGTCCCACTTCCCACTTGCCTATCGAAACAGGAAACCGATCAATTTCTCTTTCTTGTAAATGGGAATAGTTATCATTTAGAATTAATCCATCGAATCGACGAACAGCAAAAATACGAATGACCGATCTCACGCGCCCTTCCACACTCAGCCTGCGCCGTCCGGCGGCCGCGCTGACCAGCCGCCCGAAAGCATCGGCGGCCCCGGCCCCCGCGGCGAAGCCCAGCGCGGAACGTGCCAACGGTTCGACCGGCGCGACGGAACGGGTCCTACGCAGCGATGCCTTGCTCCAAGGCAACAGCCACATCAGCATCCTGCACAACGGCGAGACCTATCAGTTGCGGGCAACGCGCCTCGGCAAGCTGATTCTGACGAAGTAACACCGAACACAGCAGTAAGTACCGGGTATTGTGGGGACCACCTCCTCGAGAGGTGTTAGGCATTAGCCAGCAACGACGGCTTGCACGTGAGAACTAGACCCCTTCGTGCAGACACCAAGCCAGCCGTCGCAGCCAGCCAGGCCGCTTTTTTGGTCCTCGCTCTAAGCGGCAACACGAAACGTCGTGTGTCGCGCATTCAGGAAATGACAAAGCCGTGAGATGGGTTTCCCTCTCACGGCTTTTTGTTGCCCGGCTGGTTTTTAGCAGCGGGGTCGGCTTACTTCGACGCCCAACCCCAGAACATCAACCACCACGCGCTATCGACCACGGCCAGCGCCGCGACGAACCACAGCATGGCGAGACCACGCCGCACGAAACGCTCGCTGTACCGGCGCGTGACGAGCCACGCGAGCCATGCGCTCCACAGGTTGGCAATCGCCAGAATCGCGATGCGCAAATCCGACGCCCACCACAGCGGCACATGTTCCGCGCGCAGCAGCGACAACGTCGTCGCGGATAGCCCAAGGAACACGCCGGCGCCGGCGATCGGAATCAGCGCCTGCGTCAAATGATGCAGACGTACCGCGCTAAAACGCCCGAGCATACGCGTCGCACCGGCCAGCAACAGCAGCAGCAGCGTCCCGTACACCAGGCCCGTCGCGAGGATGTAGCCGATCACCATCGAGCCGTCGAGCCACGAGAACACGTCGTTCTGCTCGGGGTAATGAGTGAACAGGAACCACGGCGCGTTGGTGTCGAGCGGCCAGGTGATGTCGTGATCGACCAGCCGCGTCGCGAAGAACATCTTCAGATCGACGAACCAGCGCGACGCAGTCCAGTGAAACGCGCCGATCGCGATGCCGAGCAGGCCGTACAGGATCAACGCGGTGTCCCAAGCATTCGCCTGCTTGTCGCCCATCTGCACCACTTCCGCCGACGGCGCACGCCACGTCAGCGCGACCGCATCGCGATGACCGCTGCAGCGGCCGCACATATGACAGTCGGACGCGCCCTTCATGTTGCGCAACGGCACCAGCGGCGCGCAATTGATCGGAATCACGCGATGCCCATGCTCGCCGTTCGTGTACGAACGGCGCCATGCCTCTTCATCGACCTTGTAGTGGAACGGCGCGAGACGCGCCAGTAGCGAAAAAACCCCGTTGACGGGGCAAAGATACTTGCACCAGACGCGCTTCTCGCGCCCATACAGCAAGCCGATGACGATCGCCGCGAAAGTCGAGCCGCCCAGCACCAGCAGCACGGCTTTCGGATACTGGTAGACGCTCACCATCTGGCCGTAGATCGTGGTGATGCCGAACGCGACGAATGGCCAGCCGCCCCAGCGCATCCAGCGCGGAATCGCCCAGCCGCGGCCGTATTTGCTGGCGAATTCGGCGAGCGCGCCTTCCGGACACAGCACGCCGCACCACACGCGCCCGAGCATCACCATCGACAGCAGCACGAACGGCCACCAGATGCCCCAGAACACGAACTGCGCGGCGAGCGTCAGATTGGTCCACAGGTGCGCGGTGTCGTCCGGCAGCGGCATCACCGCCGGCACGACGATCAGAAACGCGTACACGGCCACCACGATCCACTGGATGCCGCGAATCACGGCACCGTGGCGCTGCATCCATTGCCCGGCCGCCGCGAGGCGACCAGGGCGGGACATCACGCTGCTCATGCCGCGCGCCCCGCCGCCTGCTGCGCCGGCTTGCGATTCGCGCGCCGCACCAGCAGATAGACGACGGCCCAATACACCGCGTACGCGAGCAGGTTCATCAACGCCGGATGCGCGCGATAACCGGTGAGCGTCGCGACCAGCGAACCGAAGGTGCTCGAATCGTCGAGAATCGCCGACGAATTCCACATCTGGTCGACGAGCGTCGGCAGGAATTCCTTGTCGATCAGCTTGTCGACGCCGGTCTGGAACAGACCCGCGCCAAGAAACAGCAGCATGATTTCGGTGATGCGGAAAAAGAGCCGCCACGAAAAGAATTTGCCGCCCAGTTGCAGCACGTAGAAGGTCAGGAACGCGAGACCGAGGCCGATCACGACCGCGAGCATCTGACTGCCGTCCACATGACCGGACTGGCCGAAGCCGAGACCGTAGAGGAAGATCACCGTCTCGCTGCCTTCGCGCGCGATCGCCAACGCCACCAGCAACGCGACGCCCCACCAGTTCGAATCGCGTTGACTCTTCGCGAGCGACTGCTCCATGTCCCGTTTGAGCGAGCGGCCGTGCTGCTTCATCCACAACACCATCTGCACGATCAGCACGCAGGCGACCAGCACCATCGCGGTCTGGAAATAATCCTGCGCGTCACCGGATAGCACCTCGGTGAAGCCGACCAGCGCCGCGCCGAGCGCGATGGCGGCGATCACGCCCGCCGCCACACCGCCCCACAGGTACGGCAAGCCGCGGCGCGCGTCGTCGTCGCCATTTTTCAGCCATGCGTACAGGATGCCGACGACCAGCAGCGCCTCGACACTCTCCCGCCACACGATAAATAGAATCTGACCCATCCGGTTTTCCTCCACGACTGCGGCGAGCGCAACGCCGCCGGTGACGGCGCACGCCCGCATTTCAATCCGCTACTTCGCGACGATCACGCCCTGCGCCTGCTGGTGGAAATCGTCGAAAAACTTGTATTCGCCCGGTTCGAGCGGCGCGATCACGACGAACGAATCGGCGCCCGGCGCCAATACCTTCTCCTTGCGCAACTGCACGCTTTCGAATTCGGCCGCGCCCTTGCCGGTGTTGCGGACTTCGATCTTGATGCGCTGCCCCGCCGGCACTTCGATGCGGGCCGGGTTCAGCTTGCCGTCGTTCATTTCCAGCTTGAAGGTCGGCAGGTCGGCTGCCTGCGCTACCTGCGCCACACCCGCCAGCAGGAGGGCGCCGGCAAGCGCGATCGTTCGATGAATTCTCATTGGCCTTTCCGGAAAACGCGGCGCGCCGGGAAACGGATTCCGGCGCGCCGTCTGCTGCATTCATTCAAGGCTGGCGGTCGCATTTCGGTGCAGGTGCAGACCAGGTGCAACCACGCACGTACATGCTCCAGCCACAGCGCTCAGGCGATGCTCAGGCAAGACTTAGTAGCCGCCCTTCTTGCCGATGCCCGCGAACGTGAAATCGTATTCGAGCGTGATCGGCTTGAACCACGGACCCACGCCGGTTTCCTTGTCGACGTGACGGCCGAACGCCATGTGGCCGGTTTGCATCGGCGCTTCGACGATCATCTTCAGGTGGTATTTGCCCGGGCCTTGCAGCTTGACGTTGTCGCCGTAGTGCGGGCCGTCGTTGGCGACCATCGCCATCATGTCGCCCTTCTGCGTCTGGTTCGAGCCGGCCTTGGTCAGCTCGTAGCGCACCTGCAGGTACGGCATCCAGTCGCCTTCCGCGAAACCGGTCGGATTGTTCTTGACCGCGTGAATGTCGGCTTCCAGATGGATGTCCGAGTCCGACGCCTTGCGCATCATGCCTTCGGGTTCCATCGTGATGGGTTGCAGGTAGACGGCGCCGATTTCCATGCCGCCCTGAATCTGCTGCTTGCCGATCGGGTATTCGGCGGCCGTTGCCGAAAGCGCCGCGACCGTGGCTACTGCTGCTGCGCCGCCGCGCACGAATGAAGAAATCCGCATCGAAACTCCTTGTTTTTATCAGACGAGACTGGAATGGAAAGCCGTTGGAACTGGAGGTTCGCGCCTGTTCCGGCGAGTGCCGCGACCTTTCAGATCAGCGACCCATCGTAAGCAAATCGCATACCGGAACGTTAATGCGAACCATTCTCAATATTGGGCGAGTTTATCATCGATCGCTAGCTGGAACAAATCAGGCCGTGCGCAAAGCCTTGTGGCAGCAGGGGTCTTAAGGTTTTCTTAAGCAAAGGCTACAGCGGTCGCGCGATGCCGCGACGGCGGCGCGTCGGGCGGTTGTCGGTACCTGGCGGGATTGTGTAGGGCGGATGTCGGCGCGATGTCGGCTACGCGCAAGTGGAGGTTCAAGCGCGCGGTTTCAGGCGAGGCATCGCGGGCGGCCGGCCCAATAAAAAAGGCGCGGCGATCAGCCGCGCCCCGAAGCGCTCATGCCAACTTACGCGATGTCGGCGAAGTACGTGACGTTGGTGACGTAAGCGACGCTCAAACGCCCGACACGTGATCGCCGACGTTCGCGCCGAATACGCGCTGACGCAGCAACGCCAACTGATCGCGAGTCTGCGCGGCCTTCTCGAACTCGAGATTCTTCGCGTGCTCCATCATCTGCTTCTCGAGGCGCTTGATTTCCTTCGCGAGCTGCTTCTCGGACATGTCCTCGAATTTCGCGCGGGTCTGCTGTTCCTTCAGTTCGGCGCGCGCGTCGTCGACGTTGTACACGCCGTCGATAATGTCGCGGATCCGCTTCACCACCCCGCGCGGCGTGATCCCGTTGGCGAGGTTGAAGGCGATCTGCTTCGCGCGCCGCCGTTCGGTTTCGTCGATCGCGCGGCGCATCGAGTCGGTCACCTTGTCCGCGTACAGGATCGCCTTGCCGTTCACGTTACGCGCCGCCCGGCCGATGGTCTGGATCAGCGAGCGCTCGGCGCGCAGGAAGCCTTCCTTGTCCGCGTCGAGAATCGCGACCAGCGATACCTCCGGAATATCCAGGCCCTCGCGCAGCAGGTTGATCCCGACCAGCACGTCGAACGTGCCCAGACGCAGATCGCGGATGATTTCGACCCGCTCGACCGTATCGATGTCGCTATGCAGATAGCGCACCTTGACGCCGTGATCGGCCAGGAACTCGGTCAACTGCTCGGCCATGCGCTTGGTCAGCACCGTCACCAGCACACGGTCGCCGGCCTTGACGCGCTCGTTGATCTCGCCGAGCACGTCGTCGACCTGGCTACGCGCGGGCCGCACCTCGATTTCCGGATCGACGAGACCGGTTGGCCGCACCAGCTGTTCGGCCACCTGCCCCGCGGTCTTTTTCTCGTAATCGGCCGGCGTGGCCGACACGAACACGACCTGGCGCATCTTGCGCTCGAACTCGTTGAACTTGAGCGGCCGGTTATCCAGCGCCGACGGCAACCGGAACCCGTAATCGACCAGGTTTTCCTTGCGCGCGCGGTCGCCGTTGTACATGCCGTTCAACTGCCCGATCAGCACGTGCGACTCGTCGAGCAGCATGATCGCGTCCGGCGGCAGGTAGTCGACCAGCGTGGGCGGCGGCTCGCCGGGCGCCGCGCCCGAAAAATGCCGCGAGTAATTCTCGATGCCCTTGCAGAAACCGAGCTCCTGCAACATCTCCAGATCGAAGCGGGTGCGCTGCTCGAGCCGCTGCGCTTCGACCAGCTTGCCGTCGCTATAGAAGAATTCGAGCCGCTCGCGCAACTCGCTCTTGATGGTTTCGACCGCGCGCACCACGGTGTCGCGCGGCGTCACATAGTGCGACGACGGATACACGGTGAAGCGCGGAATCTTCTGCCGCACGCGGCCGGTGAGCGGATCGAACAGTTGCAGCGTCTCGACTTCGTCGTCGAACAGCTCGACGCGCACCGCCATCTCGGCATGTTCGGCCGGGAAAATGTCGATGGTGTCGCCGCGCACCCGGAACGAGCCGCGCTGGAAATCGGCCTCGTTGCGGTTGTACTGCATCGCGATCAGCCGCGCGATCACGTCGCGCTGGCCGAGTTTGTCGCCGGTGCGCAGCGTCAGGATCATCTGGTGGTATTCGGACGGATTGCCGATACCGTAGATCGCCGACACGGTCGCCACGATCACCACGTCGCGCCGCTCCATCAGGCTCTTGGTGGCCGACAGCCGCATCTGCTCGATGTGCTCGTTGATCGACGAATCCTTTTCGATGAACAGATCGCGCTGCGGCACGTACGCTTCTGGCTGGTAGTAGTCGTAGTACGAAACGAAGTACTCGACCGCGTTGCGCGGGAAGAACTCGCGGAACTCCGAGTAGAGCTGCGCGGCGAGCGTCTTGTTCGGCGCGAACACGATAGCTGGGCGGCCGAGCCGCGCGATCGTGTTGGCCATCGTGAAGGTCTTGCCGGAGCCGGTCACGCCGAGCAGCGTCTGGAACGACAGGCCGTCCTCGACGCCTTCGACGAGCGTGTCGATCGCCGTGGGCTGATCGCCGGCCGGCGGATACGGCTGATAAAGCTGGAACGGCGAGCCTTCGAAGGTGACGAATTTCGATTCGTCGAGCGCGTCGTCGGCTTCAGTCAGATGTTGTTCGGACATGGGGAGCGGCATCGGGCCTTGGGCAAAGGATCATTCTAACGGGTTGCGGGAAGCCGGGCGGAGCGGGTCGGCGGAGCGTGCCGAATACGCGGTCGTGGTCTCGGGCGCGCGTGCATTTGGCCGTGTCGGCGGCCGCTGCGCGGCTTTTCCGGCGGGGATGGGTCATCCTCACATGGCACTGGAATGCCTGTTTTTCAAGCAATTAATTGGCCGCGGCAGGCTGCGGCGCCCGAAAAACGCCCATGAATTCGTTACAATACGAAGTTGCGCTCGCTCGCGGCCGTCCATCGCCCGCCGGTGTTTTTCATCAGACGCCGCCGTCCGGACCGCATCGCGCTCGAAGCCGCCGTCCTTCTTTCACTACTGCTGCCCACCCATCATGTCTCTGTTCTCCGCCGTCGAACTTGCTCCCCGCGACCCGATTCTGGGCCTGAACGAAGCTTTTAACGCCGATGCGCGCACCACCAAGGTCAACCTTGGCGTCGGCGTGTACTTCAATGAAGAAGGCAAGATTCCGCTGCTGCGCGCCGTGCGCGACGCCGAGCGCGCGCGCGTCGAAGCCGCGCTGCCGCGCGGTTATCTGCCGATCGAAGGGATCGCCGCCTACGACGCCGCCGTTCAGACGCTGCTGCTCGGCAACGACTCGGCGCTGATCGCGGCCGGCCGTGTCGTGACGGCGCAGGCGCTTGGCGGCACCGGCGCGCTGAAGATCGGCGCGGACTTCCTGAAGCGCCTGAACCCGAACACGAAGGTCGCAATCAGCGATCCGAGCTGGGAAAACCACCGCGCGCTGTTCGAAGGCGCCGGCTTCGAAGTCGTGTCGTACCCGTACTACGACGCAGCCACGCACGGCGTGAACTTCGAAGGCATGCTGAGCGCGCTGAACGGCTACGCGGCCGGCACGGTCGTCGTGCTGCACGCGTGCTGCCATAACCCGACCGGCGTGGATCTGAGCGTCGAGCAATGGAAGCAGGTCGTCGAAGTCGTCAAGGCGCGCAATCTGGTGCCGTTCCTCGACATCGCCTATCAGGGTTTCGGCGACAACATCGAAGCGGACGCGGCAGCAGTGCGCCTGTTCACTGCATCGGAACTGAACGTGTTCGTATCGTCGTCGTTCTCGAAGTCGTTCTCGTTGTACGGCGAGCGTATCGGCGCGCTGTCCATCATCACGTCGAGCAAGGAAGAAGCCGGCCGCGTGCTGTCGCAACTGAAGCGCGTGATCCGCACGAACTACTCGAACCCGCCGACGCACGGCGGCTCGGTGGTCGCCGCGGTGCTGGCGTCGCCGGAACTGCGCGCGACGTGGGAAACGGAGCTCGGCGAAATGCGCGATCGCATCCGCGCCATGCGTGACGGTCTGGTCGAGCGTCTGAAGGCAAGCGGCGTGGATCGCGACTTCAGCTTCGTGAACGCGCAGCGCGGCATGTTCTCGTACTCGGGCCTGACGGCGCCGCAAGTGGACCGTTTGCGTGAAGAGTTCGGCATTTACGCCGTCAGCACGGGTCGTATCTGCGTGGCTGCGCTGAACACGCGCAACCTCGACGCGGTGGCGAACGCGATCGCTCACGTGCTGAAGTAATAGGCAGATGCCGGTACGCGCGTCGATCGACGCGTGTTTCCGGATCGCAGGTAAAAAAACGGCGCCCTGAAATTTCAGGGCGCCGTTTTTCGTTTTGGGGCTTGTGTGTTTGCGAATGGGCGGGTTTGCGAATGGGCGATGTGTCCGTTCGTTTATCGCCTTTGCCGCGTTTGTCGCGTCCTTGCTCGCCCCACCTACCCGTCTTCGCTCAACGCGAATCCCGATGGATATCGTGCGTGACGAATCCCGCATCGTTATCCGGCATCTCCAGCCAGTCGGGCTGCGCAAGCGAACGCTGGATATCTTCGAGGCCGCTTTGCCAGTGCTCGCGCATGGTCGACAGGCCGAACTGGAAGTCCTTGAAATGCCCTTCGTACTCTTTCTGCCGGTAGATCAGGTGGATCACGTTGTAGCGCTTCGAGCACGATAGATCGTCGGCCATCTTGCACCACGGGTCGTTGCGCGACTCGGCCGGGACACGATCCAGCACCTCGCGCAGCACGTGCCGGAACCGTTGCGAACGTTGCAGCATGTCGGTCACGAGACGCGTGCGGCTCGAATACTGAATGTCCTTCATGCGCCCTTGAACGTCGGTGATGTTATCCGGCACCGGCCCGATCGCGCTCCACAGGTCGACCTGGAACGCGAGCGTATCGCGCCGCGGCGTGGACTGAATCACTTCGTAGAGCGGCGTATTCGACATCAGGCCGCCGTCCCAGTAATACTGGCCGTCGATCTCCACCGCCGCGAAGCCCGGCGGCAACGCACCCGACGCCATGAAGTGCTCGGGCCGCAGCGTGATGTGCGTGTTGTCGAAGTACGCGAAATTCCCCGTGCCGCAATTCACCGCGCCCACCGACACGCGCATCTCCCGCGAATTGATGCGGTCGAAATCGCACAGCGCTTCGAGCGTGGCTTTCAGGGGCGTGGTGTCGTAGTAGCTTGCCATTTGCGGCGGCCCGGACACGGTGGGCAACGGCGGTGGAAAGCGCGGAACGAAAAAGCCCTTCTGTCCTTCGACGATCGCACCCAACGCCTGAGTGGCCGTGAACGCCTTGCGCACCGCCTCGCTGGAATTGAACAGCGCGTGTTCGACGGAAGGCGGCAACGGAAAACCGAACGCCGGCTGGCAGATCGTTTCCCAGAATTGCAGCAACCGCTCGACGCGCTTCTCCGGCGGATTACCGGCGATGATCGCCGTGTTCAACGCGCCGATCGAAATCCCCGCCAGCCAGTTAGGCTCGATGCCGGCTTCGTAAAGCCCTTGATAGACGCCGGCCTGGTAAGCGCCCAACGCGCCACCGCCTTGCAGCAACACCGCGACGGTTTCGTAATGGGGCACATGAAGGTGCCGGCCCGGATGCGCGGAGGGCGCCGGACCGGCGCCCTCGCCTTCCCCGTCGCCGGGCGCACCCACGCGCGCCCGCTTCAGATTGCGTTGCGCCATGGGCGGCTCCTTATTGCATGTACCAGCCGTGGCTCACAATGAAGGACTGGCCGGTCAGCGCCGCCGTCGGGAACGTGGAGAGGAACAGGACCGTCTGCGCGACGTCTTCCACCGTGGTGAAGATGCCGTCCACCGTGCCGCCCAGCATCACGCGCTTGACCACGTCTTCCTCGCTGATGCCGAGTTCCTTGGCCTGCTCGGGAATCTGCTTGTCGACGAGCGGCGTGCGCACGAAACCCGGACACACCACATGCGAGCGCACGTTGTGCTTCGCGCCTTCCTTCGCCAGCACGCGCGACAGTCCCAGCAACGCATGCTTGGCCGTCACATAAGCGGATTTCAGCGGCGATGCTTCGTGCGAATGGACCGAACCCATGTAGATCACGATGCCGCCGCGATCGTCCTTGTACATGTGCTTGAGCGCGGCCTTGGTGGTAAGGAACGCGCCATCCACGTGAATCGCCTGCATTTTCTTCCAATCGGAAAACGAATAGTTTTCGATCGGATTAACGATCTGAATGCCGGCGTTGGAGATCAGGATATCGACCGAACCGAGTTCGGCCGCGACCTTGTCGATGCCCTGGTTGACGGCGTCCTCGTTCGTGACGTCCATTGCCACGCCGATCGCCTTGCCGCCACCTTTTTTGATTTCCTCAGCGACGGCGTTCGCGCCGTCCTGGTTCAGGTCGGCGATCGCGACCGCCGCGCCCGCCGCGGACAGCGTGAGGGCGATCTGTTTGCCGATGCCGCTCGCGGCGCCGGTGACGACCGCGACCTTGCCATTCAGATTCGTGTTCAGTGACGACATCCAGAACCTCCGTGCAGTTGATGAGCAATGAGACCACGGACCGCGGGCGGCGTGAAGTCAGCCAAACGGCATAGGCCATCCGGCTGAATGCTGCACTGCGGCCAACGCTGCTATTGTGCATGAAGCGTGTGAACTACACCGGTAAAACGCACATCGAAACTTCTCTCGTTAAACTGGATGTTTCGGCGGCCTTCCTGCGGCCTCGTCTACAAGGAGCAACGCATGAATTATCGACGTCTGGGCCGCTCAGGCCTGCAAGTCAGCGAACTGTCCATCGGCTCATGGGTCACGTACGGCAATCAGGTCGATCATGGCGCGGCGCGCGAATCGCTCGCCGCGGCGCGTGACGCCGGCGTCAATTTCTTCGACAACGCCGAGGTGTATGCCGGCGGCAAGTCGGAGGAAATCATGGGTCAGGCGCTCAAGGAACTGGCATGGCCGCGCGTGAGCTATGTGGTGTCGACGAAATTCTTCTGGGGACTTGCGGAAGAGCCGAATCAATACCACACGCTGAACCGCAAATATCTGCTGAACGCGATCGACGCGTCGCTCAAGAGGCTACAACTCGATTATGTCGATCTGGTGTTCTGTCATCGTCCCGACCCGAACACGCCGGTCGAGGAAACCGTGTGGGCGATGAGCGATATGATCGCGCGCGGCAAGGCGCTGTACTGGGGCACGTCCGAATGGAGCGCCGACGAGATCCGCGCGGCCTACGAGATTGCCGAGCGGCATCATCTTCACAAACCCGTGATGGAACAGCCGCAGTACAACCTGTTTCATCGCAAGCGCGTCGAACAGGAATACAGGCGGCTTTACGAGGACATCGGTCTCGGCCTGACCACGTGGAGTCCGCTCGCTTCCGGCCTGCTTACCGGTAAGTATCGCGACGGCGTGCCGTCCGGTAGCCGCGCGCAATTGCAGGGCTACGACTGGCTGCGCAAACAGTTGACCGACTCGGGCAGGAACGATGTGGTCGGCAAGCTCGGCGAAGTGGCCGATGAACTGAATTGCACGGTCGGGCAACTGGCGATCGCGTGGATTCTGAAGAATCCCAACGTGAGTACGGTGATTACGGGCGCGTCGCGGGTCGAGCAGATTGGCGAAAACATGCAGTCCGCCGAGGTGGCCGAGCGCATCACGCCCGAGATCAAACAGAAGATCGAAGAGATCATCGGCGACGCGTACGATTGAGCGGGCCGGCGGCAACGCGACGGTTGGTAGGTAATCCACGATGCAGCGGATGGCGCGGGTGGATTGAAATACGTCGCGTTGCATGCGTGGGCCGCGTCGTGCCGTGCCGTGAAATACGCGGTCACGCGGAGCGAAGCGTTACCGCGCTCGGCGTTTGGCACGGTACAGGCCGCGGCGTCGCGTACAATACGCGGCCGCGTTGCGCGTCGGCGCTCATTGTCCGCCGCGCAGCCTTGCATTTCAGCGGTATCGCAGCGGTATTGCAGCGGTATTGCAGCCGCGTTTTTCTGCTGCAGCGTTTTGCAGCCGCGTTTGCCGCCATCCGCACCCGCAGCGCCGGAACCGGCTTCGGCCCGGCACGCCCTCTTTCAGCGTCTCCTCATCATGCTCAGCTATCGACACGCCTTCCATGCAGGCAATCACGCCGACGTTCTGAAACACGCCGTCGTGTTGCAGCTTCTGCGCTATCTCGGCCAGAAGGACAAAGCCTACTGGTATATCGACACGCACGCGGGCGCGGGCGTCTACTCGCTGAAGGAAGGCTACGCGACCAAAACGGGCGAATTCGAGACCGGCATCGCCAGAATCTGGGAACGCAACGATCTGCCGCCGATCTTCGCCGATTACGTCGATGAAGTCGCCGCGCTGAATCCGGACGGTCAACTACGCTACTACCCCGGCTCGCCGTACATTGCATGGCGGCAGTTGCGCGAACAGGATCGGTTGCGTCTGTTCGAACTGCACACCACCGAAATCGACGTGCTGCGCCACAACTTTCGCGATGCCGGCCGCCGCGCAATGCTGTACGCCGGCGACGGCTTCGACGGCATCATCGCGTTGCTGCCGCCGGCGCCGCGCCGGGCGCTGGTGCTGCTCGATCCGTCGTATGAAGACAAGCGCGATTACCTGCGCACGATCCGTTGCGTCGAAGAAAGTCTGAAGCGTTTTCCGACCGGCATGTACGCGGTCTGGTATCCGCAGGTGCGGCGCCCCGAGTCGCAGCGCTTTCCCGAGCAGTTGAAAAAGCTTCAGGAGCGCAACTGGCTGCATGTGAGTCTGACGGTGAGCAATCCGCCGGAAGACGGTTTCGGACTGTTCGGCAGCGGCATGTTCATTCTGAACCCGCCGTATACGCTGGCGAAGTCGCTGAAGGATCAGATGCCGTGGCTGGTGAAGGCGCTTGGCGTGGATAAGGCCGCGCAGTTCAAGGTCGAGTATCGCGGCGATTGAGTTCGCGCGCCGCGTCGCACTGCCCCACGCGAGCGCTGACGGGGCTTACTGCGAGCGCTGAACGGGTCGCGGCTGCGGCCTCGGCGGCTGCGATGTGCCGCCGCCGGTAGGCAGTTCGATATAAGGCGCAACGACGTAGGGCGTCGACGAGTTCGGCGCGAGTTCGGCAGGCGCTGCGATCGACTGCGCGCCGACGATCGGCTGGTGCGAGAACGGCGCGGTTTGCAGGACGGTACCGCTTTGACCGTCGCTGATGCCGTTCTGCGAATCGAGAATCAGCGGTTTGCGCGCCGCACTTTCGGCGCTTTCCGTGCTTTCCGCGTGCTTCGTGTTCCTCGTGCTCTTGGCACTTTTCGTTCGCTTTGTGGTGCTCTTCGTATCCTTCGCGCTGGACGTGGCGTAGGCACTTGATTCGGCCCACGCTGTCGTCAGCGAAACCGCAACGATCATGGCGAAGATGGATTTGAGCGAACGGGCGGTAGACATGGAACGGACCGGTTAGGTTTGAAGACGTCTTCGTTGGCGGTAGATCATCAATCGGATAACAGGCTGCGCCGCAAACGTCTTACCTTACCGCGCAGTGCAGCGTCAGGCTAGTCGAGATTCGCCATGAGCACGCCATACCGGCCGTCTCGTGAGATTTTCCAGGCTCCAGATGTGACAAAGCCCCGTCAATACGGGGCTCAACACTTACTGCGATGGCTGCGCAATCAGGCGCTGCCGGTCAAACGTGAAGCGGGTGCAGCTTACAGCGAATAACCATTGGTTTCGAGCGTACGGATGCGTTGCTCAAGCTGAACGATATCCGACGACGATGCCAGGTAGGCTTCACGGCGGTTACGTTCCGCAGCTTCAAACCAGGTGCTCAGCTTTTCAAGAATGTATGCAAACATGATGTTCTCCAAGGATCAGATTGAATCCCCGGTGCACGTTTCATCAGGGATTTCCCGTAAAAGGGTTAACCCGAATTATAGCCCTCCGGTGCAACCTGACCAATGAAATGCCCGCATGACGTGCATTCCGCTTTGGAATGGTGCACGACAACGGTGCAATTAAGTCTTTGATTTTTTTGCTTTCGACGCAAAATTCAGCTCAGTTCAAATCGCACCCTCGTTTTTTTTGCACCTTTTATGTGCAAACTGAACATGGGTTGCACCTGCGCAACCACTTCGGTTGCTCCGAGGTCGTATCCGCACCGTTTACGCCTCTTCTATCGGGTGACACCCGTGCCCTGTCACCACATCCGTGTCGGCCAATCTCTCGATAATCGGACAGTCCGGCCGGTCGTCGCCATGGCAGTGATCGGCGAGATGCGCCAACGTGTCGCGCATGTCGGTGAGTTCCGCGATACGGCGATCGAGTTCCGCGACATGCTCCAGCGCGATCGCCTTCACTTCGGCACTGGCGCGCGAGCGGTCGTGCCACAGTGCCAGCAACCGGCGGATGTCTTCGACCAGGAAGCCGAGTCGGCGCGCCTGACGGATAAAGCGCAGCGAATGAACCTCCTGCGGGCCGTAAACCCGATAGCCGGCGCTCGTGCGCGCCTTCGCCATCAGTAAGCCAACGCTCTCGTAATAGCGGATCATTTTCGCCGTGACGCCCGACGCGCGGGCCGCTTCGCCGATATTCATGAGTGTTCCCCCAAAGATCTGGGTCGATCGTACACCTTCCTACGATGGGAAGGTCAGCCACTCGGGAACGGATCGACAGGCATAATCCGGCTATTGCCCTGATCACTTTTCGGAGACTTTCACGATGACCATCGAACTTCAGGTTGAAGGCATGAGCTGCCAGCACTGCGTCGCGGCGGTGACCAACGCAATCCGCGAACACGACGATGCCGCGCAGGTTCGGGTGGATCTGACCTCGGGGTGCGTCGTGGTCGAATCGGCGCAGTCGCTCGACTCGCTGAAGGCGGCCATCGACGAGGCGGGTTATACGGTCAAGGCGGCCAGCAACTCGGACGGCGGCGCGCCCAGCGCGTCGCTCGGCTAAGCGGGCTCGCCTCATGTTCAAGGTAGCCGTGATCGGCGCGTCCGGATTGCTCGGCCGCGCGCTCGTCGACGAACTCGCGCGCGAGCCCGCCTGGCAAGTCGTCGCCACGACATTCAGCCGCCCGGCGCAAAACACGCTCACGCTGGATATCCGCGACGCGCAGGCGGTCGAGCAATTCGTCGAGCGCGAAGCGCCGGACGCGCTCGTGATCGCCGCGGCGGAACGCCGCCCGGACGTGTGCGAGCACAACCCGGCGCTGGCCCACGCATTGAACGTCGATGCGGTGCGCACATTGGCCACCGCAGCCGGCCGGCGCGGTGCATGGACGCTGTCGATTTCCACCGACTACGTCTTCGACGGCGCGCATCCCACCTACCGGCACGACGCCACGCCGTCGCCGATCAACGCATATGGCCGCAGCAAACTCGAAGGCGAACGCGCGCTGCTGGAGGCGACCGGACTCGGCTGCGTGCTGCGCTTGCCGCTGCTGTATGGACCGATCGTCGATTGGACGGAGTCGGCGGTGACGAGTCTGGTGCCGGCGATCGTTGCGTCTGCATCGACATCGGCATCGACATCTGCATCCGCGGCGCCGCAGGTCAAGCCCGCCGTGATGGATGCCTGGGCGATCCGCTATCCGACCTTCACGCCGGACGTCGCGTTCGTGATCCGCCAGATGCTCACGCGTCACGCGCGTGGCGAGGCGATTCGCGGCATCGTGCAATGGTCGGGCGACGAGCCGATGACCAAGTACGAAATCGCGCTGCGTCTCGCTAAAGCCTTGCAGGTCGACGCCCGTTTGACGCCGCAGTACACGCCGGCCGATGCGACACCGCGTCCGCATAACTGCCATCTCGCCTCGACGCAACTCGAAGCGCTCGGCATCGGCCGGCGCACGCCGTTCGATGCAGGTATCCGCCAGGTGTTGACGGCATTTCCGTGGCGCGGGGATGGGACGCATCGTCAATGAAAATCGCGGCTCGTCGTCGCGAGTTCGCCTAGCCATTCGCTGAGGTCCTCGAGACGATGGGCAACGAGATGAATCACCTCGCCTTGATTCTTCCGTTTCGCGTTGCCTGTCTGCCCGCCGCGCTCCGGGCGTCTCGCGCCCCGCTCTTTTTCCGCGGCACGCCCCGCGGCATTCGCCGCCCGCCTCTCGCGTTCAGCGGAATGCGCGGGATCATTCCCCGTCGCGACACCGTCGTCCCGCTGCAAAACCCCGTACACCGCCAGCAACGACGCCCCCAGCAACACCTTGCGCTGCTTCTCCACCAGCGACGGCCAGACGATCACATTCACGGCCCCCGTCTCGTCTTCAAGCGACACGAATACCGTGCCGTTCGCCGTCCCCGGCCGTTGCCGCACGGTGACGATGCCGCACACGCGTGCCAGCATGCCGTGCCGACAGTTGGCGAGTTCGGCGGCCGGACGAAACCTTTGCGCGGCCAGTCGCCCGCGCAGCAACGCAAGCGGATGGCGATTGAGCGTGAGGCCGATGCTCGCGTAATCGTCGACGATCTCGCGACTCTCGGAGGCGTGCGGCAGTGCAAGCGGCGCTTCGTCGATCGGCGCGTCGCGCAGCAGGCGGGGCACCGTGTGCTGCGCGGTCACGGCCCACCACGCCTCGCGCCGATGCCCTGCGATGTTGACCAGTGCATTGGCCGCGGCCAGCGCGGCGAGATCGCGCCGCGTCAAGGCCGCGCGCCGCGCCAGATCGTCGACGCCGGTAAACGGCGCGTCGCGGCGAGCCGCCATGATGCGTTCGGCGGCGTCCTGCGCGAGTCCCTTGATCAGATGCAAACCGATGCGCACCGCGGGACCGCGCGCGCCATACGTATTCGACGGCTGATACACGCGCCCGCTCATGCGCTGCGCCGCGCGGCGCACCGTCCGGCTCAGCGTCAGATGACGCGGCGCCAACTCGCGCAAGCGCCGCGCGGATAACTCGGCATACTGACGCTGCAGGCCGGTCTCTTCCGCTGAAATACGCCGCCCTTCGTGGCCGCGACGCTCGAACGTCGACTCCCAATCGCTGAACGTCACATCCGGCGGCAACACCTGGACGCCGTGGCGTTTCGCGTCCTGCACCAGTTGCGACGGCGAATAGAAACCCATCGGCTGACTGTTCAGCAAAGCCGCCAGAAAAGCCGCCGGTTCGTAACGCTTGAGCCACGCGCTCAGATAGACGAGCAACGCGAAACTCGCCGCATGACTTTCCGGAAAACCATATTCACCGAAGCCCTCGATCTGTTTGCAGATGCGATCGATGAACGGCTTCTCATAACCACGCGCCGACATGCGATCGCTCAGATCCTGCTGATACTTCGCGAGGTTGCCGCTGCGCCGCCATGCGGCCATCGCGCGACGCAACTGGTCGGCCTGTTCGCCGGTATATTCCGCCGCGACCATCGCCAGATGCATGACCTGCTCCTGGAAAATCGGCACGCCGAGCGTGCGCTCGAGCACGGGCTTCAGCTCCTCCTTCGCATAGTCGACCGGTTCGAGACCTTGCTTGCGGCGCAGATACGGATGCACCATGCCGCCTTGAATCGGACCGGGCCGCACGATCGCCACCTCGATGACCAGGTCGTAGTATTGATTCGGCTTCAGGCGTGGCAGCATGCTTTGCTGTGCACGCGACTCGATCTGGAACACGCCAATCGTATCGGCGTGTCCGCACATTTCGTAGACGGCGCGATCTTCACGCGGAATGTCCTGCATCCGGAAACGCGGAAAGCCGCGCCTCAGCGCGACGAATTCCAGCGCGCGCCGAATGGCCGACAACATGCCGAGCGCCAGCACATCGACTTTCAGCAGCTTGAGCGCGTCGATGTCGTCCTTGTCCCATTCGATCACGCTGCGGTCTTTCATCGTCGCGTTCTCGATCGGTACGAGCCGCGACAGCTTGTCCTTCGCGATCACGAAGCCGCCGACGTGTTGCGACAGATGACGCGGAAACGCGCGCAACTCCTTCGTGAGACGAATCAGATTGCGCGTGATGTGCGAGTTGATGTCGAAGCCCGCTTCCGCCAGCTGCGTAGCGATCGCGTCGGGGCCGTCCCACCACTGCTGCGATTTGCTGATCCGCTCGATCAACGACGCGTCGAGCCCCAGCGCCTTGCCGACGTCCCGCAGCGCACTGCGCGCGTGATACGTGATCAGCGACGCAGCCAGCGCCGCGCGATGCCGGCCGTACTTCGCGTAGATATACTGGATCACCTCTTCGCGACGCTGATGCTCGAAGTCGACGTCGATATCCGGCGGCTCTTTACGCTCGCGGCTGAGAAACCGCTCGAACAGCATGTTGATTCGCGCCGGGTCCACCTCGGTAATGCCGAGGCAATAGCACACGACCGAGTTGGCGGCCGACCCTCGCCCCTGACACAGAATGTTCTGACTACGCGCAAATTTAACGATGTCGTAGACAGTCAGAAAATACGGCTCGTATTGCAGTTCCGCGATCAATTTCAGTTCGCGTTCGATCTGTGTCTGGACGTTATCCGGGATTCCCGCGGAAAAACGGTGCTGCGCGCCGCTATACGTCTCCTGCCGCAAATACGAAGTGGGGGTATGGCCTGCCGGCACGAGCTCGTCAGGATATTCGTACTTGAGTTCATCGAGAGAAAACGCACAGCGTGCCACTACGTCGATCGTCTCGCTCAACGTTTGATCGGGGTAAAGATTCGCGATGCGCAGCCGCGAACGCAAATGCTGCTCGGCATTCGGCGCGAGTTCGTAGCCGCATTCGTTCAGCGGCTTGCCGGCGCGGATCGCCGTCATCGTGTCCTGTAGCGGCTTGCGCGAACGGACGTGCATCACGACGTTGCCCAACGCGACGACGGGCATGTTCTGCTGCCCCGCGACATATTCGACCGCGCCGCGATGAATGTCATCCATTGCACGCTGATGCAACACCAGACCCACCCATGCCCGCCCGGGAAAAGTCTCGCCGAGCCACTCGATTTGCGCGTCGAGTATCTCTTCCTGCGCGGGAAAGGCCGGCACCAGAATCGCAAGACAATCGGGCATGCCGCGCAGATGCGCGTTGTCCCGGTCCGGCCGTGACAGGTCCTGCGGCGTCAACCGGTATTCGCCTTTTGGCGCGCGGGTCCGCGCAAGCGTGATCAGCTCAGACAGATTGCCGTAGCCCTCACGGTTCTGCGCAAGAAGAATCAGTTCGAATGCGGGCGAGCCATCCGCGTTGCGCAAGCGGAAGTACGAGCCGATGACAAGGGGCAGCTCCACCTCCTTCGCTGCGACATGCGCACGCACGACGCCCGCAAGCGAACATTCATCCGTGACGGCCAGTGCCGAGTAGCCGAGTTGCTTCGCGCGCTCGACGAGTTCCTGCGCGTGCGACGCGCCGTGTAGAAACGTGAAGTTGGAAAAGCAGAACAGTTCGGCATACGCCGGCAGCGTGGTGAAGGTCGTTTCCATGGCGCGTCATCCGAACAGACCGTGAAGAAACCAGCGCGGCTCTTCCTCGACATCGCGGCTGCTGATCCTCTCGCGATAGATCCAGTAGCAACTGCGGTCGTCGGCCTGCGCGACGAAGTAATCGCGCGTGACGAGTTCGCCGTCGAACCAGCCGGCTTCGATGCGCTCGGCCGGCGACATTATCCGCAGCGGCGAACCGTAAAACGGCCGATGTCGACGCATCAGCAGACGCACAGGCGTGGCCAGCATCCACGTCGGCCTCGGCAGGCTGTCGGGCAGCCTGATCTTCTTCGTGGCCTGACTGACCGGCACCCAGCGGTTGGCGATCTCGGGACGGTAATCCGCGATCGGTGCGGGACGCAGCACGTTTTCGTCTCCAACACGCGCAATCAAGAGTTCGATCAAGCGAGCGAGATCCTCGGGCGTTCCGCCGGGCTCGGGAAACAGATTGTCCGAAACCGGTTCGACCGGATCGACTTTCGCTGAATCAAGGCGCAACGCAATGGCCGGCGCCGCAAGCTCCACGCGATGCAGTCGCTCTTTCAGAAGACGTAGCAAATGCTCTTCGCGCCACGCAGGCTCAGCAAGCGCGATGTCGATCACCGTGGGCGCAATGGCCTGCCTGCCCCGTTCGTGTTCGATGGACAGCCTGATTGCGGATACCGCCAACTGCTTCGCGCAAAGCCAGCCACAGAGCTGCACGATCAGACGATGCGCGGCGAACAATGCCCCGTCCGCGTGTTCGAGACGGTCCGGCAACTCGATATGCGCGGAAAAAGTGGGGGGAAGTTCGAGCCAGTCGTACAGTTCAGGCGCGGTGCCAAAAGCGCGATCCAGCGAATCCAGCAGATGCTCGCCGCAGCGGCGCTGCAGTCCGGCGCGTGGCAGACGGCGTACGTCGGCGATCGTCTTGCAACCCAGTCCATCAAACAGGTCCGCGAACAGGCGAATTTCGGGCACCGCGAACATGGGCAACGACAACAGCGCGCGTTCTAGCGAAGCCAGTTTCAATACACGCTGCACACCCGATCGACTCGCGTACTGCTTCGCCAATAGCCACGCGCCCTGGCCGGTTGGGGCTGCGCTGAGGTTCGCGGTCAGGCCGACCGTGGCAAGCAGCGCCCTCACCTGCCGGCAAAGCGACAACAGGCCGCCGAAAAGCCGCAGGCTTGCGCCGACTTCGACGATGATCGTGGCCTCGTCGAGCAGCGCGACATTGGGCGAAAACTTCATCAACGACATGCCGACTTCGCATTGCGCCGCGGTCTCGCGTGCGAGATCGCGCTCGTACAAGACGGTTTCGGGCGATAGCGTCATCACTCCACCGCGCTTCATGCCCGGCTGTACGCCGGCCACCCGTGCCGCGCGGTCCGCGATGACGACCTTGTCTTTCTCGAATACCACGCTACCGTGCGCCAGTTCAGACAACCACTTGGGCCGGAAGACTTCGAGAGACAACTTCGGCAGGTAGACGGCGAGGAAGACGCGCATGGTGGGAAAACAGAACTGGAGTGGGTTGAAGAGAAATCGACAGAGGTTCTGCGCGTGTTGGACCTCGTCGTTTCACGATCTCGACCATCAGGCCATCTGCCGCTGGTCTCAGCGCCAGTCGCAGTACGGCCGGCGAGGAATCTTGAGCCGCCGTCAATGGCCGCACCATGACAAACAGCGTCCCGGATGACTGGGCGGCCAGATGCAAACGCCGTAGCGATGACGCTTTCGCGTGTTGTGCCCAGAGAATGAGCGCATCACAGCTTCCTGCTCGCAGAATCTGTTCAGCGGACCAAAACGCGTCGGCCGATCCAGCCGTCTTGATTTGCAACAGACGATCGAGCGACAGCCCTATGTAGGCCAACCCTAGTCCGTCTGGGATATGAGGTGGCTGGAGCAACGCGACCGGCCGAGCAGTTAACGCACTGAGCGCAGGCCGCAAAAGCCGCATTTCGCCGACGCCTGCTTGCTGAACCAGCAGATCGACCAGTACGCCAACCGGCCAGCCACCGCCTGGCAATTCCGTCGACAGCACGGGGTAGCCTGTATCCACCGTACGCTCCCCCCCACCCGCGAGCTGAGAAGCTCGCCAAAGCGATGGGTGGATATCTTCGGTATGGATAGCAGCGGCTGACATTTAGTGCGATCGAATACTGTATATGCATACAGCACTTTACACTTAAACGGTCGATCGCAATCTGGCTCTTTTTAACCGCTTGTTCGATCTGACAGGCTTCGATTCGCGCGTGACGAATGAATGATCAGGAACTCGACTCGCGGCAATCGACTGGTGCGCGTGTACTGGGAGGGTGTGGTGTACTTGGAGGGAGCGGTACGCGTAAGCCGGAATGGCGCGGATGTGGGACGGGCGTATCTGGAATTGACCGGTTATGCCGAGAGACTGTGGATCGGGGGCCCGGGGCCGTGAGGGCGGAGGTTTTCTGCAACCGGGGCTCGACGCTGGAGGTGGTCGCGTTGTTCTCTGCGTCGCCAGGGGCCGGTAATGGTTGCCGTCGTCGCGTGAGAACGGATACCCCCTGACTACATTCTGAAGTCGTGCTTTCAGGCGCGTAAACGCAGAAACCCCACCGTTGTAGGTGGGGTTTCTGTTTGCTGCAGTGTGCTGCTGGGGAGCCTGACGATTACCTACTTTCACACGGGCAATCCGCACTATCATCGGCGTGGAGTCGTTTCACGGTCCTGTTCGGGATGGGAAGGGGTGGTACCGACTCGCTATGGTCATCAGGCATGACTTGTTGCCGTGGCGCCTTTTGGGGCATCACGACCAATCCGGAAGAAGTAGTTTCTGATGATGTGACATCAGTGGCGGGGGTTGTGTTGTTTTATCTGGCACAACACTGATCTCAACCTGTGTGTGGTCTGCATAAGACCCTGCGCGTAGCGCAGGGTGGGGCATCCATAAGTGCTGAAGCACTAACGGCTGCCGACACACACCTGTTATAGGATCAAGCCTTACGGGCAATTAGTATCAGTTAGCTGAGCACATTACTGCGCTTACACACCTGACCTATCAACGTCCTGGTCTTGAACGACCCTTCAAGGGGCTCGAAGCCCCGGGGATATCTCATCTTAAGGCGAGTTTCCCGCTTAGATGCTTTCAGCGGTTATCTCTTCCGAACATAGCTACCCGGCGATGCCACTGGCGTGACAACCGGTACACCAGAGGTTCGTCCACTCCGGTCCTCTCGTACTAGGAGCAGCCCCCTTCAAATATCCAGCGCCCACGGCAGATAGGGACCAAACTGTCTCACGACGTTTTAAACCCAGCTCACGTACCTCTTTAAATGGCGAACAGCCATACCCTTGGGACCGGCTACAGCCCCAGGATGAGATGAGCCGACATCGAGGTGCCAAACACCGCCGTCGATATGAACTCTTGGGCGGTATCAGCCTGTTATCCCCAGAGTACCTTTTATCCGTTGAGCGATGGCCCTTCCATACAGAACCACCGGATCACTATGACCTGCTTTCGCACCTGCTCGACTTGTCGGTCTCGCAGTTAAGCACGCTTATGCCATTGCACTATCAGCACGATTTCCGACCGTACCTAGCGTACCTTCGTACTCCTCCGTTACACTTTGGGAGGAGACCGCCCCAGTCAAACTGCCTACCATGCACTGTCCCCGATCCGGATTACGGACCAAGGTTAGAACCTCAAACAAGCCAGGGTGGTATTTCAAGGTCGGCTCCACTGAAACTAGCGTTCCAGCTTCAAAGCCTCCCACCTATCCTACACAGACCGGTTCAAAGTCCAATGCAAAGCTACAGTAAAGGTTCATGGGGTCTTTCCGTCTAGCCGCGGGGAGATTGCATCATCACAAACACTTCAACTTCGCTGAGTCTCGGGAGGAGACAGTGTGGCCATCGTTACGCCATTCGTGCAGGTCGGAACTTACCCGACAAGGAATTTCGCTACCTTAGGACCGTTATAGTTACGGCCGCCGTTTACCGGGACTTCAATCAAGAGCTTGCACCCCATCATTTAATCTTCCGGCACCGGGCAGGCGTCACACCCTATACGTCCACTTTCGTGTTTGCAGAGTGCTGTGTTTTTATTAAACAGTCGCAGCCACCAGTTTATTGCAACCCCTTCACCCTCTGCGCGCAGGCGCATCAAGCTACAGGGGCGTACCTTATCCCGAAGTTACGGTACCAATTTGCCGAGTTCCTTCTCCCGAGTTCTCTCAAGCGCCTTAGAATACTCATCTCGCCCACCTGTGTCGGTTTGCGGTACGGTCTTGTTAGACTGAAGCTTAGAGGCTTTTCCTGGAACCACTTCCGATTGCTTCGTGACCTAGATCACTGGCCTCGCACCCTTGAATTCCGCGCCCGGATTTGCCAAAGCGCCTTCTCCAATGCAAGGACCGGGACTTCCAACACCCGGACAACCTTCCGCGATCCGTCCCCCCATCGCATCTAACAATGGTGCAGGAATATTAACCTGCTTCCCATCAGCTACGCATTTCTGCCTCGCCTTAGGGGCCGACTCACCCTACGCCGATGAACGTTGCGTAGGAAACCTTGGGCTTACGGCGAGGGGGCCTTTCACCCCCTTTATCGCTACTCATGTCAGCATTCGCACTTCCGATACCTCCAGCGCACTTTTCAATGCACCTTCGCAGGCTTACGGAACGCTCTCCTACCATGCACATAAATGTGCATCCGCAGCTTCGGTATATGGCTTAGCCCCGTTACATCTTCCGCGCAGGACGACTCGATCAGTGAGCTATTACGCTTTCTTTAAAGGATGGCTGCTTCTAAGCCAACCTCCTGACTGTTTTAGCCTTCCCACTTCGTTTCCCACTTAGCCATATTTGGGGACCTTAGCTGGCGGTCTGGGTTGTTTCCCTCTTGACACCGGACGTTAGCACCCGATGTCTGTCTCCCGTGATTGCACTCTTCGGTATTCGGAGTTTGCTATGGCGTAGTAATCCGCAATGGACCCCACAACCATGACAGTGCTCTACCCCCGAAGGTGATACACGAGGCACTACCTAAATAGTTTTCGGAGAGAACCAGCTATTTCCAGGTTTGTTTAGCCTTTCACCCCTATCCACAGCTCATCCCCTAACTTTTCAACGTTAGTGGGTTCGGACCTCCAGTACGTGTTACCGCACCTTCATCCTGGCCATGGATAGATCACCTGGTTTCGGGTCTACACCCAGCGACTGAATCGCCCTGTTCGGACTCGCTTTCGCTACGCCTGCCCTAATCGGTTAAGCTTGCCACTGAATGTAAGTCGCTGACCCATTATACAAAAGGTACGCCGTCACCCCTTACGAGGCTCCGACTGTTTGTATGCATGCGGTTTCAGGATCTATTTCACTCCCCTCCCGGGGTTCTTTTCGCCTTTCCCTCACGGTACTGGTTCACTATCGGTCGATCACGAGTATTTAGCCTTGGAGGATGGTCCCCCCATCTTCAGACAGGATTTCACGTGTCCCGCCCTACTTTCCGTACACCTAGTTCTTCCTCGCTGTTTTCGTCTACAGGGCTATCACCTGCTATGGCCGCACTTTCCAGAGCGTTCGACTAACAATGAAGATAAAGAGTACAGGCTGGTCCCATTTCGCTCGCCACTACTCTGGGAATCTCGGTTGATTTCTTTTCCTGCGGTTACTTAGATGTTTCAGTTCACCGCGTTCGCTTCGCGTAGCCTATGTATTCAGCTACGGATACTCCATAAGGAGTGGGTTTCCCCATTCGGATATCGGTGGATCAAAGCTCGTTTGCCAGCTCCCCACCGCTTTTCGCAGGCTACCGCGTCCTTCATCGCCTGTGATCGCCAAGGCATCCACCACATGCACTTGTTCGCTTGACCCTATAACGGGTGTGTCTTCGGCGCATTCACTCGGAACACGGCCTTCGCCACATCGTTACAGGTTGAGTATTCGTGTTGCGCCGTATTCCAAGGCGATCTTTCGATCACCTTTTCATACATTGATACAATCACAACCCTGATTCACCTACTCGCACACCCATCTCTAAGTATGCTTTCGTGAATCTCTTTACTACTTCTTCCTGATTGTTAAAGAACGACAGCCGATCGCGTGGTTGCTATAACCACGTCCCGCTCTGACTGGCTCAATCGCCAATGCGAAGTACTCTGCTCTTCACAGAACACTGCGCACTGAGGATTGTCCATCCAGACTGCTGCAATTCACAGCCGATAAGCGTGAGCGCTCAACGTTGAACACGTCAGCTCGAGAAAGGAGGTGATCCAGCCGCACCTTCCGATACGGCTACCTTGTTACGACTTCACCCCAGTCATGAATCCTACCGTGGTGACCGTCCTCCTTGCGGTTAGACTAGCCACTTCTGGTAAAACCCACTCCCATGGTGTGACGGGCGGTGTGTACAAGACCCGGGAACGTATTCACCGCGGCATGCTGATCCGCGATTACTAGCGATTCCAGCTTCACGCACTCGAGTTGCAGAGTGCGATCCGGACTACGATCGGTTTTCTGGGATTGGCTCCACCTCGCGGCTTGGCAACCCTCTGTTCCGACCATTGTATGACGTGTGAAGCCCTACCCATAAGGGCCATGAGGACTTGACGTCATCCCCACCTTCCTCCGGTTTGTCACCGGCAGTCTCCCTGGAGTGCTCTTGCGTAGCAACTAGGGACAAGGGTTGCGCTCGTTGCGGGACTTAACCCAACATCTCACGACACGAGCTGACGACAGCCATGCAGCACCTGTGTTATGGCTCCCTTTCGGGCACCCCCACCTCTCAGCAGGGTTCCATACATGTCAAGGGTAGGTAAGGTTTTTCGCGTTGCATCGAATTAATCCACATCATCCACCGCTTGTGCGGGTCCCCGTCAATTCCTTTGAGTTTTAATCTTGCGACCGTACTCCCCAGGCGGTCAACTTCACGCGTTAGCTACGTTACCAAGTCAATGAAGACCCGACAACTAGTTGACATCGTTTAGGGCGTGGACTACCAGGGTATCTAATCCTGTTTGCTCCCCACGCTTTCGTGCATGAGCGTCAGTATTGGCCCAGGGGGCTGCCTTCGCCATCGGTATTCCTCCACATCTCTACGCATTTCACTGCTACACGTGGAATTCTACCCCCCTCTGCCATACTCTAGCCCGCCAGTCACAAATGCAGTTCCCAGGTTAAGCCCGGGGATTTCACATCTGTCTTAGCGAACCGCCTGCGCACGCTTTACGCCCAGTAATTCCGATTAACGCTTGCACCCTACGTATTACCGCGGCTGCTGGCACGTAGTTAGCCGGTGCTTATTCTTCCGGTACCGTCATCCCACCACCATATTAGGGCGATGGTTTTCTTTCCGGACAAAAGTGCTTTACAACCCGAAGGCCTTCTTCACACACGCGGCATTGCTGGATCAGGGTTTCCCCCATTGTCCAAAATTCCCCACTGCTGCCTCCCGTAGGAGTCTGGGCCGTGTCTCAGTCCCAGTGTGGCTGGTCGTCCTCTCAGACCAGCTACAGATCGTCGCCTTGGTAGGCCTTTACCCCACCAACTAGCTAATCTGCCATCGGCCGCCCCTTGAGCGGGAGGTCCGAAGATCCCCCCCTTTCCTCCACAGAGCGTATGCGGTATTAATCCGGCTTTCGCCGGGCTATCCCCCACTCCAGGACACGTTCCGATGTATTACTCACCCGTTCGCCACTCGCCACCAGGATTGCTCCCGTGCTGCCGTTCGACTTGCATGTGTAAGGCATGCCGCCAGCGTTCAATCTGAGCCAGGATCAAACTCTTCAGTTCAAACCTGTTACTGTTTTTCGGGCTCTTTCGAACCCGGTCGCTCACTCAACGTACTGACGAATTGTTCGATCCATCTCTCGACGGTCAAACCTTCCTTTCATTACTGTGTGAGACTTGATACTTTTGCTTTACGCCAGACTCCGGAGAATCCGGCTCGCGTTCCGCATCAAGCGCCCACACTTATCGGCTGTTAATTTTTAAAGATCGTTCGCGGAAAGATTCAGGTGGCTTGCACCGCCCACTTCTTCCTGCGTCGCTGCATCAGCAGCAGAGAAACGAGATTATGAAGACTTTCCGCTGCGCCGTCAACAGGTTTTTGTTACTGACTGAACCTGTCGAAACCGCTGGAAGCCTTGCCATCACTGGCTTTCCCGCTCTCCGTGCCCCGCTGTCCGGAGCACGAAAGAGCGAGATTCTAGCGACCCAGGACGGGCCTTGCAAGCGTTATCTGGAATTTATTCAAGGCGCCTTTTTTATATGCACCGATTCGTCGACTAACGGTGCTTTCGCATCAGGCGCAAGCGCGCGGGCGGCCGGTGCGCCGATCGTCCAGTCGTGCAGAACGGTATAGGCGACCGCCAGCAACGTTGGCCCGATGAAGACGCCCAGGAAACCGAACGCAAACGCGCCGCCCAGAATGCCGAGCATCACGAGGATCAATGGCATGTCGCTGTTCTTGCCGATCAGGATCGGTTTGATGACGTTGTCGGACATACCGACCACCAGCACGCCCCAGACCACCAGGAAGATCGCCCAACCCGTCGCGCCACCGTGATACAGCCAGATCGCCGCGGGCAACCACACGACCACCGGGCCACCTGGAATGACCGAGAGGAAGAACGTAGCGAGCCCCAACAGCGCCGGTGCCGGCACGCCTGAAATCCAGCAGCCGAATCCAGCCAGAATCCCCTGCACGAGCGCCGTGCCCAGAATGCCGTACACCACGCCCTTCACGGTGCTGCCCGCCAGCGCCAGCAGATAGTCGGCACGCTCGCCGGCGATTCGTCGCATGCCGGCATTCAACCAGGCCGCGGCACCCTCGCCCCCCGTATAAAAGAAGAACGCGAGCACGATACTCAAGGCGAGCAGCCCCAACCCATGCGTTACCGCCAGCGCGGCGGCCAGAATCCATTTGCCGGCCGGCGCCGCGAGTGTATGCAATTGCGCGATCAACTCGGAGTTTCCGCTGGTCAGATGCCCCCAGAACGTTTCGATACTCGGACCGACCAGCGGCAAACCGCTTACCCAGGACGGCAAATCCGGCAACCCCGCCTCGAAAAGCCGCTGCACCAGCGCGACGATTTCATGCACATGCGCACCGAATGCAAAACCCGCATAGACGAACGGCCCAAGCACGACGATCAGAATGATGAACACGATCAACGTGGCAGCCCACTTGCGCCGTCCGCCGACAGCCGCGGTCAACCGCCGGTACAAGCCCCACGAGCTATAACTGAGAATGGCGCCCCACAGTAGCGCGGTCGTAAAAGGCGCGAGCACCAGCAGCGATCCGCCCACCAGAATAATCAACGCGAATACCGCGGCGAGACGTTCGATCAGTTGGTCCGATTTCACAATGAATCTCCAGTTGCGCCAGACCACGGCGACGCATGAACCCACACGTGTCAGCCAGCAGCTGAAAGCGATCAGTATAGGAGCGAGTCTTGCCTCCGGGGGCGTCTTATAACATCCGGCCAGGCCCATCGGCAAAGCGCTTTGCACGCTGCCGGGCAAACGGATTGCCGATCGGCAAACGACTATATTCGCCACGCATAATCAGTCAAAAGATATGGCGGCATGGAAACGACTAGAATATAAGGTTCTGTGCACACCAACTCTCGGATTTATGCGCTCGCGAATCGCCAAACGTCTCCCCCCCGATGCCGACAAGCTCGTCGGTCTCTCGCTCGCGCTTTTCGCGTCGGGCAGCCGAACCGAAGACCGCTTCTGGGAAGCGAAGCTCGACACGCTGCTGGCCAGGATCGTCCGCAATGCCAACCAGACCACGCTGGACGCCGCGCTCGATCATCTGCAGCAGAATCATCCCGATGCCTACGGCGCGCTCGCCGATATGGCGGAAACTCACAGCGAGTCGTTCATCGTCGAACACGAAGGCGTGCCTTATGAAGCGCTGCTGATCGCGGCGCCCGTGCTTGCGTGGACGCGCTACATGATCCCGTCCGGCCCGCTCAAGACCGATGCCGCCGACGCGCTGCGCGCGCATCTGCAGGCGCACGTGCTCGCGGCCAACACGCGCGTCGCGATGGCGCCGTTCCTGTACAGCATCGACCAGTTGCCGCGCCATCACGTCGAAACGTGGCGTCTGGCGCAGCAGCTCGCGCAGGGTGCAATGAGCGGCGGCAACGTCAAGCTCAATTTCGGCGACCTGCCGGAAACCTCGCCGATTCTGGCCGACCCGCGTTTCCTGCTGGCGGTGGTGGCGGCGCCGGTCGGCGAGGCGACCTTCCGCTGGCAGGAAGAGGAGCACGGCAGCCGGATCGAGCGTGGTCAGTGTCTCGAACAGTGGACCACGCAAGGCGGCGCCAATCTGTCGCTGGTGTTGCCGGGCTGCGAATTCGAATGCCTGCTGCCGGATGCCTACTACTCGGCCTGCCGCGACGCCGATGAGCGCGTACGTCCGCACACGGTGCGCACCGCCGTGCGTTATCTGTTCGACACGATCGGCGCGGCGCCGCAGGAATTGCGCGCGGTGGTCGCGGGCTTCGGCGAGCGTCGTATCGACGAGTATCGCGTCGGCTTCACGCGCCGCGGCAGCAACGACGTGATCTACGGCGTCGTGTGGCCGCTCTACGGCCGCGAGAACGGCGAGCCCGGCATCGACGAGGAACCGCAGGAAACCGCCGCGTCGGACGATCCGCTCGAGGAAATCGTCGCGCTGCTCAAGGACACCGGCGTGACCGATGTGCGCCGCCATGCCGGACGCTTCGAGCCTGAATATTGCGACGACTGCGGCGTACCGCTTTATGCGGATCCGCTCGGCGAAATCGTCCATGCCGAAATGCCGGAAGACGCGGAGCCCGCGCAGCCGCACTTCCACTGACGCTTCCGCGCCACCGCGGCCGCCACGGCAGACCGCCAACGAGATCGACGAACCCCGCCCTGCGCGGGGTTTTTTTACGTCGTCTGAGTTTTGCCTGAGTCTTCCTATGCCTTTTGGACAGGCCGTCAAATTGAAGGGAATTTGTCATCATAGTCACGGCGACGCATCGCAGTTCACCCGGCCGGTTTGCCGGGTGCGCGCATCGCGCCACCTCGCACGATTCATCTGGAGACATGCATGCGATTCTCGATTCTCAACTCAGACGCGGAACGGCGCGATGGGCTCAAAGTGCTGCTGCGGCAAATCGACCGGCTCGCCCGCTTTCACGAGGCGCACGACTGGCGTCAGGTCGAACGCGCGCTCAAGCGTCAACGGCTCGATCTGCTCGTGATCGACTGGGAAGACTGGATGTCGGTCGCCGATACCCGCCATCTGCTCAGCCACTATCCCGATCTGCGCATCGCGGTACTCACCGATCAGATCTCGCCAAGCCACGTGCGCGCGCTGATGGACGAAGGCGTGCTCGGCGTTGTCGCGCGCGAAACCGATCCGTGCCTGATCGTGCGCGCGTTCGAAATGGTGCTGCTGGGCGGCCATTACGTGCCGCCCGGCGCGCTGGCGCTGGACCCGCCGCTGCCGCCGGATCTCGTGATCCGTCCGTTCGACGTCAAGACGCCGCCGCCGCGCCGCGCCAAATTGTCCAGCGTGCTGTCGCCGCGCCAGGAGCAGATCATGCGTTGCGTTCACATGGGCAGCACCAACAAGATGATCGCGCGCACGCTCGGCATCAGCGAAGGCACCGTCAAGATTCACTTGACCAGCATATTCCAGCAACTCGGCGCGCCGAATCGCGCGGCGGCGGTCGCGCTGTACAACGGCTGGCTGTCGAGCCAGCTCGAAGTGCTGCGCCATAGCCGCGACGGCAGCGCGCGGCCGATCATGGGGCAGGCGAGCGTCGTGCCGTTGCGGCGCCGTCTGAGGCGGCGCTTCCAGTATGCGTTGCCCGCCAGCGACACTGCCGCTCCCCTGCCGATGGCCGCCGAACCTGCTGCGCCATACGGCGACGCGCCGCCGCCGGACCCGAACCCGAACCCGACCGCCAACCCGCCGCTACCACTACCCAGCCTGCCGGCACCCAGCTCCGCATGAACGCCTGAGCCGCGACGATGAGCGAGCCGGCCCGCGAACACATGCGTCCCGATTGCGTTCGCGCGCGCTGGCATGGAATCCGCTCACACCTTTTGTCATCCAACGAGTAATATGAGATACATGGGTTTCCTCTACACACCGCTTCCGTTCTGGGTCGCTGTCGGTGGCTGGATCGCCACTGCGATAGTGGTCGCGCTCGCGCTGTGGAAAAATCCTTTCAAACGACTTCAGGACGGCACCCTGCAGCACGTCTGGCTCGCGATCATCGTCGCGGTGTCGGTGCTGTGGGCAAGCAACGCGTGGCTCGACGACGGCACGGTCATGCATCTGCTCGGCGCGACGCTCGTCGTCACATTGTTCGACTGGGCGCTCGCGCTGATCGCCATGGCGGTCGTCACGGGGCTCGCGGCCGTCGTCTTCGACGCA
This sequence comes from Paraburkholderia sp. D15, assembly GCF_029910215.1. Taxonomy (NCBI): domain Bacteria; kingdom Pseudomonadati; phylum Pseudomonadota; class Betaproteobacteria; order Burkholderiales; family Burkholderiaceae; genus Paraburkholderia; species Paraburkholderia sp. D15. Next base: position 1,347,562 of record NZ_CP110395.1, on the reverse strand, counting down.
CCCTGGCAAGGCATCGCGTTGACGTTCCTCGTGTATGGCGCGTTGCCGGTCGGTATATCGACGCTGCTGCAACGGGCCAGCATCAGGTGGTTGCCGCGCAATCTCTTCATGTTCATCTTCGGCCAGGGTTTCGTGTCGCCGGCGATCGTCGTGTCGCTGACCGCCGCCGCGGCGCTTGGCATTCACATCACGCTCGCCGATGGCTCGCTGACCGTGGTGCCTGTCGGTTACGCGTTCAGCGTGCTGTTGCTCGCCACCGGCGAAGCCTGGTTCACGGGTATGTCGACCGCATTGATCGCCGTCTATCGTCCCGCGTGGGTCACCACGTACGACGTGCGCCGCTATCGTTTGGGCGGACCTCGCACCTGATCGCGTAGCGGCGCTCGACGGCAAAATATTTGTGTCAGGATTGAACTCCACCCTATCGCGGGGCATCTTACGTGCCTCATGTCACATTAGCGTCTAACGAACTAGATGGATCGCACCAACGTACCGCGCCGATTGCTGCGGCTGGTCGGCCGGTTCGCGACACTTGCAGCGAGTCTCTCGCTCATCTGCTCCGCGCCCGCATTCGCCGATCAACTCGAACAGCACAACGATCTCGTCAACAGATTTGTCAATGACATGCATGCGGATCCGCTCGTCGCGGACTGCGCCGCTCATGGCAATTTTGTCGCCAGCACCTCCACCGCCTTCGACCACGTCGAATTCCCACCCAGCTCCTTCGACAGCGCGCACGCCTCCGTCACGCCGTGGAACGATTCGTTCGACGAGGGCAAGCAGCGCGTCAAGGTGGAGAACATCGTGATCGTCGAAGGGCTCGGCATTCCGCAAGGCGGCAGCGGCGATCCGTCCGATCTGAAATTCCGCTGCGGCTACGTCGGCAATCAGATGCTGGCGTTCAGCTGGAACGATCCGGTGCCGCCAGCTCGCGCACGTAGCGGCGAGCCTTCGGGATCGCGCGCGGTGGCGGGAAAACACAAGGGCGCGAAGGGCAAGCATACGGCGAGCGGCAAGAGCACGAAGAAAGGCAGCGCGAAATCGTCCAAGGCGAGCTCGGGTAAAACGTCGAAAGCGACGTCGGGCAAATCCACCGCCAAAAAGAGCACGGCGAAGAAGAAGAGCCAGTAGAAAAAACAACCGCATGCGGCGCGCAGGCGCTCGGCAATCCGTCGCGCCACGAAGTCCGCATGCGCACACGCACACGCACACAGCAGCGTCGCAAAAAGCAAAGAGGCATTCCGCTCAGGGCAGATCAGCCCCGCCCGAACCCGCTCAATCGAACGTCTCCACGTGCCGCAGGATCGCCTGCAGCATCGCCGCCCCCAGCGACGCGCTACGCTCGCCGTTCCAGCCCACGCGTTCATCGGGCAGATTGGCGTTGTCCTTGAACGGCATTTCGAGCGTCAACGACAGGCAGCCGAATTCGTTGCCGATGTACTTCGACGCCAGCTTCAGCGCATCTTCGCGATACTTGCTCGCGGCATAGCCATACTTGTCCTGGAAGTCGGGACTCGCATGCTTGAACGCCTCGATGAACGCCTTCTGCTCACGCCCTTGCCGCTCCGTGAAACCCGGCAGCATCTCGGAGCCCGCCACGAACACATACGGCAACGCCTCGTCGCCGTGAATATCGAAGAACAGATCGCAGCCGATCGCGTGAATCGCGTCGCGCACCACCAGCACTTCGGGACTGCGTTCGGCGTCCGGTTCCATCCATTCGCGATTCAGATTCGCGCCGGTCGCATTGGTGCGCAGATTGCCGTGCACACTGCCATCCGGATTCATGTTCGGCACGATGTGGAACACCACATGGTCGTAGAGCTTGCGCGCGACCGGATCGCCCGCCCAATCGCCCCAGCCCGCGAGACGCTTGACCAGCCCTTCGATGAACCACTCGGCCATCGTCTCGCCCGGATGCTGGCGCGCGATCAGCCATACGTTCTTCTTCGGCTTGTCGCCGGTGGGCGGCGTGCCGAGCGTCAGCAGCGACATGGGGCGCCCTTCGACGGTCTTGCCGAGCTCCGTCAGCGTGGCGTGCGGCAACTGCTGCACCGCGCCGAGAAACTCCGAATGACGTTCCTCGCTATACGGCTCGAAGTACGCGTAATAGATGCGGTCGAAATCCGGCGTGTGATCGATCGTCAGCACGCGGCCGTCGTACGAGGTCGGCACGCGAAACCAGTTCACCCGGTCGTAGCTCGCGACTGCCTGATAGTCGCGCCAGCCTTCAGCGAACGCGCACTCGGCGGCATTCTCGAACGTCATCACGCAGCGCTCGCCCGCCGCGCCGGACAAGCGGAAATAAAACCATTGCGCGAAGTCGGCATGCGTGTCGGGACGCACGCGCAAACGGATGTTGCCCGCGTTCTCGCAGGACAGCACGTCGATCGCGCCCGCGTCGAAGTTGCTCGTAATGGATAGCGTCATCGTGTTCTTCCCTGCCTGGTTGCGCCGCGCCGGGTTTGCCTAGTCGGCGATACGGCGGCGAAATACGTAAGTGGAGTCGTTCGACGCCTCGGCGTCGAACCCATAGCCATCCGAGTCGAACGATTTCAGCTGCTCGGGCCGGTCGAGGCGGTTTTCCACCGCGTAGCGTGCCATCAGCCCGCGCGCGCGCTTGGCGTGGAAGCTGATGATCTTGTAGCGTCCGCCCTTCCAGTCCTCGAACACGGGCGTGACGACCGGCGCGTCGAGCAGCTTCGGCTTGACCGATTTGAAATATTCGGTGGACGCGCAATTCACCAGCACGCGCGACGCGGCGGCGTTCTTCTTCAGTTGCGCGTTCAGCGCCTGGGTGATCCGTTCACCCCAGAACGCGTACAGATCCTTGCCGCGCGGATTGACGAAGCGCGTTCCCATTTCTAGCCGGTACGGTTGCAGCAGATCGAGCGGCCGCAGCAAACCATACAGGCCCGAGAGCACGCGCACATGGTTCTGCGCATAATCCAGATCGGATGACGACAAGGTCTTCGCGTTGAAGCCCTCGTACACGTCGCCATTGAACGCGAGCACCGCCTGCTTGGCGTTGTGCGTGTCGAACTTCGGCGACCAGTCGGCGTAGCGCTGGAAATTCAGATGCGCGAGTTGATCGGAGATATCCATCAGCGAGGCAATCTGCTGCGGCGACAAACGCCGCAATCCGCCGATCAATTCGGCCGCGTCATCGACAAAATCGGGGATGGTGTGTTTCTTGATGTGCGCAGGCGTGTCGTAGTCGAGCGATTTCGCCGGCGACAGAACGATTATCATAGAGGCTTGCAGGCACGCCGTGCCTGGCGGTCAAAGACGAAAGCCAGATTGTAACGAATGCCCGGTTCTCATGCCTCACACGGCGCCTTGCGCGTCGTCCTCGATTCCAACGTGTGGATCGATATTCTCGTGTTCGACGACCCGCATACGCGGCCGATCCGCGCCGCGCTCGAAAGCGGCACGCTCGCCGCGCTGATCGACGCGCGCTGTCTCGCCGAGCTGACCTACGTGCTCGACTATCCGCAGTTCGTGCACCGGAACGTGGACAAGGCGGCCGCGCTCGCGATCGTCGAACGGCTCGCGCAACTCGTCGAACCGCCCGCGCCCGCCGAAGACGCGAAGCCCTTGCCCAAATGCAAGGACCGCGACGACCAGAAATTTCTCGAACTCGCGCATGCGGCACAGGCCGACTGGCTCGTCTCGAAAGACCGCGCGGTATTGAAACTCGCGAAGCGGATCGCGCGCGACTTCGGTTTCCAGATCGCGCAGCCGGCGCCGTTCGTCGAAGCCGTCTGCGCCGCGAACCCCGCATCCACCGATTCTCCTCTTCACCCGACCTCGCTCCGGACCGCGCCATGAATGCACCGCACGACACGCCCACGCCCTCGTTTCCGTCCCGCCTGCCGAACGTCGGCACGACCATTTTCACGGTGATGAGCGCGCTCGCCGCCGAGAAAGGCGCGGTGAACCTGGGGCAAGGCTTCCCGGACTTCGGCTGCGATCCGCGCATTGTCGACGCGGTCTCGAACGCGATGCGCGACGGCCACAATCAATACCCGCCGATGGCCGGCGCCGCGCCGCTGCGTCAGGCGATTTCGGACAAGATCGCCACGCTGTACGGACGCCGCTACGACGCGAACAGCGAGATCACCGTCACCGCCGGCGCCACCCAGGCGCTGCTGACCACGATTCTGGCCACGGTCCACCCGGGCGACGAAGTGATCGTGATCGAGCCGAACTACGACAGCTACGTGCCGTCCATCGAACTGGCCGGCGGCAAGCCGGTGTTCGTCACGCTCGAAGCACCCGACTACGCGATCCCGTTCGACAGACTCGCCGCCGCGATCACGCCGAAAACGCGTCTGCTGATGATCAACACGCCGCACAATCCGACCGGCACGGTCTGGCGCGAGCAGGACATGCGCAAGCTGGAAGAGATCGTGCGCGGCACCAACGTGCTGATTCTCTCCGACGAGGTGTATGAGCACATGGTGTTCGACGGCGCGCCGCACGAAAGCATGGCGCGCTATCCGGAACTCGCGCGGCGCAGCTTCGTGGTATCGAGTTTCGGCAAGACCTATCACGTGACGGGCTGGAAAGTCGGCTACGTGGCCGCGCCCGCCGCGCTCACCGCCGAGTTCCGCAAGGTCCACCAGTTCAACGTGTTCACGGTCAATACGCCGATGCAGATCGGCCTCGCCGACTACATGAAAGACCCGGCGCCGTATCTCGATCTGCCCGCGTTCTATCAGCACAAGCGCGACTTCTTCCGCGCACGCCTCGCGCAATCGCGCTTCAGGCTGCTGCCGTGCACGGGCACGTATTTCCAGTGCGTCGATTACTCGGCGATCAGCGACTTGCCCGAGGCCGAATTCGCGCAATGGCTAACCGGCGAGATCGGCGTGGCGGCCATTCCGGTATCGGCCTTCTATCACGAAGCGCATGAATCCGGCGTGGTGCGCTTCTGCTTCGCCAAGCAGGAAAGTACGCTGGCCACCGCGCTCGAACGGCTGGCGCGGCTCTAGCATGCCCCGCGCGATGCCGCGAACAGCGCCATGTTGTCCGCCATCGCGCGCGGCATCAGGTCGGCTGCGACGCGGCAACGTAAGCCTTGCGGTCGTCGGTCACGCGCTGCGCGGCTGGGCGCGCGGCGATCGTCTTCACGTAGCTTTTCCAGTCGACGCCCGCGTCCAGCAGAAAATCGCGACCGTAGATGATTTGCGTGGTCATGCCCACCAGCGGCAAGCTCACGAAGCCCGCCATGTCGGCGACGCCGAAACGCTCGCCACCCAGATACGGCGCGAACTTCGCGATCCGCTTGAAACCCGCGATGTGATGCGCGAGCAGTTTCTCGACGCGCCCCTTGGTCGCGTTCGTCACCGTGCCACCGAAGAACGCTTCCTTGTAGAGATTGCGCGCGGTCAATTCCAGATGCACGTCGACGAACGTGATCAGTTCGCGCTCCTTGGCCGCCGCCCACGGATCGGCGGAGAAGATCGCCTTGTCCGGATAGCGCGCGGCCAGATATTCGACGATGCACTGCGACTCGCACAGATCGCCGTCCTCGGTCTGCAGGTAAGGCACCTTGCCGAGCGGCGAATGCTCGAGCACGGCATCGTCCTGACTCGGCTTCACGAAGACTTCCTCGAACGGAATGCCGTGTTCGAGCAGCACGAACTTGACCTTGTTGTAGTAGTTGGACAGCGCAAAACCGCACAGCTTGAGCATCGGGACTCTCCTTTGTTCGATTGTGTGAGACCGTGCACCGGAACCTCCGTGCGGCGGCCATCATGCCATCGTCAGGTAAATTGCACGGACGTGCCATTCTAAAATAACCACGGAGTCGAGCATCGCCATGACCTCTCGCACTTTCAGCATCGAGACTATCGGCATTGTCGGCACCGGCGCCATGGGCCGCGGCATCGCGCAGATCGCCGCGCTGGCCGGGCTCACGGTGCGTCTGTACGACGCCAACCCGGCGGCGGTCGGCGCCGCGCGCGATTACCTCGCGGACACCTTCGCGAAACTGACGGCCAAAGGCAAGCTCGACCAGGCCCGCTCGCTCGCCGCGCTGGCCAACGTGAGCGGGGCGCAGGGTATCGGCGAGCTGGCCGGTTGCGATCTGGTCGTCGAGGCGATCGTCGAAAAGCTCGATGTGAAGCAGGCGCTCTTTCGCGAACTCGAAACGGTGGTGAGCGGGCGCTGCGTGCTGGCCTCGAACACCTCGTCGCTGTCGATCACCGCGATCGCCGCCGGCTGCACCGATCCGTCGCGCGTGGCCGGTTTTCACTTCTTCAACCCGGTGCCGTTGATGAAGGTCGTCGAAGTGATCGACGGTTTGCGCGGCGACCCCGCCGCGGGCGACGCGCTGATGGACCTCGCGCGCCGCATGGGTCACACGCCGGTGCGCGCGAAAGACATGCCGGGCTTCATCGTCAATCATGCCGGGCGCGGCATGAATACCGAAGGTCTGCGCGTGGCCGGCGAGGGGGTTGCGAGTTTCGCCGACATCGACCGCATCATGCGCGAGCAGGCGGGCTTCCGCCTCGGCCCGTTCGAGCTGCTCGATCTGACCGCGCTCGACGTGTCGCATCCGGTGATGGAGTCGATCTACCACCAGTTCTACGAAGAGCCGCGCTTCACGCCGTCGCCGGTCACCGGCACGCGGCTCGCGGGCGGATTGATCGGCCGCAAGACCGGCGAAGGTTTTTACCGCTACGAAGACGGCAAACAGCAGCTTCCCGCCGAAGCGCCCGCGCCGGCCGTTGCGTTGCCAGCGAGCGTGTGGATCAGCCGGCGCTATCCGCACGCCCGCGACGCGGTGGTGCAACTGCTCGCCAAAACCGGCGTACAACTCGACGACGACGCGACGCCCGCCTCCGGCTCGCTGATCGTGGTCACGCCGTTCGGTCACGACGCAACCACGGCCGCGGTCGACGAAGCGCTCGACGCCAGCCGCACCGTCGCGATCGACGCCCTCTTCCCGCTCGTCGCCGCGCCACGCCGCACGCTGATGACCACGCCCGCCACCACGCGCGCCGCGCGCGACGCCGCGCACGCGCTGTTCGCCGCCGACGGCGTACCGGTCACGGTGATCCGCGATTCGACCGGCTTCGTCGCGCAACGCGTGGTGGCGACGATCGTCAACATCGGCTGCGACATCGCGCAGAAGCAGATCGCCACGCCCGCGGATATCGATCTCGCGGTGACGCTCGGCCTCGGTTATCCGCGCGGACCGCTCGCGCTTGGCGACGCGCTCGGCGCACCCCATATCCTCACGATTCTGCGCAATATGTTCGCGGTCCTCGGCGACCCGCGCTATCGCCCGTCGCCGTGGCTGTCGCGGCGCGCCCAACTGGGCCTCTCACTCACACAAGGCGACGCCGCCGACATTCAAACGGAGACACACGCATGAGCGCCGAACTGCTGACCTCGCGCCCCACCGAAAGCGAATCGACGCTGATTCTCACGCTGTCGAACCCGGGCGCGCGCAACGCGCTGCATCCGGACATGTACGCCGCCGGGATCGAGGCGCTGCAATCGGTGGAGCGCGATCCGTCGATTCGCGCCGTCGTGATCAACGGCGCCGACAACTTTTTCTGCGCGGGCGGCAATCTGAACCGTCTGCTGGAAAACCGCGCGAAAGATCCCTCGGTGCAGGCTGAAAGCATCGATCTGCTCGGCGAGTGGATTTCGGCGCTGCGTCTGTCGTCGAAACCGGTGATCGCCGCCGTCGATGGCGCCGCGGCCGGCGCCGGCTTTTCGCTCGCGCTCGCCTGCGACCTGATCGTCGCCGCCGACGACGCCAAGTTCGTGATGTCCTACGCACGCGTCGGCCTGACGCCCGACGGCGGCGGCTCGTGGTTCCTCGCCCAGGCGCTGCCGCGCCAGCTCGCCACCGAGGTGCTGATCGAAGGCAAGCCGATCGGCGCCGCGCGCCTGCATGAACTCGGCGTGGTCAACAGGCTGGCGAAACCGGGCGCGGTGCGCGACGCCGCTGTCGCATGGGCCGACGAGATCGGCAAGATTTCGCCTAACTCGGTTGCGCGCATCAAGGGGCTGGTCGGCGCGGCGAATTCGCAGACGCTCGCCACGCATCTGGTCGCGGAGCGCGACAGCTTCGTCGCGTCGCTGCATCATCGCGACGGTCTGGAAGGGATTTCCGCGTTCCTCGAAAAGCGCGCGCCGGTTTATAAGTGAGTGCGCGGGCGGCGTCGGCCTTTCGATCGTTCGATAGTCCTGACGCCGCGTTGTCTTTCGGTACAAGCGCAGATGCCCCGTAGTCGATCCCGAACTGGAGGAGACAAGATGGCCCAAGACCCGCACGCCGGCGAACCCGCGCGCCAAACCGACTACTCGGCGTTCGAAGGCACGCGCCCGGTCAACGAGCGGCAACGTTTCGACCATGACGCGCTCGCCGCCTGGCTCGCCCAGCATGTCGATGGTTTTGCCGGGCCGCTCACCGTCGAGCAGTTTGCCGGCGGCCAGTCCAATCCCACCTTCAAACTGGTCACGCCATCGCGTGCGTACGTGATGCGCGCGAAGCCCGGACCGGCGGCGAAGCTACTGCCGTCCGCGCATGCGGTGGAGCGCGAATATCGCGTGATGCATGCGCTTGCCGGCACCGGCGTGCCGGTCGCCCGCATGCTCGCGCTGTGCGAGGACGAAAGCGTGATCGGCCGAGCGTTTTATGTGATGGAGTTCGTCGCGGGCCGCGTGCTGTGGGATCAATCCCTGCCCGGCATGACGGCGACCGAACGCGCGGCGATCTACGACGAGATGAATCGCGTGATCGCGGCCTTGCATGGCGTCGACGCAGGCGCCGCCGGCCTCGACGGCTACGGCAAACCGGGTAACTATTTCGCCCGGCAGATCGGACGCTGGAGCAAGCAGTACGTCGCGTCCGAAACCGAGCCGATCGACGCGATGCAGCGCCTGATCGACTGGCTGCCGCAGCATATGCCGGCCGGGGCGAACGAGCGCGTCGCGGTCGTTCACGGCGATTACCGGCTCGACAATCTGATCTTCCACCCCAGCGAGCCGAAGGTGCTCGCGGTGCTCGACTGGGAACTGTCGACGCTCGGTGATCCGCTCGCCGACTTCGCGTATCACTGCATGGCGTGGCACGTCGATCCAACACAGTTTCGCGGCATCGCGGGACTCGATTGGGCCGCGCTCGGCATTCCGGATGAAGCCGACTATGTCGAACGCTATTGCAGGCGCACCGGCTTCGAGATTCAGGGCGACTGGAACTTCTATCTCGCGTACAACATGTTCCGTATCGCCGCGATCCTGCAAGGGATCATGAAACGCGTGGTCGACGGCACCGCGGCAAGCGCGCAGGCGATCGATGCCGGGCGCCGCGCGAAGCCGATGGCGGAGCTTGCCTGGCGTTACGCTCAGAAAGTGCATTGATGAATGCGACGCTGCGCGAAAGCGCGCCGGGTTGCATGGAATTACGTTGAAGCATTCCGTCGATTCAGGTTGATCGACGCTGCGGGCAATCGCTCGCACCACCCCGCTACATCCCACGATTCGCAAGGTCATAGATGAATTTCGATTACACCCCGAAGGTCCAGGCGTTGCGTGAAAAACTGCTCGCGTTCTTCGACGAGCACATCTACCCGAACGAGCAGGCGTTTTACGCGGAGATCGCGCGCAATCGCCACAACGGCAACGCGTGGCAGCCGACCGAACTCGTCGAACAACTCAAGCAGAAGGCGCGCGACGCCGGCTTGTGGAATCTGTTCCTGCCGGAATCCGTGCGCGGCGCGGGGCTAACGAATCTGGAATACGCGCCGCTGTGCGAGATCATGGGACGCGTGCCCTGGGCGCCGGAAGTGTTCAACTGCAACGCGCCCGATACCGGCAACATGGAAACCATCGAGCGCTACGGCAGCGAGGACAACAAGCGCGAATGGCTCGAACCGCTGCTGCAAGGCCAGATCCGTTCGGCCTTTCTGATGACGGAGCCGGAGGTGGCGTCGTCGGATGCGACCAACATCCAGACCAGCATCGTGCGTGACGGCGATTACTACGTGCTTAACGGTCATAAGTGGTGGTCGTCGGGCGCGGGCGATCCGCGCTGCAAGATCTACATCGTGATGGGCAAGACCGATCCCGAAGCGGCGCGCCACGCGCAGCAGTCCATGATCCTCGTGCCGGCCGACGCGACCGGCATCACCGTGCATCGTCCGCTTTCCGTGTTCGGTTACGACGACGCGCCGCACGGCCATATGGAAATCACGCTCGATAACGTGCGCGTGCCGGCCGGCAACATGCTGCTCGGCGAAGGCCGCGGCTTCGAGATCGCGCAAGGCCGCCTGGGACCGGGACGGATTCACCACTGCATGCGCCTGATCGGTCTCGCCGAGCGCGCGCTCGAATTGATGGCGAAACGGTCGTTGCAGCGTATCGCGTTCGGCAAACCGGTTGCCGCGCAAGGCGTCACCCAGGAACGGCTCGCCGAGGCGCGCTGCATGATCGAACAGGCGCGGCTGCTCACGTTGAAAACCGCGTACATGATGGACACGGTCGGCAATAAGGGCGCCCGCGGCGAAATTGCGATGATCAAGGTGGTCGCGCCGAACATGGCGTGTCAGGTGATCGACTGGGCGATCCAGGCGCACGGCGGCGGCGGTGTCAGCGACGACTTTCCGCTGGCGTACGCCTATGCGTGCGCGCGGACGCTGCGTTTCGCCGATGGTCCCGACGAAGTGCATCGCAATGCGATCGCCAAACTCGAACTGGCGCGGTATCAGGATGCGGATGCGGCCGCGCGTGTGGAAACGCCGGTCACGCGGAGTTGAGCGACGCCGCCAGCAGCATCGCGCGAACTATGCTCTAATTTTCGGCAACAGCGGCGCCCTACGTGGCGCCGCTTTCACGAAACGAAGGAGCGACAATGATCGACGTGTATAGCTGGGCTACGCCGAACGGCCACAAGGTTCACATCATGCTCGAGGAAACCGGTCTCGAGTACACCGCGCACGCGGTCAACATCGGCACGGGCGACCAGTTCAAACCCGAATTCCTCGCGATCAGCCCGAACAACAAGATTCCGGCGATCGTGGATTCGGAAGGACCGAAGAGCGCCGACGGCAAACCGTTCGCACTGTTCGAATCCGGCGCGATTCTGCTGTATCTCGCCGAGAAAACTGGCCAGTTCCTGCCGACCGATCCGGCCGCCCGCTATGCGACGCTGCAATGGCTGATGTTCCAGATGGGCGGTCTGGCTCCGATGCTCGGACAAACCCACCACTTCCGCGTCTACGCGCCGGAACCGATCGACTATGCGATCAACCGTTATACGAACGAGACGCGGCGTCTGTACGGCGTGATGGATACGCAACTCGGCAAGACGCGCTATCTCGCGGGCAACGATTACACGATCGCGGACATCGCGGCATTTCCGTGGACGCGTTCGTGGAAAAACCAAGGCATCGATCTAGATGCGTTTCCGAACGTGAAGCGCTGGCACGAGGATATCGCGGCGCGGCCGGCGGCGGTGCGCGGCGTGGACGTGCTGGCGTCCGAACGTCAGCCGGTGATGGATGACAAGGCGAAGGAAATGCTGTTCGGCGCGACGCAATACGCGAAGCGGTGATTGTGCGGCGATGCGATTAGCCGGGCGCGCCTGATTGCGTTTCACCGGCTTTTTAGATCGCATAAAAAATGCGCGGGGCGGTGTCGACATGCATGGCCGCCCGCGCTTTTCGTTGATGTATCCGTTCGAGTTCGCCGTATGTTTGCGCGTCAGAAATAATGCCGCGTGATGAACTCCGCGACACAGACAGGCCGCTCGCTGCCCTGCCGCTCCAGCGTCACATTCCACACGACCTGCACACCGGCGTTATCGACATCGCTCACGGACTCCACCGCGAAACTCGCACGCAACTGCGAACCCACCGGCACCGGCGACGTGAAACGCACACGATTCAGGCCGTAGTTCACGCCCATGCGCTGCCGCAACGGCACCGTTTTTTCCAGTAGCGCCGGGATCAAAGACAACGTCAGAAACCCATGCGCGACCGGGCCACCGAAGGGCGATTCGCGCCGCGCGCGCTCGGGATCGATGTGAATCCATTGATGATCGCCGGTGGCCTGCGCGAAGCGGTCGACATTGGCTTGATCGACCATCAACCATTCGCTGACGAGGGCAGCGGCACCTACTAGCGCGCGCAGCGCGGCGGCATCACGAATGGTCGCGTTGGTGGCCGTAGCCGCGGTACTCGCGGTCGAAGCCGTCATGACGCGGCTCCCGGATTGCGTAATCCGAACAGGCCCTTCGAGCGCACCGTGATCACCGTTTCCCCGTGCTGATTGATCCCTTCCCACTGTGTCTGCACGATGCCGCGATCCGGCTTGCTCTCCAGCACGCGTTTGTCGAGCACGACGTTGATCATCGTGATCGTGTCGCCGACGCGCACCGGTTTCAACCAGCGAATCTCGTCGATGCCGGGCGAGCCCATCGACGTGGAACCGGCGAGCGTATTGCGCACGAGCATGCCCATCATCACCGAGCATGTGTGCCAGCCGCTCGCGACCAGCCCGCGAAACGGCGACGCGGCCGCCGCCTCTTCGTCCAGATGAAACGGTTGCGGGTCGAACTTCTGCGCGAATTCCACGATCTCCTCGCGCGTGAACGTGTGTTTGCCGACTTCAAAACGCGTGCCGGCAACCATGTCTTCGTAGCTGAAACCCATTTGTCTGTCTCCTTCGTGTCCGTTCGTTGCGCGGTCTTCGATCGGGCGGTATGGCCGTGCGATCGGATTACGGATGGCGTTGCGCTCAGGCCTCGGCGTTCATGAAACCGGGCAGCGCGGCAAATCTCGCGAGATGATGATCGACGTCGCCCAAGGTGGTCTCGATGATCGCGAGCCGCTTGAACAGATGCGCCGCCGCGACTTCGTTCGTGACGCCCATGCCGCCGTGCAACTGCACCGCCTGCTGACCGACGAAGCGCGCGGCCTGCCCCACCCGCACCTTCGCAGCCGATACGGCGCGGCGACGTTCGTCGGCGTCTTCGCTGCCGTAGCGCATGGCGGCGAGATACGTGACCGAACGCGCCTGCTCGGCGTGAATCAGCATCTCGACCATGCGATGCTGCAGCGCCTGGAACCGCGCGATCGGCTGGCCGAACTGCTGGCGGGTCTTGGTGTACTCGACAGTGGCGAGGTTCAGCGCGTCCAGCGCGCCGATTGCTTCCGCGCACAACAGAAGCGTGCCGTAGTCCGCGATATGTTCGAGCGCGGCGGCACCGGCATGCTGGCCGGTCAAACGTCGCGCGGGCGTGCCGTTGAATTCGAGCGTGGCGGCGCGTTGACCGTCGATGGTGCGGTAATCGGTGACTTTCACGCCCGCCGCATCGCGCGCGACGACGAAGAGCGCGATGTCGCCACCCAGCCGCGCCGGCACGATCCAGTAGTGCGCCTGCGCGCCGTGCAGGACGACCGATTTCGTGCCCGTCAACGTCTGCTGCGCGCCGTCGCCGTGCGCAGTTGTCGCGACCTCGAACAGGTCATGACGCGCGCGTGGCTCGTGAAATGCGACCGCCAGTTTGATCTCGCCTTGAGCCGCGCGCTCCAGCAATGCGGCGTCCTCGCCCTGCCCGCTGCCGGCAAGCCGCAACGCTTCGATGCCGACCGCCGTCGCCCAATAGGGCTCGACGACCAGCGCGCGGCCGAGTTCCTGCATCACCACCAGCATGTCGATCGGGCCGCCGTTGAAACCGCCTTGCGCCTCGGGCACCGGCAATGCGGTCAGGCCCAATTCGCTCAATGCGGTCCACTGCGCGTCCGAAACGCCTGCGTCCGACTGAACGATCGCCTGACGCGCTTCGAATCCGTAGTTTTTGTCCAGGTAGCGGCGCAGTGCATCGGCGAGTTGCTGTTGTTCGTCGTTGAAAGTGAAGTCCATGCGCCGCTCCTCAAAGTCCGAGAATCATCTGCGCGATGATGTTCTTTTGAATTTCGTTCGAGCCGCCGTAGATCGACGTCTTGCGGAAGTTGAAGTAGTACGCGGCCAGTGGCGCGGCATCGTCGTCGCCGGCGAGGCTGTGCGCGCGTTCGCCTTCGAGGAACGGCACGTCGAAAGGTGCGGCAAGCGGCCCGACCGCTTCGAACATCAATTCGGTCAGCGCCTGCTGGACTTCCGTACCCTTGATTTTCAGCATCGACGCCTCCGGGCCAGGTCCGCGGCCGCCGGTTTCGTTGGCCACCACGCGTTGCACGGTGACTTCGAGCGCCATCAATTCGATTTCCAGGCTCGCGACTTTCGCGGCGAATACCGGATCCTGCAGCAGCGGTTTGCCGTTTTTCCGCTGATCCAGCGCGAGCCGCTTCAGGAATACCAGTTCCCGCTTCGACTGGCCGACGCGTGCGATACCCGTACGCTCGTGGCCGAGCAGATATTTCGCGTAAGTCCAGCCCCGGTTCTCCTCGCCGACCAGATTGTCGGCTGGCACTTTCACGTCTTCGAAGAAGACTTCATTGACTTCGTGGTCTTCGTCGAGCGTGATGATGGGCCGCACGGTGATGCCCGGCGTTTTCATGTCGATCAGCAGGAACGAAATGCCCTCCTGCTTCTTCGCACCGCTGTCGGTGCGGACAAGACAGAACATCATGTCCGCGTATTGCCCGAGCGTGGTCCAGGTCTTCTGACCGTTGACGACGTAGTGATCGCCGACGCGTTCGGCACGAGTGCGCAGCGACGCGAGATCCGAACCCGATCCAGGCTCCGAGTAGCCTTGGCACCACCAATCTGTACCGTCGAGAATACGCGGCAGGTAGTGGCGCTTTTGCGCTTCGCTGCCGTACTTCATCAGAACCGGCGCGACCATCGACACGCCGAACGGCAGCACGGATGGCGCACCGATCCGCGCGCACTCTTCGTCCCAGATATGCCGTTGTGTCGCATCCCAACCGGGGCCGCCATATTCCTTGGGCCAGGCGACCACCGACCAGCCGCGCGTGCCGAGCAACTTGTGCCAGCCGGCGAAATCTTCGCGGGAAAGACGTTTGTGGTTGAGAACTTTGTCGCTGAGCTCGCGAGGCAGATTTGCTTCGAGCCAGTTGCGGATGTCCGCGCGGAACGCGTTATCAGCGGAGGAATAGTCCAGATTCATGCGTCGTGTCTCCTGGCCGCCACCACCCGCCGCCAGTGAGCCACTG
The DNA here is from genome assembly GCF_029910215.1 of Paraburkholderia sp. D15. NCBI lineage: Bacteria > Pseudomonadati > Pseudomonadota > Betaproteobacteria > Burkholderiales > Burkholderiaceae > Paraburkholderia > Paraburkholderia sp. D15. The sequence continues at coordinate 1,332,419 of NZ_CP110395.1, read as the reverse complement.
CGCTATTGCAGCGGTTCCTTCAACGCGGCCGGGACCGGCAGCGGCATCACTTCGATGCCTTCTTCGACCAAGGCTCGCGCGTCTTCAGGTGTGGTGACACCGCGAATATTGCGCGCAGGCGCTTCGTTGTAATGCATGCGCCTTGCTTCCTCGGCGAAGCGGTCGCCCACGTTCTCGGTCTTTTCCAGTACCTCGCGCAACGCACGCATCACACGCGCCTGCATACCGTCAGCAGCGGCCGGGGCTTTCGCCTCGCTCGCGCCCGAGAGATTCAGACGCGGAGCCGACGGCAAACGGCTTACCTCGTTCGCACCGCAAATGGGACATTCGACAAGCTTGCGGGACTGCTGCGATTCGAAGTCATCAGCCGAAGCGAACCAGCCTTCGAACCGATGGCCATGCGGACACTGTAAGTCGAGGACCTTCATGTGGGAATCAGGGCTTGCGTGCCAGTTTAGCGCAAAACTAAAATTTGTGAACGGTCGTTCGCATTAATTACGCTCGACTCGCCGGAGTTCGACGCTCGGGACGATTCCGGGCGCGGTGGGCGATTTTAACGCTTCGGGAAAAGGACTGCCCAAGCGAATCTGATCATCCCATGACGTTTCGTTCAATGACTGGCTCGACTTGCCGCGATGCCGGCCCAAGCGCCCTACACCTCAGCGCTACGCAACCAGAGGTTCGAGTTGCCGGTTGAGCTTCGGCTCCAACTCGCGCGCCTCCTTCGCGAGATTCACCTGCTTCGCCGATTTCGCCACTTCGAGCACATCTGCCTTGATGTCATAGCCGCCGCGCGCCATCAGCCACGCCAGGACGTCCGACAGGTGCCATACGGAAGCGCTGCCTTCGTGAACAGGCGAAGGAAAATCGATTGCATGACTCAACATCAGCTTGCGCATGTTTTGTCGCGATACACCGGCAAGTTCCGCCACGTCCGTCAGACCGACGAAATCCGGGCCCGCTTCCACCAGACGCGCGGTCGGCACCGCGCGCTTGACGTCTCCGAGCGCGCTGATGAGCGCAGCGAACGCTGACGAACCTTCGCGCGAAAAAAACAACGCAAGACGACCTGGTTGCCCGACGCCGACCGTCGCGTCGTCGCAACCAGCCTCACCAAGACGCTCGACGATTGCGTCGAGATCACAGTCTTCGGCGGTGAGTTTGAATTTCAACGTGAACGAATATTCCATAGCGACTCCTACTTTTCTTGATGCTGCCGTTCTCTATGCCAAGCCGTTGACTTCAACGCGACGCAGTGCAGTTATCGACAATGCGCCGCAACTGCCTGGCATGATTGCCTGGGCTGCGAGGCGTGCTCCAGACACTGGATATACAGAATTCTCCGCAGCGACATTCCGCACTGTTCTGAGGACAGTACATCTTTCCCCACGCATGACCTTTCCCGCCGCTCACGACACGCCAGCCGTTGAGTTCGGCGTAGGCCAGTGCGGCTTCGATTTCCTTTTTGGAGTGGGTTCCACGAGCCATCCATACCCTCCAATTTAATGCGTTCAATTCTGGTTGTCAAGTGACAACTCAAACTGTCGATTGCAAAACAACCATCTGCGATCCATTCGCTATCCGAATTAAATCGCAAGGACGATCACCGGCATCCATACTAGAGTGGCGCGTGTCTCAGAGCGAGTCTGCCGGATGGCATAGGACGAGCAGACATTTTTTCAGACACGGCGCAAAGCTTCGGCTTCACACAGGTCCCGCGCAGCAAACAAAAAGCCCCTGATGGTCATAGACCAACAGGGGCTTCAGCCAACTTCCTGACGGAACGGATCGGCTCGCACTCAGCCGTTGTAGCTTTATCGCCTCATTGCGCCTGTGCCAGCGGCCATGCTCCCGACAACACCTTCTCCAGCCAGAACGTGCCGATTACGGTCTTCACGTCGGTGATCTTGCCGGTACGAATCCATTCGGAAACGTCGGCGACGTTCGCGGTGAACAATTCGAGAAACTCACCCTCGTCGAGCTTGCGCTCGCCGGCGGTCAGCCCGCGCGCCAGATAAATGTCGATGAACTCGGTGGAATAGGAAATGATCGGGTGGATACGCGTCAGGTACACATACTCGCGCGCGGTGTACCCAGTCTCTTCCCGCAGTTCGCGCTTCGCGCACGCGAGCGCGCCTTCGTCCGGATCAAGCTTGCCGGCCGGATATTCGACCATGACCTTGCCCATCGGATAACGATACTGGCTCTCCAGCAACACGCGCCCGTCGTCGAACAACGGAATCACCATCACCGCGCCGGGGTGCTGAACGTATTCGCGCGTGGCCTGCTTGCCGTCCGGCAGTTCGACGGTATCGCATTTCAACGTCAGAAACGGACCCTGATGAATCGTTTCGCTCTCGAGACAGGTCTCTTTGAGCGCCGCGTCGTGATTGGGAAGTTCAGCCATGTGCGGACCTCTGGACAGCTTGGTGCGCGACGGCGGGACGCCGTCAGCGCCGTTTGACGAGATACTGGAAGGTGAAGCCGGGGAACGCGAAGACCACGAACAGAGCGAACGTGATTGCGTAAAACTGCCACCCCTGCTCGAAGCGGTTACCCGCGCGCGCTTCGAGCAGAAAGCCGAGCGCGCCGACCGCGAAATACAGCACGATCAATTCGCCGATCCTGATCCACGCGCTTTTCTTCGCGGCCTTCAACGGCACAGCAGCGAAAAGGCGCTGATTCAGGAACGGCAGGTTGGCGCCGACCAGCGCCAACAACACGATAAACCAACCCGCAGCCGACATCAGAGCAGCAGCGTGTGCTGGATGGCCTGCAGGCAGGTCTTCAGCAGCGGATCCGGCACGATACCCAGCACCAGCACGGCCACGCCGTTCAATGCGAGCAACGCACGCGTGCCACCGTCCGCGTGGATCGGCGACTTGTCTTGCGGATCGTCGAAGTACATCAGCTTGACGATACGCAGGTAGTAGAACGCGCCGAACAGCGACGTGATCACCGCCAGCACCGTCAGCCAGGTCAGACCGGCATTCATGGTGGCTTGCAGCACCGCGAGCTTCGCGTAGAAACCGACCGCGGGCGGAATGCCGGCGAGCGAGAACATCATCACCATCATCACGAACGCGAACACCGGGCTGCGTTGGTTCAGGCCCTTGAAGTCTTCGAGCGTGTCGGCCTCGAAATCGCGGCGTGCGAGCAGCATGACGACGCCGAACGTACCCATCGTGGTGATCAGGTAGACGATGCTGTAGAACATCGCCGAGCCGTACGCATTGGCGGCGCCGGACGTCTTGTGGTCGACCACGCCGGCCAGCAGGCCCAGCAGCACGAAGCCCATGTTCGAGATCGCCGAATACGCAAGCATCCGCTTGATGTTGCGCTGCACGATACCGGTGATATTGCCGACGATCAGCGACAACGCCGCCAGAATCACCAGCATTTCCTGCCACTCGACCGCCAGCGGCAACAGCCCCATCACGAGAAAGCGCAGCCCCCACGCGAACGCGGCAACCTTCGGGCCACCGCCGACCAGCAGCGTCATGGCCGTCGGCGCGCCCTGATAAACGTCCGGCACCCACATATGGAACGGCACCGCGCCCATTTTGAAGGCCACGCCAGCGACGATGAAGATTACGCCGAACAGCAGCACGCTCGGGTCGTAGTGGCTCGTGCCGATCGCCTTGAACACTTCGTTCAGGTCGAGCGAACCGGTCGCGCCGTACAGCATCGAGATGCCGTACAGCAGGAAGCCCGAAGCCAGCGCGCCAAGCACGTAGTACTTCATCGCCGCTTCGTTCGACGGCGCCGCGTCACGGCGCAGCGCGATCGCGCCGTACAGCGACAGCGACATCAGTTCCAGCCCGAGATACAGCGTCAGGAAGTTGTTGCCGGAGATCATCACGAGCTGGCCGAGCAACGAGAACATCCCCAACAGGAAGAACTCGCCGCGGAACAGCCCGCGATCTTCGAGGTAACGGCGCGAATAGACGATCGACACGGCATAACCGAGCGTCACCACCGCTTTCATCACGTTGGCGAACGAGTCCACCACGTACATGTGGCCGAAGTAGTAGCGCACCTGCGGATCGAACGCGTTCATCGCGAACCAGATGCCGGCGACGAGCGTCGAGAAGAACGCAATGAAGTAGGTGGTGCGGCGACCGGCCTGGCCGACGAACGTGTCGTTGAGCCACGCGACGACAACGGCGAGCATCACCAGCGCGTCGGGCAACAGAGCAGTCATAGGGGCGTTTTGCATGGTGTTTAAATTCCTCCGCTCGGCGTTACTGAGGCAACGGCAGCTTCGATTGCGCAACGTGGGAGAGGAGGTTTTCCACGGATACGTGCATCACATCGGTAAAGGGCTTAGGATACAGGCCCATGAACAGCGTCAGTGCGGCGAGCACTGCCAGCATGAAAAATTCGCGTCGGTTGATATCGACAAGGCTCTTCACGTGATCGTTGGTGATCGCGCCGAAATACACACGCTTGTACATCCACAGCGTGTAGGCCGCACCGAGAATCAGCGTGACCGCCGCCCCGCCCGCGATCCAGAAGTTGTACTGGACGGATGCCAGGATCACCATGAATTCGCCGACGAAACCGGACGTACCCGGCAAGCCGCAATTCGCCATGGAGAACAGCATCACGAACGCCGCGAACTTCGGCATCACGTTGACGACACCGCCGTAATCGGCGATCTGGCGCGAATGCATACGGTCGTACAGCACGCCGATGCTCAGGAACATCGCGCCCGACACGAAACCGTGCGAGATCATCTGCACGATCGCGCCTTCCACGCCGAGCTGATTGAAGATGAAGAAGCCGAGCGTCACAAAACCCATGTGCGCGATCGACGAATACGCGACCAGCTTCTTCATGTCCGCCTGCACCATCGCCACCAGACCGATATAGATCACCGCGATCAGCGACAGCGTGATCACCACCGGCGCGAGGAAATGGCTGGCGTCCGGTGCGATCGGCAGCGAGAAGCGCAGGAAACCGTACGCGCCGAGCTTCAGCATGATCGCGGCCAGCACGACCGAACCGCCGGTCGGCGCTTCCACGTGGGCGTCAGGCAACCACGTGTGAACCGGCCACATCGGCACCTTCACGGCGAACGCCATGAAGAATGCGATGAAGATCAATATCTGTGGCGTCATCGCGATCGGCGCGTGCTGCCACGTCGCGAGGTCGAACGTGCCGGTTTCGATATACAGGTACAGCAACGCGACCAGCATCAACAGCGAGCCCATCAGCGTGTAGAGGAAGAACTTGAACGCCGCATACACGCGGTTCGCCCCACCCCACACGCCGATGATGATGTACATCGGAATCAGCGTAGCTTCGAAGAACACGTAGAACAGCATGCCGTCGGCCGAGCTGAACACGCCAACCATGATCCCCGACAGGATCAGGAACGCGGCCAGATACTGCGCGACGTTCTTCGTGATCACTTCCCACGCGGCGATCACCACGATGACCGTGATCAATGCCGTCAACACGACGAACCACATCGAGATGCCGTCGACACCCAGGTGATACGTAATGTTGAAACGCTCGATCCAGTTCGCCTTCTCGACGAATTGCAGATCGGCGGTACTCGAATCGAAGCCCGTGATCAGCGGGATCGTCACCAGAAAGCTGACGACCGAGCCGATCAGCGCGATCCAGCGCGCCGGCGCCGGATTGTTGTCGGAACCGATAGCCAGAACCAGCAGGCCAACGAGAATCGGCAACCAGATAGCGATACTGAGAATCGGATAAGCGTGCATTAGTGTCTTCGCCTTATTTGCCGCCGAGCGTTACAAACAGGGTCAAGAGCCCCAACATGCCGATAATCATGGCAAACGCGTAGTGGTAGATATAGCCGGATTGCAGGAAGCGGATCACGCCGGCGAACCACGCGATGAAGCGCGCGCTGCCGTTGACGATACCGTCGATCACCACGACGTCGCCTTCCTTCCAGAGACCACGGCCAATTGCCACGGCGCCCCGCGCGAACACGACTTCGTTGATCTTGTCCATGTAGTACTTGTTATCGAGCAACGTGTAGATCGGACCGAACGCGCGCTTGATGACAGCCGGCAAATCCGGACGGACCAGATACAGGAACCACGCCACGACCACGCCGGCAAGAGCCAGCCAGACCGGCAGACCCGACACCGAGTGCAGGCCCATCGACGCCCAGCCCTGGAACTCTTCCGCCATTTCATGCAGCGCCGGATGGTTTTCGCCGATGAAGATCACCTTGTCGAACGCCACGCCGTGCTGGAAGAAATCGCCGTACAGCATCGGGCCGATCCCGATCGCGCCGATCACGATCGACGGAATCGCCAGCAGCACCAGCGGCAGCCACACTACCCACGGGGTTTCGTGCGGCTCGTGAGCGTGGTCGTCGTGACCGTGGCCGTGCGCATCATGACCGTGCGCATCATGACCGTGCGCGTCGTGACCATGACCGTCATGCGCGTGAGCGGCAGCGGCGATACCCATCGGCGATTCCGGATGCTTCGGACCACGGAAGCGCTCCTTGCCGTGGAACACCAGGAAGTACATACGGAACGAATACAGCGCGGTGACGAACACGCTCGCCACGACCGCGAAGTATGCGAAGCCCGAGCCCGGCAGATGCGACAGCTTCACCGCGTCGATGATCGAGTCTTTCGAGTAGAAGCCCGAGAAGAACGGCGTGCCGATCAATGCCAGCGAACCGACCAGCGACGTGATCCACGTGATCGGCATGTACTTGCGCAGGCCGCCCATGTTGCGGATGTCCTGATCGTGGTGCATGCCGATGATCACCGAACCCGCGCCGAGGAACAGCAGCGCCTTGAAGAACGCGTGCGTCATCAGGTGGAACACAGCGACCGAATAGGCCGATGCGCCGAGCGCGACCGTCATGTAACCGAGCTGCGACAGCGTGGAGTAAGCGACCACGCGCTTGATGTCGTTCTGGATGATGCCGAGAAAACCCATGAACAGCGCGGTAATCGCACCGATCACCATCACGAACGAGAGCGCCGTATCCGACAGCTCGAACAGCGGCGACATGCGCGTGACCATGAAGATACCGGCCGTCACCATGGTCGCCGCGTGAATCAGCGCGGAGATCGGCGTCGGGCCTTCCATCGAATCCGGCAGCCAAACGTGCAGCGGGAACTGCGCCGACTTACCCATCGCGCCGATGAACAGGCAGATACACGCCACCGTCAGCAGGCCCCAATCGGTGCCCGGGAACGACAAGGCCGCGAGTTCGGTGCGCTTCGCGAACACGTCGCCGTAGTTCATCGAGCCGGCGAACGCGAACAGCAGACCGATACCCAGCAGAAAACCGAAATCGCCGACGCGGTTGACGATAAACGCCTTCATGTTCGCGTAGATCGCCGTGGGACGCGTGAAGTAGAAGCCGATCAGCAGGTACGAGACCAGGCCCACCGCTTCCCAACCGAAGAACAGTTGCAGGAAGTTGTTGCTCATCACGAGCATCAACATCGAGAACGTGAACAGCGAGATGTACGAGAAGAAGCGCTGGTAGCCGTCGTCGTCGGCCATGTAGCCGATCGTGTAGATGTGCACCATCAGCGACACGAAGGTCACCACGCACATCATCATCGCCGTCAGCGAATCGACCAGGAAGCCGATTTCGAAGTTGGTCTTGCCGATCGTCATCCATTGGTAGACGGTCGCGTTGAAGCTCGCGCCGTCCAGTACCTGGAAGAACACCACGGCCGACAGGATGAACGAGATCGCGACGCCGAGGATCGTGACCGAATGCGCACCGGCTCGTCCTACCGCTTTTCCGAACAACCCTGCGATCAGGGAACCGGCCAGCGGTGCCAGCGGAATCGCCAGCAACAGGTTTTCATTGAGTATCGTGGACATAACCGCTTTTCCTGAAATTAACCTTTGAGCTGATCGAGATCCTCGACATTGATCGTGTCGAGGCTACGGAACAGGGTCACCAGAATTGCGAGACCGATCGCCGCCTCCGCCGCCGCTACCGTCAGCACGAAGAAAACGAAGATCTGGCCATGCACGTCGCCGAGGTAGTGCGAGAACGCGACGAAATTGGTGTTCACCGCCAGCAGCATCAGTTCGATGGCCATCAGGATGATGATGACGTTGCGGCGGTTCAGGAAAATGCCGACGATGCTGATCGCAAACAGGATCGCGCCGAGGACGAGGTAATGGGCAAGGGTCAACATGATTTCTATCTCCTGTCCGCTCAGCTGTTTTTCGCGGGCGCCGAGTCGGCTGCTGCTGCCGCCGCTGCTGCTGCCGCGGCGGCTTCTTCCGCCGCGAGGGTCGCCGCGGTCTTTTCCGACTTCATCTTCACGACACGCACACGGTCCTGAGCACGTACCTTGACCTGCTCGCTGACCGTCTGACGCTTGCTGTCCTTCTTGTGGCTCGTGGTCAGCGCGATTGCCGCGATGATCGCGACCAGCAGCACGAGACCGGCCACTTCGAACGCGAAGATGTAATCGGTGTAGATCACCTTGCCGATCAGGCGCGTGTTCGACCAGTCGCCCATGCCGTTCGCGGCGGCCGTGGTATCGCGCAGTACGGTGGCGGTCGCGCCGTAGCCGTGCCACAGGATCAGCGCGGTTTCGATCACGATGATCGCGCCGACGAAGGTCGCCATCGGCACGAAGCGTTTGAAATCCTTGCGCAGCACGTCGATGTTGATGTCCAGCATCATCACGACGAACAGGAACAGCACCATCACCGCGCCGACGTAGACCAGCACCAGCAGGATTGCGAGGAACTCGGCCTGCAGCAGCATCCAGATCGCGGCTGCGTTGAAGAACGCCAGCACCAGAAACAGTGCGGACGACACCGGGTTGCGCGAGGTGATCACCTTCAGCCCTGAAACCACCAGGAGCAGCGCGAAGATGTAGAACAGTACGGTCGTGAATTCCATGATTACCGGTTCATCGTTAGGCCATCGTCAGGCATTGTTCTTTGGCACTCGGGGCCGTTCATGCGGACGAACCGCCGGAACTGCCGCACAGGTGCGCCGTGCCGCGGCGTTCAAGCCGCGGCGCCCGGCCCGACAACAGGCCGTTTTACTCATGCATTTACTGCCGCATTGACTGCGCATTTACCGCCACAACTGAAACTGTACGGGGTGAAGCGCTTCAACGATACGGTGCGTCGGCTGCCTTGTTCGCGGCGATCTCGGTTTCGTAGCGATCGCCAACGGCCAGCAGCATGTCCTTCGTGAAATACAGATCGCCGCGCTTCTCGCCGTGATACTCGAGAATGTGCGTTTCGACGATCGAATCGACCGGGCAGCTTTCTTCGCAAAAGCCGCAGAAGATGCACTTGGTCAGGTCGATGTCGTAGCGCGTGGTGCGGCGCGTATTGTCCGCGCGCGTTTCCGATTCGATCGTGATGGCGAGCGCCGGGCACACCGCTTCGCACAGCTTGCAGGCGATGCAGCGTTCCTCGCCGTTCTCATACCGGCGCAGTGCGTGCAGACCACGAAAACGCGGCGAGATCGGAGTCTTCTCTTCCGGGAACTGCACGGTCACCTTGCGCTGGAACGTGTAACGTCCGGTCAGCGCGAGACCCTTCAGCAGTTCCGTCAGGAAGAAGGTCTTGAAAAAGTTTTGGATTGCGGTCATGGGTTCATCCGCCCTTTATTTCCAGATATTCAACGGCGACATGATCCAGAAGCCGACCACCACCAGCCATACCACGCAGACCGGAATAAACACCTTCCAGCCCAGACGCATGATCTGGTCATAGCGATAGCGCGGGAACGTGGCACGCGCCCAGATGAATACCGACAACAACAGGAAAACCTTGAGAACGAGCCAGAAGATGCCCGGGATAAACGACAGGAAGCCGAACGGTGCGCTCCAGCCGCCAAGGAACAGCGTTGCAGCCAGTGCCGAGATCACGATCATGTTGATGTACTCGGCGAGGAAGAACAGCGCGAACGCCATACCCGAGTAATCGATCATGTGGCCCGCGACGATTTCCGACTCCCCTTCCACCACGTCGAACGGGTGACGGTTCGTTTCGGCGATGCCCGAGATGAAGTACACGACGAACATCGGCAGCAGCGGCAGCCAGTTCCACGACAGGAAGTTCAGGCCGTGCGAAGCGAAGAAGCCGTGTTCCTGCGAACCGACGATGCCCGACAGGTTCAGCGTGCCGGCGGTCATCAGCACGACGACGAGCGCGAAGCCCATCGAGATTTCGTACGAGACCATTTGCGCGGCGGCGCGCATCGCACCGAGGAACGCGTACTTCGAGTTCGACGCCCAGCCGGCCAGAATCACGCCGTACACGCCGATCGACGAAATCGCCATCGCATACAGCAGACCGGCGTTGATGTCGCCGAGCACCGCGCCCGCCTGGAACGGAATCACCGCCCAGACCGCGAAGGCCGGCACCACCACCATGATCGGCGCGATCATGTAGATCCAGCGGCTCGCCTGCGCCGGCTGAATCACTTCCTTCAGCAACAGTTTCAGCACGTCGGCGATCGGCTGCAGCAGACCGGCGGGACCGACGCGGTTCGGGCCGAGACGCACGTGCATCCAGCCGATCAGCTTCCGTTCCCAGAGGATCAGGTAGGCCACGCACAGCAGGATCACGACGGCCACCACCAGGATGCGCACGAGCGCCCACACCGTGGGCCATGCCACACCGAGAAGCTGGCTGCCGCCCGAGTTGATCGTATCGAACAAGCTCATTTACGCCTTCTCCACCAGCAGTTCACCGAACAGGCTGCCCAGCGCTGCACCGGCAGGCGTAGCCGCCGATACGCGGACGACCGTCTCCGCAAGATTCGCGTCGCGCACGGCCGGCAACTGCACCGATTGCTCGCCCTGGCGCACGCGCACCGCGTCGCCTTCCTTCAAACCCAGTTTGTCGAACAGCGCGGCCGGCAGACCGACCGAGTTCGCCGCGCGCGACGCCGCCGTCAGATGCAGCGATTCCGCGCGACGCACGAGCGAGTCGGCGTGATAGATCGGCACATTTGCGATCCGCTCGAATTTGCCTTCCGCCGCCTTGGCCGCCTTGCCGCGTGCAACCGCGACGCTGGTGCGGTTCGACAGACGCGAATTCAGTTCACCGTCGCCGAGTGCCGCCGCGCGGACTTCTTCGGCCGTATCGAATTCGAAGCCCGGCGCGCCCAGCAGGCTGCCCAGCACACGCAACACCTTCCATGCCGGACGCGTGTCGCCCAGCGGACGCACAACGCCGTTGAACGCCTGCACGGTACCTTCGGCATTGACGAACGTACCAGCCGTTTCCGTGTACGGCGCGATCGGCAGCAGCACGTCGGCGTATTCGGCGCCGGTCTGGAACGGCGACATCACCACGACCATTTCGGCCTGGTTCAGCGCGGCCAAAGCTTGCGCCGGATTGGCCGTGTCGAACTCAGGTTCGACGTTCAGCAGCAGATAGCCCTTACGCGGTTGCTCGAACACTTCACGCGCATTCAAGCCGCCTTCGCCCGGCAGCGCGTTCACGAGATGCGCGCCGACCGTATTGGCCGCTTCAGTGAGGAAGCCGAGCGTCGCGCCGGTCGCTTCCGCGATCCATTGCGCGGCGGCGTGAATCGCCGCGAAATCCGGATGACGGACCGCCGCGTTGCCCAGCAGCACCAGACGGCTTTCGCCGGTGGCGAGCGACTTCGCGACCTGCTTGTGAGCGTCCGTGGACTGCGTACCGGAGAACGCCTCCGGCAGCGCCGCACCCTTCGCTTCCGACACCGCGCCAGCGATACCCGCCAACGCATCGAGCCATGCCGACGGGGCGGCCACGACACGCTGCGCCTGCGGAATCAGCGCGTCATCGTTGCTGGCCTGCACGAAGGTCAGCTTCGCGCCGTTCTTCGCGGCTTGCCGCAGACGCGCGGCGAACAGCGGATGATCGCGACGCAGATCCGAACCGATCACCAGCGCGGCGTCGAGGTTCGACAGTTCGGCGATGTTCGTGCCGAGCCACGGCGCGCCGTTCACCGGCGCGGAGAAATCCGACTGACGCAGACGGAAATCGACGTTCGGCGTACCGACGGCCTGCGCCAGCTGCTTCAACAGGAACAGTTCTTCGACGGTGCTGTGCGCGCTACCCAGTGCGGCCAGCGCATTCGCGCCGTGGTCGCCCTTGATGCCCTTCAGGCCCTTGACCACGTAATCGAGCGCGGTTTGCCAGTCGGTTTCGACCCACTTGCCACCTTGCTTGAGCATGGGCTGCGTCAGACGCTCGGGGCTGTTCAGGCCTTCGTACGAGAAGCGGTCCTTGTCCGAAATCCAGCATTCGTTGATGGATTCGTTTTCGAACGGCAGAACACGCATCACGCGGTTGTTCTTGACTTGCACCACGAGGTTCGCGCCGACGGAATCGTGCGGGCTCACCGACTTGCGGCGCGACAGTTCCCACGTACGGGCGCTGTAGCGGAACGGCTTGCTGGTCAACGCGCCGACCGGGCACAGGTCGATCATGTTGCCGGACAGTTCCGAGTCGACCGTCTTGCCGACGAACGACGTGATTTCCGAATGCTCGCCGCGGCCCAGCATGCCAAGTTCCATCACGCCGGCCACTTCCTGGCCGAAGCGCACGCAACGCGTGCAGTGGATGCAGCGCGACATCTCTTCCATCGAGATCAGCGGGCCGACATTCTTGTGGAACACCACGCGCTTTTCTTCGCTGTAACGCGACGACGACTTGCCGTAACCCACCGCCAGATCCTGCAACTGGCATTCGCCGCCCTGATCGCAGATCGGGCAGTCCAGCGGATGGTTGATCAGCAGGAATTCCATCACGGATTGCTGGCCCTTCACGGCCTTATCCGACTTGGTGCGCACGATCATGCCGGGCGACACCGGCGTCGCGCACGCGGGCACGGCCTTCGGCATCTTTTCGACATCGACCAGACACATCCGGCAGTTGGCCGCAATCGACAGCTTCTTGTGATAGCAGAAGTGAGGAATGTACGTGTCGACCTTATGCGCAGCCTGGATCACCATGCTGCCTTCAGGCACCTCGACTTTCTTGCCGTCTATTTCAAGTTCAACCATGATGGTCAATCTTCCTTAACCTGTTACCGCTCAATCGTTCGCCCGGTTGGGCGCCTGCTTCAGGCGCCGCATCCCGCGGATGACGTGTTCTTCTGCGTATCGACGTGGTGCGCTCGGCGTACCGATGCGCTCAAGCCGCGACGGTTTCCGGCGCTGCCGCATGTCCCGCATGACCGCCGACGAGGCAATGCTTATGGGCGACGTGATATTCGAATTCGTCCCAGTAGTGCTTGAGCATGCCGCGCACCGGCATGGCCGCCGCATCGCCGAGCGCGCAGATCGTGCGGCCCATGATGTTCTCGGCGACCGAGTTCAGCAGATCCAGATCTTCCGGACGGCCGAGCCCGTGCTCGATGCGATGCACGACGCGATACAGCCAGCCCGTGCCTTCGCGGCAAGGCGTGCATTGACCGCACGACTCTTCGTAATAGAAATACGACAGACGCAACAGCGAACGCACCATGCAACGCGTTTCGTCCATCACGATGACCGCGCCGGAACCGAGCATCGAGCCTTGCTTGGCGATCGAGTCGTAGTCCATGTCGGTCTGCATCATGATGTCGCCTGGAATCACCGGCGCCGACGAGCCACCAGGAATCACAGCCTTGATCTTCTTGCCGCCGCGCATGCCGCCGGCCAGTTCCATCAGCGTCGAGAACGGCGTGCCGAGCGGAATTTCATAGTTGCCCGGACGTTCGACGTCGCCGGCCACCGAGAAAATCTTCGTGCCGCCGTTGTTCGGCTTGCCGATTTCGAGGTAATTCTGCGGACCGATCGCGAGCAGGAACGGCACCGCCGCGAACGTCTCGGTGTTGTTGATCGTGGTCGGCTTGCCGTACACGCCGAAGCTCGCCGGGAACGGCGGCTTGAAGCGCGGCTGCCCCTTCTTGCCTTCCAGCGATTCGAGCAACGCAGTCTCTTCGCCGCAGATGTAGGCGCCGTAACCGTGGTGCGCATGGAGCTGGAACGAGAAACCCGAGCCCATGATGTTTTCGCCGAGGAACCCGGCGGCACGCGCTTCGTCCAACGCCTGTTCGAAGCGTTTGTAGACTTCCCAGATTTCGCCGTGGATATAGTTGTAGCCGACCGTAATACCCATCGCGTAGGCGCCGATCGCCATGCCTTCAATCAGCGAATGCGGATTGAAGCGCAGGATGTCGCGGTCCTTGAATGTGCCCGGTTCGCCTTCGTCCGAATTGCAGACGAGGTATTTCTGGCCAGGGAACTGACGCGGCATGAAGCTCCACTTCAAACCGGTCGGAAAGCCCGCACCGCCACGACCGCGCAGACCCGACGCCTTGACGTCCGCGATCACCTGCTCGGGCGGAATCTTTTCTTCCAGAATACGGCGCAGCTGGGCGTAACCGCCGCGCGCCACATAATCTTCGAGATGCCAGTTGTCGCCGTTCAGGCCGGCGAGAATCAGCGGTTTGATGTGACGATCGTGTAAAGACGTCATTTCGAAAGTTCCTCGAGCAGCTGGTCGATCTTCGCGCGGCTCATGAAGCTGCACATGCGATGGTTGTTCACCAGCATCACCGGCGCGTCGCCGCACGACCCCATGCACTCACCTTCTTTCAGGGTGAACTTGCCGTCGGGCGTGGTTTCGCCGAAGTCGATGCCGAGCTTCTGCTTCAGATAGTCGGCGGCACTGTCCGAACCGCCGTCCGGGCCGAGCTGGCACGGCAGGTTCGTGCAGAGCGTGATCTTGTATTTGCCGACCGGCGAGGTCTCGTACATCGTGTAGAAGGTCGCGACCTCCTGCACGGCGACTGCCGGCATGCCGAGATAGTCCGCGACGAACTGCATGAGTTCGGGCGACAGCCAGCCATGCTCTTCCTGAGCAGTGGCCAACGCCGACATCACGGCGGACTGTTTCTGATCGGCGGGATACTTCGCGATCGCACGATCGATTTCTTTCAGGCCTTCAGCTGAGATCATTTTCAGACACGACTCTTTCAATTCCTACCGAACGAAAACCCGTCGCTCACCCATACTGCGACAGACCCGGCGTTCCTTTGCTTGACGCGCGCCTCGGTACGATCTGAAGACGCGCGGCGATGAATACGTCCTAGCGATCCACTTCGCCGAACACGATGTCCTGCGTGCCGATGATCGTCACGGCGTCGGCGATCATGTGGCCGCGCGCCATTTCGTCGAGCGTGGACAGATGCGCATAACCCGGCGCGCGGATCTTCAGGCGATACGGCTTGTTCGCCCCGTCCGACACCAGATAGATGCCGAACTCGCCCTTCGGATGTTCGACCGCGGCGTAGGCTTCGCCTTCCGGCACGTGGAAGCCTTCCGTGAAGAGCTTGAAGTGGTGAATCAGCTCTTCCATGTTCGACTTCATGCCGACGCGCGACGGCGGCGCGACCTTGTGATTGTCGATCATCACCGGGCCAGGATTCTTGCGCAGCCACTCAACGCACTGTTTCACGATCCGCGTGGATTGACGCATTTCCTCGACGCGTACCAAATATCGGTCATAACAGTCGCCGTTGACCCCTACCGGGATGTCAAAATCGAGCTTGTCGTAGACCTCGTACGGTTGCTTCTTGCGCAAATCCCATTCGATACCCGAACCACGCAGCATCGCGCCGGTCATGCCGAGATTCAGCGCGCGCTCCGGGCTGACCACGCCAATGCCGACCAGACGCTGTTTCCAGATCCGGTTGTCGGTCAGCAGCGTTTCGTATTCGTCGACGCAGGTCGGGAAGCGCGTGAAGAAATCGTCGATGAAATCGAGCAGCGAACCTTGACGGTTCTCGTTCATCTTCGACAGGGCCTTCGCGTTGCGGATCTTCGAAGCCTTGTATTGCGGCATGGCTTCGGGCAGATCGCGATACACGCCGCCCGGACGGTAGTAGGCCGCATGCATCCGTGCGCCGGACACTGCCTCGTACACGTCCATCAGGTCTTCGCGCTCACGGAACGCGTACAGAAACACCGCCATCGCGCCGACGTCGAGCGCGTGCGCGCCGATCCACATCAAATGGTTCAGCACGCGCGTGACTTCGTCGAACATCACCCGGATGTACTGCGCGCGCAGCGGCACTTCAATGCCGAGCAGCTTTTCGATCGCCATCACGTAGCCGTGCTCGTTGACCATCATCGACACGTAGTCGAGACGGTCCATGTACGGCACGGACTGGATGAAGGTTTTGGTTTCCGCGAGCTTTTCGGTCGCGCGATGCAGCAGACCGATGTGCGGATCGGCGCGCTGGATGACTTCGCCGTCGAGTTCGAGCACGAGGCGCAGCACACCGTGCGCCGCCGGATGCTGAGGGCCGAAGTTGAGCGTGTAGTTCTTGATCTCTGCCATGGCGTTCTCTTAGTGTTTCAGACCGCCATAGCGATCTTCGCGAATCACGCGCGGCGTGATTTCCCGCGGCTCGATCGTCACCGGCTGATAGACGACGCGCTTTTCTTCCGGGTCGTAACGCATTTCGACGTAACCGGAGACAGGGAAATCTTTACGGAACGGGTGACCAATGAAACCGTAGTCGGTCAGAATGCGGCGCAGGTCGGGGTGGCCTTCGAAGACGATCCCGTACAGATCGAACGCTTCGCGCTCGTACCAGTTGACCGAATTCCAGATGTCGACGACCGACGGGAGGATGGGCACTTCGTCGTCCGGTGCGAACACGCGCAGACGCAGACGCCAGTTGTTCTGCACGGACAGCAAATGCAGAACGGCCGCGAAACGCGGACCGTCGTACGCGCCATCGGCATAGGTTTGATAGTCGACGCCGCACAGATCGACGCATTGCTCGAAACCGAGCGAACGGTCGTCGCGCAGACGGGTTGCCACGCTGAGGTAGTCGCTGGCCTTCACGACGATCGTCAACTCACCGATTGCCTCGGTCGTGCTCAACAGGAGGCCGCTAAAGGCCGCCTCGAGGTTCGCTTTCAGGGTCTCGAGTTTGCTTGCCATATTGTGGGGGAGGCGTTGGCCTTATTGACGGGCGATTGTGTTGGTGCGGCGAATCTTGGCCTGAAGCTGAATCACGCCATAAACCAGCGCTTCCGCAGTCGGCGGACAACCCGGCACGTAGACGTCGACCGGGACGATCCGGTCACAGCCGCGCACCACCGAATACGAATAGTGGTAGTAGCCGCCGCCGTTCGCGCACGAGCCCATCGAAATCACCCAGCGCGGCTCGGCCATCTGGTCGTAGACCTTACGCAGCGCCGGCGCCATCTTGTTGCACAGCGTGCCGGCGACGATCATCACGTCCGACTGACGCGGACTCGGACGAAACACCACGCCGAAACGGTCAAGGTCATAACGGGCAGCGCCCGCATGCATCATCTCGACCGCGCAGCACGCAAGACCGAACGTCATCGGCCACAGCGAACCGGTGCGCGTCCAGTTGATCAGCTTGTCAGCCGTGGTGGTGACAAACCCTTCCTTCAAGACCCCTTCGATACTCATTTGCTTTCCACTCCAGACGGGGCGGCAAGCCTGGCCACCCACGCAAACCGGCGGTTAATCCATCATTCCCAGTCGAGGCCGCCCTTCTTCCAGATGTAGGCGAAGCCCAGCAGGAATTCGAGCAGGAAAATCATCATTGCCATGAAGCCCGGCCAGCCGATGTCGCGCAGAGCTACGCCCCACGGAAACAGGAATGCGGTTTCAAGGTCGAAAATAATGAAGAGAATGGCGACGAGGTAATAGCGCACGTCGAACTTCATGCGCGCATCTTCGAATGCTTCGAAGCCGCACTCGTACGGTGCGTTTTTCTCGGTGTCGGGCTTGTTGGGACCGAGGATCTTGCCAATGCTGACCAGTGCTACGCCTAAACCGGTGCCCACAACGAGGAACAACAAGACGGGGAAATAGGCTGCGAGGTTCAAGACTGTCCTCAATCGGTTGGTTCTGAGTGCCGACAGGAGCATAGCACTCCTGCCGCGAAATCACTTCCCAAACGCACAAGCCGCAAGCCCAACGCAAGCCATGCCCTAGAAGTGAAAAATGCCAGCCGAAGCTGAAGCAAGCGGCTGGCATTTAGATAACATTTTGGTGCCGACGGCGAGACTCGAACTCGCACAGCTTTCGCCACTACCCCCTCAAGATAGCGTGTCTACCAATTTCACCACGTCGGCACTGCATGCAATCCGGGAAAACAACTTGTGAAACCCGCGAATCGCTTCAAGACTCAAAGTATAACTTGGTTAAGCAGTTTGTTCAACGCACAAACCCACTTTTCACGAAAATTTATTTCGGCACGTCCGTGGCCGGCGTAGACGCAGCCGATGCCGGCAACGCAGCCGAACCACCAGCCGGCGCCGAAGCGGCGGACGCCGCGACCGGAGCGGTCACCGCGGCGCCGAGCACGCCAGCAGAGGGCTTCGAGCGATACGCACCGAGATACGTGAGCGTCAGCGTGGTGACAAAAAACACCGCCGCGAGCACGGCCGTGGTTCGCGACAGGAAGTTTGCCGAACCGGTCGCACCGAACAGACTACCCGATGCGCCGCTACCGAAAGCCGCGCCCATATCGGCGCCTTTGCCGTGCTGCAACAACACGAGGCCGATCACGCCGAGCGCCGACAACAACTGAACGACGATAATCAATGTTTTCAAATACAGCATCACACTCACCTGAGTCTTTATTAACCGCACCACACAAAACGCATGGCGCGGGAATGAGGCATCTTCGCCGAGGCGCCCTGCTTAACCGGCAACGCCCAACACAGCCGCTGCCGCCTTGCAGATCGCCAGAAAATCCTGGTCCTTCAACGACGCGCCGCCAATCAGGCCGCCGTCGATATCCGCTTGCCGGAACAATTCTTCCGCGTTTTCCGGCTTTACGCTGCCGCCGTACAACACGGGTACATCCGCCACCGCCGCACCCTTAGCCGCCAGGCGCGAACGCAGGAACGCGTGAACCGCCTGCGCCTGCTCCGCCGTCGCGCTCTTGCCGGTGCCGATTGCCCAGACCGGCTCGTATGCGACGACAATACGCGCCGCATCCTGCACCGACAGCTTCGCCAGCACTTCGTCCAGCTGCACGCCGACAACCTGCTCGGTCAGACCCGCTTCGCGCTCTTCGAGCGTTTCGCCGACGCAGACGACCGGCGTCAACCCCGCTTCCAGCACGCGCTGCGTTTTCACCGCCACCAGCTCCGCGCTTTCACGATGATAGGCACGACGCTCCGAGTGCCCGACGATCGCGAGCGTTGCGCCGAAATCCGACACCATCGGCGCGGCCACTTCGCCCGTATAGGCGCCGTGCGTGAACGCTGACACGTCCTGCACACCCCACACGACGGGGCTACCTTGCAACAGCGATTGAGCCTGCGCAAGATACGGGCTCGGTACACAGACACCGACGCGCACTTCGGCCGGCAATGCGCCCGCACCTTGTGCCACAGCCTGCAGGAGCGGCGCATTTTCAGCGAGGCGCCCGTGCATCTTCCAGTTACCGACTACCAGCTTGGCTCGTTGTTTCGACATCGTCTCGTCTTGTCTTGGCGGCGGACTTCGTTTGCGCTGACAGTCCGCCTTTTCGGATTCATGCGGCGTGCGCAAAACGCGCAATTTTACTGCGTGGGGTGGATCGGGTCAAACGACCCGCGTCAACCCGGCCGGATCGAGCCGGCTGGGTCGAACGCCAAAGGTCAGGCGTCCTGTCCCCAGCTCAGCACGATCTTGCCGACGTGCGTGCTGCTTTCCATCAACTCGTGCGCCTCGGCCGCCCGCGCGGCAGGAAACACGCGATGCACGACCGGCTTGATGCGCCCGTCTTCCAGATGCGGCCACACGCGCTCCTTCAGTTGCGCGGCGATCTTCGCCTTGAATTCGACGGGCCGCGGACGCAGCGTCGACCCCGTCACCGTCAGACGGCGACGCAGCACCTCGTTCAGATTCAGCTCCGCTTTCGCGCCGCCCAGCAGCGCGATCACCACGATCCGGCCGCCGTCGGCGAGCGCCGTCAACTCGCGCGGCACGTAACTGCCCGCCACCATGTCGAGCACCACGTCGACACCGCGGTCATTGGTCAGCGACTTGATGACTTCGACGAAGTCTTCGGTTTTATAGTTGATCGCCCGTTCGGCGCCGAGCGCTTCGCACGCGCGGCATTTTTCGTCCGAACCGGCCGTGGCGAACACCCGGAAACCCAGCGCATGCGCAATCTGGATCGCCGTCACGCCGATGCCGCTCGAGCCGCCCTGCACCAGCAGCGTCTCGTTCGGCGCGCCTTCGCCGTTGCCGAGTTGCGCCCGGTCGAACACATTGCTCCAGACCGTGAAAAACGTCTCCGGCAACGACGCCGCCTCGATATCCGTCAAGCCGTTCGGCACCGGCAGACACTGCGGCAACGGCGCGGCCGCGTATTCCGCGTAACCGCCGCCGGCCAGCAACGCACACACGCGATCGCCGATCTTCAGACCGAACGGATTGTTCTTTTCGTCGATCGTGCCGCCGACGATCTCGCCCGCCACCTCCAGGCCCGGAATATCCGACGCGCCCGGCGGCGGCGCATAGCCGCCCTTGCGTTGAAACACATCCGGACGATTGATACCGGCGGCCGCCACCTTGATCAGCACCTCGCCCGCCTTCAGTTGCGGCGTGGGCCGCTCGGCGAGTTTGAGGACGTCCGGCGCACCGAATTCGGTGATTTCGATCGCTTTCATCTGCATCGACTCCAAGATTGGATTGGGTTGCACACAGAGTACCCGCTAATCGCGACCCGCATGCGCGCTGCCCGGTTCGCAACGCAATCCATCCTGCACCCATCATGAAAAACGGCCGGCGCGCATTCGCGCTGCCGGCCGTTGCTCCGCTACCGCATTACTGCGGCGTCGGCTCGCCTTGCGGCGCGTCGTTCAGCAACGCCTTGGCCGACAAACGCACGCGGCCCTTTTCGTCCGTCTGGATGACCTTGACCTTCACTTGCTGGCCGTCCTTCAGGTAGTCGTTGATGTCCTTGATACGCTCGTTGGCGATTTCGGAGATGTGCAGCAGACCGTCCTTGCCCGGCAGGATGTTCACGATCGCGCCGAAATCGAGCAGCTTGAGCACGGTGCCTTCGTACACCTGACCCACTTCGACTTCCAGCGTGATGTTCTCGATGCGCTTCTTCGCTTCGGCCATCCCTTCGCTGCTCGTGCTCGCGATGGTAACGACGCCGTCGTCCGAAATATCGATCGTCGTGCCGGTTTCCTCGGTCAGCGCGCGGATCACCGAACCACCCTTGCCGATCACGTCGCGGATCTTTTCCGGATTGATCTTGATGGTGATCATGCGCGGCGCGTAGTCCGACAGCACCGTGTTCGCACCCGACACCGCCGCGGTCATCTTGCCGAGGATGTGCATACGGCCTTCCTTCGCTTGCGCGAGGGCGACCTGCATGATTTCCTTCGTGATGCCCTGAATCTTGATGTCCATCTGCAGCGCGGTCACGCCCTGCTCCGTACCGGCCACCTTGAAGTCCATGTCGCCGAGGTGATCTTCGTCGCCGAGGATGTCGGTCAGCACGGCAAACTTGTTGCCTTCGAGAATCAGGCCCATCGCGATGCCGGCGACGTGCGCCTTCATCGGCACGCCGGCGTCCATCAGCGCGAGGCAGCCGCCGCACACCGACGCCATCGACGACGAACCGTTCGATTCGGTGATTTCCGACACCACGCGGATCGAGTAGCCGAATTCGTCGGCGCTCGGCAGGCACGCGGCCAGTGCGCGCTTGGCCAGACGGCCGTGACCGATTTCACGGCGCTTCGGCGAGCCGACGCGGCCCGTTTCGCCGGTGGCGAACGGCGGCATGTTGTAGTGGAGCATGAAGCGTTCGCGGTACTCGCCTTCGAGCGCGTCGATGCTTTGCTCGTCGCCCTTGGTGCCCAGCGTGGCCACCACCAGCGCCTGCGTTTCGCCGCGCGTGAACAGCGCCGAACCGTGCGTACGCGGCAGCACGCCGGTACGGATTTCGATCGGACGCACGGTGCGCGTGTCGCGGCCGTCGATACGCGGCTCGCCGTTCAGGATCTGCGTACGGACGATCTTCGCTTCGATGTCGAACAGCACGTTGCCGACGGTCGCCTTGTCGGCGGCCGGAGCGCCGCCTGCGGCTGCGTCTTCCTCGAGCTTCGCCGACGTCGCCGCGTAGACTTCCTTCAGCTTGGCCGAACGTGCCTGCTTGTCGCGAATCTGATAAGCAGCGAGCAGATCGGCTTGCGCCAGTTCCGTCACGCGCGCGATCAGCGGCTCGTTCTTCGCTGCCGGCTGCCAGTCCCATTCCGGCTTGCCGCCTTCGCGGACCAGCTCATGGATCGCGTCGATCGCGATCTGCATCTGCTCGTGACCGAACACCACGCCGCCGAGCATCACTTCTTCGCTCAGTTGCTGCGCTTCCGATTCCACCATCAGCACCGCGCGCTCCGTACCGGCGACGATCAGGTCGAGCGCCGATTCCTTCATTTGCGGACGCGTCGGGTTCAACACGTATTCGTTGTTGATGTAAGCCACGCGAGCCGCGCCGACCGGGCCGTTGAACGGCAGCCCGGAGATGGCGAGCGCCGCCGACGCGCCGATCAGCGCGGGAATGTCGGCGGGGATTTCGGGGTTCAGCGACAGGACATGGATCACGACCTGGACTTCGTTGTAGAAGCCTTCCGGGAACAGCGGACGCAGCGGACGGTCGATCAGGCGCGAGATCAGCGTCTCGCCTTCCGACGGACGGCCTTCGCGGCGGAAGAAACCACCGGGGATCTTGCCGGCGGCGTAGGTCTTTTCGAGGTAGTCGACGGTCAGCGGGAAGAAGTCCTGGCCCGGCTTCGCGGTCTTGGCGCCGACCACGGTTGCCAGCACGACGGTGTCTTCGACGTCGACGATCACCGCACCGCTCGCCTGACGAGCGATTTCGCCCGTTTCGAGGCGAACGTTATGTTGTCCCCACTTAAACTCTTTGACGATCTTATTGAACATAGTCATTGCTTTTCCTCTTCGTAATGCCGCGCGGACCAGAAGCGGCGCGGCTACGCCAAGGCCGGCGCCGCATGGGGAGAGTAGTGTTATGCCATTCCAGAGAACCGCGCCTGATGCGAAGGACACGCGCGAACCGCTGGAATGACACAAAGCTCTGCCCTGAAGCCCGGCCGTATTTCCGTTTTTGCTGCTTGCTCTACTGCTTTCTTTTGACTGCTTTTACTGCGGCTACCGCTGCTTCCACTTGATATCCGCGCCCGCTGCGTGAATCGACACACGCTGCCGCGAGGCGCGGGCGACGCACTTCACATGAAGCGCACCGCGCAAAAACAAAATGCCTGCATCAGTGGAACTGACACAGGCATCTTGCTGAGAGCGCCTTACCGCGCGCCCGATTACTTACGCAGACCCAGCTTCTCGATCAGCGAACGGTAACGGTCCGCGTCCTTGGCCTTCAGGTAGTCGAGCAGCTTACGACGGCGGCTCACCATGCGCAGCAGACCGCGGCGGCTGTGGTGGTCCTTCGCGTGGGCCTTGAAGTGAACGGTCAGTTCATTGATGCGGGTCGTGAGCAGCGCGACCTGAACTTCGGGGGAGCCGGTGTCGTTGGCTGCGCGTGCGAATTGCGCGACGACGTCGGACTTCTTGCTTGTTTCAACTGCGGACATGTCGATTTCCTTAAGAACTGGACAGGCGGTCACGGAAGAAAGGCCGTGCCGTGGGTTACTTGTGATGATTCACTACTGACTCATATTCCCGTGTCAGACGAGGCGTTTACTGCCCGGCCTTACAACGGGACGCGTATTGTAGCACAGCCTGTTTCGGCCGCGAACCCTGCTGCGCCGGGGCGGATCGGGGGACTTGGTTCTGCCGCGGCGGGTTGTGTTGCGGCGCTGGCATTGCTTCCGGTCCCGACGTCTCAAACCCTCGTCAGGGGCGTTTCATTTTGCAGGTCGTCGGCGGCACGGTCCGCTCCGGCGCCAGAGCCAGCACCGTGCGGAAACCGTAGCCGGAACCCTCGTTGTCGAAATGCACGCCCGGCGTGCCCGCCTTGTCCATCTCCATCACGTAAAGAGGCTGGATCAGTTGATGGTCGTCGGCGCGCATCCAGGATGCGTGGAAGCCGTTGTCGAACCTGATCCCCTCGAGCGCGCGGGCGACGGCCAGCGGGTCCGCGCTGCTCGCGCGGTTCATCGCCGCGGCGAGCGTTTCGATCATCAGCGGCATGCGCAGCACCGGGTAGTCGTCCTGAGCGGCCGGGAAACGGGCGCGGAACGCTGCGTACCAGGCGTCCGAGGCCGCGCCGCCCGCGTTCGGATGCCAGTCCGCCACCGCGATCACGTGCTTGACGCCCGCGTCGCCCAGGGCGGCCGGCGCGCCGAGGCTGTTGCCGTAGAAGGTGTAGAACTTCGTGTCCAGCCCCTGCTCGCGGGCCGCCTTGACGAGCAGCGTCAGGTCGTTGCCCCAGTTGCCGGTGATCACCGCGTCCGCGCCGCTCGCGCGGATCTTCGCGATGTACGGCGCGAAGTCCTTCACGCGGCCGATTGGGTGAAACTCGTCGCCGACCACCGCGATGTCCGGCCGTTTCGCCGCCAGCGTCGACCGCGCAAGACTGCTGACGTCGTGCCCGAAGCTGTAGTCCTGGTTCAGCAGATAAACCTTCTTCACCGCCTTGTCGCGCTGGATCACATCGGCCAGCGCATCCATGCGCATGCCCGCGTGCGCGTCGAAACGGAAGTGCCAGAAACTGCAGTTGGCGTTGGTCAGCGCGGGGTCGTCGGCGGAATAGTTGAGGAACAGTTCGCGATTGGCGGGCTCGCGGCTGTTCTGTTTGTCGATCGCGCCGATCAGCGCGGCGGCCACCGCTGAACTGTTGCCTTGCATGATGTAGCCGATATGGCGGTCGGCGACCGCGCGCAGTTGCGTGAGCGCTTCCTCGGGGCTGCCTTTGCTGTCGAGGACGACCAGTTCCAGCGGATGCGCGCCGTCGGCGAGCTTGACGCCACCTTGCGCGTTCACCTGCTCGACGCCGAAGCGCAGATTGCGTTCGACGGCCGCGCCCGCGTTCGCGAACGGGCCGGACATGCCTTCGATCAGCGCGAGCTGGATCGGCGTGCCAGTTGGTTTAGCGCTGGGGTTTGCGCTGGTTTTCGCGCCCGGCGCGGCGGTTGGCGTGACGCCGGCCTTCGCGCCGGCACCATTCCCGGCGGTCCGCGCGGCGCTATCCGTGGCGGCCAGCGTCGTCACAGCCTGCGCTGCGCCGCCCGCGGCATTCTGTCTGGCGCTCTGCGCGACCGCGTAGCCGGCCACCGTCATCGACATCACCGCCAGCGCTGTGCCCGCCGCCCTTTGCCACTTCGCCATCTGGATTGCCCCGCTCGATTCGTGGAAAGCGCGGATCATAGGTCGTTCAAGACGGAATAAGCAAGCCGCCGCAAGCGTTACCGTACTGAACGGATTGCCCTGGTCGCCGCGCGCGAAGCGTCGCTGTTTTGCCGTGGCGCATGTCAAAATACCCCGTCTCGATGATAAAAACCGCTACTCGAATGCCATCGGAGGAATTTATGCTCAACCGCCACGCCCATACGGTGGCTTCGACCGGTGCGCCGGCCGCCGGAGCGCCGGCCGCCGGGGCGCCCGTTGCCGGGTCGCCGGCAAGGTCGCGTTTGCGCCGCGCCGCGCTCGTCTGCCTCGGCGCGCTGATGCTCGCCGGCTGCGCGCAGCCCTGGCAGCAATTCCAGCAAGGCGCGGACGAATCGACCATCGTCACGCGCCTCGGCCCGCCGCGCGAAACCTACGACCTGCCGAACGGCGGCAAACGCCTGATGTGGCCGACCCAGCCGATGGGCGAAACCACCACCGCCGCCGACATCGACGCGTCCGGCAAGATCGTCAACGTCCGCCAGGTGCTGCAGCCGAACGAGTTCTACCGCGCCGAAATCGGCAAATGGACCAAGAGCGACGTGCTGGTCAATTTCGGCCGCCCGGTGGAAACCTCGTATTTTCCGTTGATGAAGCGCGAAGTCTGGACCTACCGGTATCTGGAGGACAACTTCTGGTACATGATGTACAGCTTCTACTTCGACGATCAGGGCGTTGTGCGCCTCACGCAAAAGACGCCCGATCCGCTGCACGATCCGGACCGCCGCAGTCTGTTCTAGCAGCCCGCTCGAATCAATCCGCATCTAGCAAGCCGCCTTTTCATGGCGGCTTTTTTTATTTATTTCGCATTATGGAGAATTTTTTGTCGCTACACGGCGGACTTATTTTATAGTAGAAAGGTATTAGTAAGATTCATTCACCCTCTGACGATCCATCCTACTGCCCGGGATCGTCGCGCTGCACCCGTGAGATCCGGCTAAATCCATGCCCGCCACTTCAAGGAGCCGCTATCGATGAACCGTCCCAAACGCCTGCTGGTCGCCAACGTCGCATGGGCGCACGAAACCGCCGTGCGCAACCCCGAATTCTTTCGAAATCTGGCGCGTGGCCAGAATCCTTATGTTTTGTGGATCGGCTGCTCGGATAGCCGCGTGCCCGCCGAAACCATCACGCATTGCGAACCCGGCGACCTGTTCGTCCATCGCAACATCGCCAATCTGTTCGTGCCGGACGACGACAACTCGGCGAGCGTCCTCGAATACGCGGTGAAGGTGCTGAAGGTCGGCCACGTGATCGTCTGCGGGCATTACGGATGCGGCGGCGTGCGCGCTGCGCTGCTGCCCCCGGAGTCGAGCCTGCCGCACGTGAATCGACGGATCGCGCCGTTGTGCGCGCTGGCCGGCGCGCATCGCGACGAACTGGCCGGCTGTGCCGACGAGCATGCGCGCGTCGACCGTCTCGCCGAACTGAATGTGCTCGATCAGGTGCGGCGCTTACGCGCACATTCGATCGTACGCGAGGCCGAAACAACGCCGCTCGTGCACGGCTGGGTCTTCGCGCTCGGCGACGGGCGCATCAAGGTGCTCGCATCCGGTTATGAAACCGATGACGCCATGACCTGCACAACCGCGGTGCATAGCGTGGCCTGACAGAAATCCGCTTTGATCGTTTCACGGCATTGAGTCAAATTATTTAGTTATCTTAATTTGACGATTTCGATGCCAATGCACCTCGTATTTGCGTACGCGCGCAAGCACTCCGCACGCAACCCATCGGGAATTGGGATAGCCATCTGGCCCTCCTCAACCGGCGCTCGCCAGGCCACCTGCCTGAGCCTCATGCCAACCCTCCTCTGACGGCACGGACACCATGAATCTTCGAGCTTTCCTCTCTTCATTTCAGCGCGACCTGCTTGCCGGCACGGTCGTCTTTCTGGTGGCGCTGCCGCTTTGCCTCGGCATCGCCAATGCGTCGGGCGTCGAGCCATTTGCCGGGCTCGTTTCCGGGATCGTCGGCGGACTGGTCGTGGCCGTGTTGAGCGGTTCGCGGCTCAGCGTCAGCGGGCCGGCCGCGGGGCTCGTCGTGATCGTCGTCGATGGGATCGCGCAGCTCGGCAGTTTCTCCGCGTTCCTGCTGGCCGTACTGCTGTCGGGGGCGATCCAGTTCGGCTTCGGCATGCTCAAGGCCGGACGGTTCGCGGCGTACGTGCCGTCGCCGGTGATCAAGGGGATGCTCGCCGCGATCGGCGTGCTGCTGATCGTCAAGCAGTTTCCGCTGGCGTTGGGGTTGAGCGGCGGCGCGGCTGCGGCGACGACCGCAACTGCCGTAACCGGCGCATCGGCAAGCGTTCACGCCAACGGCGCCATCGCCACGCCGTTCGGCTCGATCTCGATCGCCGCCTGTGCGATCACGCTGCTGTCGCTCGCGATCCTCGCCGGCTGGGAAACCCGCGCGATGCGCCGCTTCAAACTCGTGCGCCTGCTGCCGGCACCGCTTGCCGTCGTGCTGCTCGGCATCGGCGCTACTCTGCTGCTCGGCGCGCTGGCTCCCGCGTTGGCGCCGCCGGCCGAACATCGGGTCGCGCTGCCTTCGCTCGAATCGTTCGCCGCTTTGCAGCTCGCGTTTCAATGGGCCGACTTCGGCCCGCACTTTTCGCAACTCGTGAATCCCGACATCTGGCGCGTGGCCATCACGCTGGCCATCGTCGCCAGTCTCGAAACCTTGCTGAGCCTCGAAGCCGTCGAACAGATCGACCCCGCGCGCCGCGCCGCGCCGCCGGATCGCGAACTCAAGGCGCAAGGCGTGGGCAATCTGATCGCCGGCGCGATCGGCGGCCTGCCGATCACGTCGGTCATCGTGCGTAGCTCCGCCAACGTCCATGCGGGCGCACAGAGCCGGCTGTCGGCAATCTTCCACGGCGTGTTGCTGCTGATCAGCGTATTCGCGCTCACCAGCGTCATCAACCTGATTCCGCTCGCGTGTCTCGCGGCGATCCTGATCTTCACCGGCGTGAAGCTCGCGAAGCCTTCGTTGTTCGTCGCCATCGCAAAGCGAGGGTTCGCGCCGTTCGCCCCGTTCATCATCACGCTTGTCGGCGTGCTGGCGACCGATCTGCTGATCGGCATCGTGCTCGGCATTCTGAGCAGCGTGCTACTCGCGCTGTATGCGAATCTGCGCGGTCCGATCGTGCTCGCGCAGCATGGCGATCACTATCTGCTGTCGTTTCGCAAGGACGTTTCCTTTCTCGGCAAGGTGCCGCTCAAGCATTACCTGCAGCAGATTCCGGACGGCGCAACGCTGATCGTCGACGCGACGCGCGCCGATTTCGTCGATCACGACGTGCGCGAGTTGCTCGATACGTTTGTCGCCGAGGCACCGGCCCGGGGGATTGCGGTCGATGTGCGGCATCAGGTTCAGGCGCAGGCGCGCGCGGCGCGTGGCTGGTCCATGCGAAGGGCGGCGACGGAATAAACGTATCAGCGCCTTAAAAGCAGAAAGCCCTGTGCAGCATGTCACTGCACAGGGCGTTCAGTTATCACAATCACGAGCGGCGCCGCCAGACGGCTTAGTCGCCGCGTGGCACCGCCGCCGCCTTCATTCCGAGCGCTGCGGATTCAGCTTGTCGACATTCGAATACAGCTTGTTCAGCGCCGAGATATAAGCCTTCGCGGATGCCGCGACGATATCCGGATCGGTGCCGACGCCATTGACGATCCGCCCGCTCCTCGACAAGCGCACCGTCACTTCGCCCTGCGACTGCGTGCCGGTCGTGATCGCGTTCACCGAGTACAGCAGCAGCTCCGACCCGCTGCCCACTTCGGTTTCGATCGCGTTCAGCGTCGCATCCACCGGACCGTTGCCGCGCGCCTCGCCGGTAATCTCCTTGCCTTCGACGGAAAACACGATCTTCGCGTGCGGCTGTTCGCCGGTTTCCGAATGCTGCGACAGCGACAGGAATTTGTAGTGTTCCTTCTCCTGCGCCTCGGCGGATTCCTCCGTGACGATCGAGATGATGTCCTCGTCGAAAATCTCCGCCTTCCGATCGGCCAGTTCCTTGAAGCGCGCGAATGCGGAGTTCAGTTCCGCTTCGCTGTCCAGCGAAATGCCCAGTCCCTGCAGACGCTGCTTGAATGCATTGCGGCCCGACAGCTTGCCGAGCACGATCTTGTTCGCGCTCCAGCCCACGTCTTCGGCACGCATGATTTCGTAGGTGTCGCGCGCCTTCAGCACGCCGTCCTGGTGGATGCCCGACGCGTGCGCGAACGCATTCGCGCCGACCACCGCCTTGTTCGGCTGCACGACGAAACCGGTGATCTGCGACACCAGCTTCGATGCGGGCACGATCTGCGTGGTATCGAGACCAAGCTCGAGGCCGAAATAATCCTTGCGGGTCTTCACCGCCATCACGATTTCCTCGAGCGACGTGTTGCCCGCGCGCTCGCCGAGACCGTTGATCGTGCACTCCACCTGGCGCGCGCCGCCGATCTGCACGCCAGCCAGCGAATTCGCCACCGCCATGCCGAGGTCGTTATGGCAGTGCACGGAGAACACCGCCTTGTGCGAGTTCGGAATACGCTCGCGCAGCGTCTTCACGAGTTGACCGTACAACTCCGGCACGCCGTAGCCGACCGTATCCGCGATATTGATGGTGGTCGCGCCTTCGGCGATCACCGCTTCGAGCACGCGGCACAGGAAGTCCATGTCCGAGCGGCTGCCGTCTTCGGGGGAAAACTCGACGTCGTCGGTGAATTTGCGCGCGAAACGGACCGCCAGCTTCGCCTGCTCGAACACCTGGTCGGGCGTCATGCGCAGCTTCTTTTCCATATGCAACGGCGACGTCGCGATGAATGTATGGATGCGGAAATGATCGGCGGGTTTGAGCGCGTCGGCCGCGCGTTGAATGTCCTTGTCGTTCGCGCGGGCCAGCGAGCAGATCGTGCTGTCCTTGATGAGCCCCGCGATGGTCTGGATCGCGTCGAAGTCGCCGTTCGAACTGGCCGCGAAGCCCGCCTCGATCACGTCCACCTTCATCCGCTCGAGTTGTTTGGCGATGCGGATTTTCTCTTCTTTCGTCATCGACGCGCCGGGCGATTGTTCGCCGTCGCGCAACGTGGTGTCGAATATGATCAGTTTGTCGGACATGTCGGGTCTCCTGAGGAGTCGTTCGATTGTGGGGATCGGATTCTGGGGGCTTCGAGCAGCGCGGTGGACGCCGCTGTGGACACAACCCGCGGCGGCCGCGCGAGGCGCATCGAGGAACGGAGCGCATCGGCACACCACGCGCAACCGCATTCAACGACCGACTATAGCGGCATTCCCCAAGCGGTGCAATTAGCGCCCGGCCGCCCCGCTCAGCCTCGCGCGACGGCCTTTTTCCAAACGCAAAACGGCGGCCCGAAGGCCGCCGTTTCATTCACGGTTTCTACTCGCGCCGGGTACGCGTGTTGCCGGATTGCTACCTCTCCCGCTGTACGGAGCGCGCCGGATTTGCCCGTCCGCGCAGCGCCTGGTATCCCCAGAACACATAGCCCGACAGACCATACAGCACGAACAGGCCGAACAGCATCAACGGCGGGTCGGACGACACCAGCACGAACGCCACGACCACCAGCAGAATGACGCCGAATGGCACGCGATGCCGCACGTCCAGCGCCTTGCCGCTGTAGAACGGCGCGTTCGACACCATCGTCACGCCGGCGTAGATGGTCAACACGAACGCGACCCACGGCAGCCAGACCAGCTTGAGCGGCACGCGGTTGTCGGTGGCGAGCCACACGAAACCGGCGATCAGCGCCGCCGCGGCCGGGCTCGGCATGCCCTGGAAGAAGCGCTTGTCGACCACGCCGATGTTCGTGTTGAAGCGCGCGAGACGCAGCGCCGCGCCCGAGCAATAGACGAACGCCGCGAGCCAGCCCCAACGACCGAGGTCCTTGAGAATCCATTCGTACATGACGAGCGCCGGCGCGACGCCGAACGACACCATGTCCGACAGACTGTCGAACTGCTCGCCGAACGCGCTCTGCGTATGCGTCATGCGGGCGACGCGGCCGTCCATGCCGTCGAGCACCATAGCGACGAAGATCGCGATGGCCGCGACTTCGAAGCGCACGTTCATGGCCTGCACGACGGCGAAGAAGCCGCAGAACAGCGCCGCGGTGGTAAACGCGTTCGGCAGCAGGTAGATGCCGCGCTTGCGGAGGAACTGCTGACGCTGCGCGCGCCGGCTGTCGACCGCCGCTTCCGCCACCATCGGCTTGTTACGGCGGAACGGGCGCGGAAGCGGCCCGCTATTGCGGGGGCGACGCGGTTTGAATGCGGCCATTCGGAAAACCTCCTTATGCCGCTTTAGAGTTCAGCGAGGATCGTGGACGACGCGGAAACCTTTTCGCCGATCGATACACGCGGTCGGCTGCCCACCGGCAGATACACGTCGACGCGCGAACCGAAGCGGATGAAACCGTAGCGCTGACCGCGCGTGAGCGGCTCGCCTGCCCTGACGTAGCAAAGAATGCGCCGCGCGATCAAACCGGCGATCTGCACCGAGGTCACGGTCTGCCCGCCGGCCGTCTCGATCACCACCGCATTGCGTTCGTTTTCCGTCGATGCCTTATCCACCGCCGCATTCAGATACGCGCCCGGGAAATATTCGACCTTGGAAATCGCGCCATCCACCGGCGAGCGTTGCGAGTGCACGTTGAACACGTTCATGAACACGCTGATCTTCAACGCTTCACGATTCGCATACGGATCATGCGCGGTTTCGACTGCGACGATGCGGCCGTCGGCCGGACACAGCACCGCGTTCGCCTGCGTGGGAATCGGCCGGGCGGGATCGCGGAAGAACTGGACGACGAAAATCAGCAACAGCCAGAACAGCCATGAAATGCCGAATCCCGCGAAGAAGTGAATCAGAAGTGCAACGACGGCCGCGATGGCGATGAACGGCCAGCCTTCTCGCGCGATGATCGGATGAGGGTAATTCATGAATGGCTTCTGTGTTTTTGTAAAACCGTAGGATAGCAAAAGCCGCCCAGGGTTCAGCACCCTTGGGCGGCTTTTTGATCTACCCGCCTAACCCGGCGGGTAAAAACAGCGATTCGGCAGTGACTCGCTTAGTTCTTCGACTGGTCGACCAGCTTGTTCTTCGCGATCCACGGCATCATTGCGCGCAGCTTCGCACCGACCTGTTCGATCTGATGCTCGGACGTCAGGCGGCGGCGCGATTGCAGCGTCGGTGCGCCGGCCTTGTTTTCGATGATGAAGCTCTTCGCGTACTCGCCCGTCTGGATGTCGGTCAGCACGGCCTTCATCGCCTTCTTCGTTTCAGCCGTCACGATGCGCGGACCCGTCACGTACTCGCCATATTCGGCGTTGTTCGAGATCGAGTAGTTCATGTTGGCGATGCCGCCTTCATAGATCAGGTCGACGATCAGCTTCAGTTCGTGCAGGCACTCGAAGTACGCCATTTCCGGCGCGTAGCCCGCTTCCACCAGCGTTTCGAAGCCGGCCTTGATCAGGTCGACCGTACCGCCGCACAGCACGGCTTGTTCGCCGAACAGGTCGGTTTCCGTTTCTTCGCGGAAGTTGGTTTCGATGATGCCGGCACGGCCGCCGCCGTTCGCCGCTGCGTACGACAACGCGATGTCGCGTGCCGAGCCCGACTTGTCCTGCGCAACCGCGATCAGGTGCGGCACGCCGCCGCCTTGCGAGTACGTGCCGCGCACGGTGTGGCCCGGGGCCTTCGGCGCGATCATGATCACGTCGAGGTCGGCGCGCGGAATCACCTGGCCGTAGTGCACGTTGAAGCCGTGCGCGAACGCGAGCGCCGCGCCTTGCTTGGCGTTGCCGTGCACTTCCTTCGCATAGACTTCGGCGATCTGCTCGTCCGGCAGCAGCATCATGACGACGTCCGCGCCCTTGACCGCTTCGGCCACTTCCTTCACTTGCAGGCCGGCGTTCTCGGCCTTGCTCCACGATGCGCCGCCCTTGCGCAGACCGACCGTGACGTTCACGCCGCTTTCCTTCAGGTTCAGCGCGTGCGCATGGCCTTGCGAGCCATAGCCGATGATGGTGACCTGCTTGCCCTTGATGAGGGAGAGATCGGCGTCCTTGTCGTAGAAAACTTTCATGTCGGTTCCTTGGCTAAATTCGATGATTCGGTGAAATTCAGAGACTGCGAATGTGGTATTGCGTGGCCGGACGCTCGCGCTGCCCGGCCTGATCGAGACGCTGCGGGTGGCGTGCGCGTCACACCTTCAGGATGCGCTCGCCGCGGCCGATGCCCGACCCGCCCGTGCGGACGGTTTCGAGAATCGCCGTGGCGTCGATCCCTTCGATGAAGGCGTCGAGCTTCTCGCTCGCACCCGTCAGTTCGATCGTGTAGGTCTTTTCGGTGACGTCGATGATGCGGCCGCGGAAAATATCCGACATCCGCTTCATTTCCTCACGTTCCTTGCCGACCGCCCTCACCTTGATCAACATCAGCTCGCGCTCGATGTGGGCGCCCTCGGTAAGGTCGACCACTTTCACCACCTCGATCAGGCGGTTCAGATGCTTCGTGATCTGTTCGATCACGTCGTCCGAGCCAATGGAGACGATGGTCATGCGCGACAGCGAACGATCTTCGGTCGGAGCCACCGTCAAGGTTTCAATGTTGTAGCCGCGTGCCGAGAACAACCCCACCACGCGCGATAACGCGCCCGGTTCGTTTTCCAGCAGGACTGAAATGATGTGTCTCATGTTTCGCTTCTTCCAGATGTTTTGTCGATGTCCGCGAGCGGTTGCGCGCCGCCCCGCCTGCCCGCGCCCTTCGTGAAGGCGCGCAGGCGAAGCCGGCGCTGGCAGCCGTCGTTATAGATCTTCCGAACCCATGAGCATCTCGGTGATGCCCTTGCCGGCCTGAACCATCGGCCAGACGTTTTCGGTCGGATCGGTCTGGAAATCGAGAAACACCGTGCGGTCCTTCAGGCGCAGCGCTTCCTTCAGCGCCGGCTCGACGTCCGCCGTGCGTTCGATACGCATGCCGACGTGGCCGTACGCTTCGGCGAGCTTCACGAAATCCGGCAGCGCATCCATGTACGAATGCGAATAGCGCTTGCTGTATTCGATCTGCTGCCACTGGCGCACCATGCCCAGATAGCGGTTGTTCAGCGAGATGATCTTCACCGGCGTCTCGTACTGCTTGCAGGTGGAGAGTTCCTGAATGCACATCTGGATCGAGCCTTCGCCCGTGATGCACAGCACGTCGTCGTCCGGGTGCGCCATCTTGACGCCCATCGCCGCCGGCAGGCCGAAGCCCATCGTGCCGAGACCACCGGAGTTGATCCAGCGGCGCGGCTTGTTGAACTTGTAGAACTGCGCCGCCCACATCTGATGCTGACCGACGTCGGAACACACGAAGGCATTGCCGTCGGTCAATTCCCACGCCTTTTCGACCACGTACTGCGGCTTGATGATGTCGCTCTTGCGGTCGAACTTCAGGCAGTCTTTCGCGCGCCAGGCTTCGATGTCCTTCCACCAGTCGGCGAGCGCCGCGGTATCCGGACCGTGTTCGGCCGTTTGCAGTTGCTCGATCAACTCCTTCAGCACTTCCTTCACGTCGCCGACGATCGGAATATCGACCTTGACGCGCTTGGAGATGGAGGACGGATCGATGTCGATATGGACGATCTTGCGCGGACGCGACGCGAAGTGCGCCGGATCGCCGATCACACGGTCGTCGAAACGCGCGCCGATCGCGATCAGCACGTCGCAGTGCTGCATCGCCATGTTGGCTTCGTACGTGCCGTGCATGCCGAGCATGCCGAGGAATTTCTTATCGCTCGCGCGGTAGCCGCCCAGACCCATCAGCGTGTTGGTGATGGGGTAGCCGAGCAGATCGGCGAACTGGTTCAGCTCGCGCGCCGCGTCGGCGAGGATGATGCCGCCGCCAGTGTAGATATACGGACGCTTGGCCGACAGCAGCAGCGAGACCGCCTTGCGGATCTGGCCGGAGTGGCCCTTCGTGACCGGGTTGTACGAGCGCAGCGACACGCTCTTCAGCGGTTCGTAATGGCAGGGCGTCTTCGACACGTCTTTCGGAATGTCGATCAGCACCGGGCCGGGACGGCCAGTACGGGCGATGAAGAAGGCTTTCTTGACGGTGGCGGCGAGGTCGCGCACATCTTTCACGAGGAAGTTGTGCTTCACGCAGGGACGCGTGATGCCGACCGTGTCGCACTCCTGGAACGCGTCCTGGCCGATGGCGGCAGTCGGCACCTGGCCGCTGATGATCACCATCGGGATCGAATCCATGTACGCGGTGGCGATGCCGGTGACCGCGTTGGTGACGCCCGGACCGGACGTCACGAGGCACACGCCGACCTTGCCGGTGGAGCGCGCGTAAGCGTCGGCGGCGTGGACCGCGGCCTGCTCGTGGCGCACCAGAACGTGCTGGAATTTGTCCTGCTTGTACAGCTCGTCGTAAATGTAGAGTACCGAGCCGCCGGGATAGCCCCAGATGAACTCGACGTCTTCGTCGGCCAGTGCCTTCATGAGCACGGTGGCGCCGATAGAGTCAGCTTCGGGATGAGGAGTCGTATCCGACGTGGAGAATTCCGCGCTGGGCATATTCATTTATTCACCTTTCGAATTTTCGGCAAAAAATTGATCGGGTGCTCTCTGCCGGGCTTGTGGCTCGGGTTCAAGCTGCGCGTCCAGTTGACAGGTGAGCTTCTTGGGCCACACCTCAATTGAGACAAGTCACTTGTGTTGCGAACCAGCGAAGATATCCGTAGATGCTGACGCGGTCAAGCAATTATTGCCTCGACGCCTCGGCTGCGCCCTCGCCGGATGCCCGAATCGACCGAAAGCTTGTTATAGAGATGCAAGGTGAATCACGTTTCGCCCCAGCGACGCAAAAGTTTGTTAGCATCCGCGAGTTTTACGACATTTTTCGAC
Organism: Paraburkholderia sp. D15; assembly: GCF_029910215.1. Lineage (NCBI taxonomy): Bacteria > Pseudomonadati > Pseudomonadota > Betaproteobacteria > Burkholderiales > Burkholderiaceae > Paraburkholderia > Paraburkholderia sp. D15. Next base: position 1,296,161 of record NZ_CP110395.1, on the reverse strand, counting down.
CGATTACGCGCACGCTCGCTGCGCCGACCCCCAACGGATGGCATCAGACAAGGAACTCGCCGATTTTCTGGCGGGCGTCGAAAGGCGCGCATTCAAGCAGACGGTCTACGCCGTGCGGGACGACGACGCCTCGCTGGATATCGTGCAGGACGCGATGATCAAGCTCGCCGAAAAATACGGCGACCGTCCGGCGGCCGAACTTCCGCTGCTGTTTCAGCGTATTCTCCAGAATGCGATGCACGACTATTTCCGTCGTGCCAAAGTGCGCAATACGTGGGTGAGTCTGTTTTCGTCGCTCGGCAATGCCGACGACGAGGATTTCGACCCCCTCGAAACCTTCGAGGCCCAGGAGGGCGCGGCAGGCTCCGAGAGCAACGAACAAAAACTCGAACGCGAACAGGTTCTGCAGGTAATCGACGACGAGATCCAAAAGTTACCGGCACGTCAACGGGAGGCGTTTCTCATGCGTTATTGGGAAGATATGGATGTCGCCGAGACTGCCGCCGCGATGGGCTGCTCCGAAGGCAGTGTGAAAACGCACTGCTCGCGGGCCACCCACACGCTGGCGCAAGCGCTCAAGGCTAAAGGAATCACGCTATGAGCTCCCTGGAAACCAAAGAACTCGAGTTCGCCCGCCAAATGCGCCGCGCGCTCGACGAAAACGCCGCCAGCATTCCCACCGCCGCCGTCGACCGGCTCGCCGCGGCGCGTCGTGCCGCGCTCGCCCGCAAGAAGCCCGAAACGGTCAGCGCGCCGGTGTTCGTGCCGGCCTTCGCCGGCGCGGGCATGGCCGCCGGCATGCCGCCGGTCGAACTGCCGCAGCGCCGCCGTTCGCCGCTGCGCCGCTTCGCGCTGGCCTGGCCGCTGGTCGCGCTGGTCGTGAGCCTGGTGGGTATCGCCTACTGGGAAGACCAGCAACGCACCGCCGAGCTCGCCGATATCGACGCCGCCATGCTGAGCGACGATCTGCCGCTCAATGCCTATCTCGACCACGGCTTCAACGCGTACCTTTCACGCGCCCACTGAGCGGGAGATTTTTCGGGTGAGTTACAAGCGCGGCCTGGCCGTTGTTTTCGGATGCACGATCGCGGCCCTGGTGTCGTTCGCCGCGACCTATCCGCGCTTCTATCCGAGCCCCGCGGCGCCCAGCGCGCCCGCTGCGGCCGGCACTACCGTCACCGCCAAGGCGCCCGCGCCCACGCTCGCCGTCGAACTGCCCGGCCTGCCCGGCAGCAACAGTCCGATCGCGTGGTCGCGGCTGACGTCGGCCGAACATCTCGCTCTTGCTCCGTTCGAACCGCTGTGGGATTCGTTCAGCGACGAACGCAAGCGCAAGTGGCTGAAGATCGCGTCGCGCTATCCCAAGATGTCGCCCGACGCGCAAAAACGCCTGCATGACCGCATGACCGAATGGGTCCGCATGACGCCGGATCAACGGCGCGTCGCGCGCGAAAACTATCAGGTGTCGAAGGAACTGCCGCGCGAAACCCGCCAGAATGCGTGGAAGGCGTATCAGCAGTTGCCCGAGGAGCAGAAGGAACGGCTTGCCGCCAGCGAACGCAAACGCCGTCCGAGCGTGGTCAGCGCGCCGCCGTCGGGACGCACCGAAATCAAGGGTATCGACCGTCTCGTCAATGCGCGCGAACATGGCGCGAGCGGCGTGGCGGCGGCCAGCGCGGCAGCCGCCGCGTCGTTGCCGAGTCCGGCCGTCGCGCCGGCGATTCCCGCCGCCGGCAGTTTCGTGCCCGCCACGCCGGTGCCGGTTTCGCCGGCCGAGGCACCGTCCATTTTCAACGGCTCCTGAGCCGGCCCGCCCTGCCCCCGCCATCCGTGTCCCAACCGCTCGCGACCTCGACACCTGCCGTTGATGCTCCGGGCATCGCTCCCACCGTCCGGCGCCGTCTCGCGGCCTTGCTCTACGAAGCGATGATCCTGTTCGGCGTGGTGTTCGTCGCCGGATATCTGTTCAGCACGCTGACGCAGCAACGCAACGGCCTCACGCATCACAACCTGCTGGCGGCCTGGATCGGCCTCGTGGTCGGCGTGTATTTCGTCTGGTTCTGGACCCACAGCGGCCAGACCCTGCCGATGAAAACCTGGCGCCTGCGCGTGGTCGCCGCCGACGGCGCGCCGCTCGGCACAATCCGCGCGATCGCACGTTACCTGCTGACGTGGCTGTGGTTTCTGCCGCCGCTCGCGCTGCATCCGCTGCTCGGGCTCAAGCTGCCGCAGACGCTGATCGTCGCCGCGGTCTGGTTCGTGCTGTGGGCCGCGACCGGCCGGTTCGATCCGCGGCGTCAGTTTCTGCACGATCGGCTGGCCGGCACGCGCATCGTCAACGTGTCGCGCTGAGACACGCACACGCCGCCGGTCTTTCATCGCCAGGCGGCGCCGATCGCCGTGCGTCCACCGCCTCGGCGTGACCCGCCCGCAACACCCTCCCCGCAGTAATAAGAACTTCTCATGACTGTCACGGCATAGTCACGCGCACCTGGCTCAATACGGGCACTGCAACTCGACGCGTGAGCCATGGACCCCAAAACGTCCGCGACTTCCCTGTTCCGCCAAACCGGCCCGAGCGTCGACCCTGTCGCGTTCCGCCCGGAACCCACTCCTGGACACGGCCTGCCGCTGCCCGTCGCCTCCTTGCCGCTCGACGCGTCCGCCGGTCATCACGACGACGATCACGCCGAACCGCAACGCTACCGCACCATCTGGCTGTCGGACATCCATCTCGGTTCCAGCGGCTGCCAGGCGCCGTATCTGCTCGACTTCCTGCGGCACAACGAGTCGGAGTATCTGTACCTGGTCGGCGACATCATCGACGGGTGGCAGCTGAAGAAGGGCTGGTACTGGCCGCAGGCGCACAACGACGTCGTGCAGAAGATCCTCCGCAAGGCGCGCAAGGGCACCCAGGTCGTCTACGTGCCCGGCAATCACGACGAAGCCGCGCGCCAGTTCTGCGACCTCGCGTTCGGCGACATCCACGTGCGCGGCGAGGCGTTCCATACCACCCTCGCCGGCAAGCGCCTGTGGATCGTGCACGGCGATCTGTTCGACGGCGTGATCCAGCACGCCAAATGGCTCGCCTATCTCGGCGACACGCTCTACACGATGATCCTGATCCTGAACCGCTGGTTCAACCGGATCCGCAGCCGGCTCGGATTCCCGTACTGGTCGCTGTCGCAGTATCTGAAGCATCAGGTGAAGAACGCGGTGAATTTCATCTCCTCGTTCGAACGCGTGATGACCGACGAAGCGCGCCGCCGCGGCTGCGACGGCGTGGTCTGCGGGCATATCCACAAGGCCGAGATCCGCGACATCGACGGCGTGCTGTACTGCAACGACGGCGACTGGGTCGAGAGTCTGTCGGCACTCGTCGAGACGTTCGAAGGTGAACTCAAGGTGATCTACTGGACCGTGATGCGCGCCCCGGAAGCCGGCGTGCAGAAGGCCCGGGCGACCGCGTAATCCCGCTTCACTTCATCCCGCTTAACTTCGATAGGGCCAATACCGATGAAGATCATGATCGTCACCGACGCGTGGGAACCGCAGGTCAACGGCGTCGTGCGCACGCTGAAGAACACCACGCGCGAACTCACCGCGCTTGGCCACCAGGTCGAACTGCTGACGCCGCTCGAATTCAAGACGATCCCCTGCCCGACCTATCCCGAGATTCGCCTGTCGCTGCTGCCGCGCCGCAAGCTGCGCTCGCGCATCGACGCGTTCGCGCCCGACGCGCTGCACATCGCCACCGAGGGTCCGCTCGGCATGGCCGCGCGCGCCTACGCGATCCAGCACAAGCTGCCGTTCACGACCGCCTATCACACGCGCTTTCCGGAGTACGTGCAGGCGCGTTTCGGCATTCCGCTCAGCGCGACGTACAAGTTCCTGCATTGGTTCCACAAGCCGTCGCTGGCGGTGATGGCGCCCACGCCGGTGGTCAAGAGCGACCTCGAAAAATTCGGCTTCACCAATGTCGTGCTGTGGACGCGCGGCGTCGATCTGGAGATCTTTCACCAGATGGACTCGAAGGTGCTCAACACCGCGCGGCCGATCTTCCTGTACGTGGGCCGCGTGGCCGTCGAGAAGAATGTCGAGGCGTTCCTGAAGCTCGATCTGCCCGGCTCGAAGTGGGTGGCCGGCGAAGGTCCGGCACTTGCCGAACTGAAGTCGCGCTATCCGCAGGCGAACTATCTGGGCGTGCTGACCCAGGCTGAACTGGCGAAGGTGTACGCCGCCGCCGACGTGTTCGTGTTCCCGAGCCGCACCGACACCTTCGGGCTGGTGCTGCTCGAAGCGCTCGCCTGCGGCACGCCGGTCGCGGCGTATCCGGTCACGGGTCCGATCGACGTACTCGGCGACGGCGGCGCGGGCGCGATGCACGAAGACCTGCGCGAGGCCTGCCTCGAAGCGCTGAAGATCGATCGCGACCACGCCCGCGCGTGGGCCGAGCGCTTCTCGTGGACGGCCGCCTCCGAGCAGTTCGCCGCCCATCTGAAACCGCTGCCGCGCACGTCGTACCGCGAGGAAAGCGCGGCTGCGTGATGCGGCGCGCCAGGTCGTCCATGCCAATCAGACCCTTCCCCGCGGCGCGTGCGAATCGCCGCGCGCTGCGCGCGGTGGACGGCGACGCCGACACCGCGCATCCCGAACCGTTCGACGACGTTCGCGAACCCGGCGCGCCGGATCATGCGGATCATGCTGATCACGCGCAGGGACTCAACGGCGTGAACAACGTGAGCAACGTGAACGGCGCGCAAGCCGCAAGTCACGTGGCGGCGAAGCATTCCGGCTCGGCGCGCACGACCTCGGCTCAGGCCCATCTCTCCAGCCACGCCGATCACGCGAACGACGCCGCGCACGAACCGCTCAGCCCCGACGATCCGCTCGCCCCGCTGCCCTTCAATCCCTACAAAGGCAATCGCGGCCTCACGCGCGCATGGCACGCGATGAAAAATTCGCTGGCCGGATTCCAGGTCGCGATTCGCGAGGAAAGCGCGTTCCGCCAGGAACTGACGCTCGCGGCGATCCTGATTCCGTGCGGCGTGCTGGTGCCGGTCGAGCCGTTGTCGCGCGTGCTGCTGCTCGGTTCCGTGCTGCTGGTGCTGATCGTCGAGTTGCTGAATTCGAGCGTCGAGGCGGCGATCGACCGGATCTCGCTGGAACGCCACGAACTGTCGCGCCGCGCGAAGGATCTCGGCAGCGCGGCGGTGATGGTCGCGCTCGGCATGTGCGTGATGACGTGGGGGCTGATCGTCGGTCCGCTCGTCGTGCACTGGGTGAAGGCGTGGCTTTGACCGCCGTGCCGCGCAGACCGGACGACGCCCGGCGATGCAGCCAGCCGCCGTGCAAGCCGTCCGAAAGAATGAAAACCCTGAGTATCTGCTTGGTATAAGAACGGTCGGTTTATAATCGTCCGACAGTCCCACGGGAAAACGCTGGGCCTTCCCCAGCTTTTCCCGCCCCCGCGGGGGGCCTGACGCACAACGGCAGGTTTGAGGGCACTCACTATACCAACCGCATCCGGGTGGATCACGCAACAGCGGCATGCCGCCACGCGCCCAGCCCGGCGTAACCAGGGCCGGACGACATGGAAGCCAAACCTCCCCGCCGCACGCGCGAACGGATTCTCGAACTCTCGTTGAAGCTGTTCAACGAAATCGGCGAGCCGAACGTCACGACGACGACGATCGCCGAGGAAATGGAAATCAGTCCAGGCAACCTGTACTACCACTTCCGCAACAAAGACGACATCATCAACAGCATCTTCAGCCAGTTCGAGCAGGAGATCGAGAAGCGTCTGCGTTTCCCCGACGACCATCGCGCGACCATCGACGAAATGTGGTCGTACCTGCAGTACATGGTCGATTTCACATGGCGCTACCGTTTTCTGTATCGTGATCTGAACGATCTGCTGGCGCGTAACCGCACGCTCGAAACGCACTTCAAGCAGATCATCAGCCACAAGGTGCGCTTTGCCAGCCAGTTCTGCGACCAGCTCGTCGCCGACGGCGAAATGGTCGCCACGCCGGAAGAGCTGCACGTGATCGCCACCAACGTCGGCGTGATCGGCACTTACTGGCTGTCGTACCAGTTCGTGATGAACCCGCGCAAATACAACGAGCAGGAAGCGATTCGCGCGGAACTGCATCAGGTTAGCGTGCAGATCGTGTCGCTGATGGCGCCTTATCTGCGCGGCCGCTCGCGGCAGATTTTCGACGACCTCGTGTCGGGCAAGCTGCCCAAGCGCGAGTTTTACGACTACCTGCCGCAGAAGGAAGGCGCCGCGCCCCGCAACGAACCGAAGGACGTTTGAGCATGAAGTCGGTGTGTGTGTATTGCGGCTCCTCGAACGGAGCCAAACCGTTGTACGCGGATGCGGCGCGCGCGTTCGGCCGCGCGTTGGTGCAGGCCGATCTCGCGCTGGTCTACGGCGGCGGCAAGGTCGGCCTGATGGGCGTGATCGCCGATACGGTGATGGCCGAAGGCGGCCGCGCGATCGGCGTGATTCCCGAACTGCTGGTCAACAAGGAAGTCGGCCATGACGGGCTGACCGAATTGCACGTGGTGCCGGACATGCATCATCGCAAGAAGATGATGGCGGATCTGTCCGATGCGTTCGTGGCGATGCCCGGCGGCGCCGGCACGCTCGAGGAGTTTTTCGAGGTCTACACGTGGGCGCAGCTTGGCTATCACCAGAAGCCCGTTGCGCTGCTCAATATCGACAGCTTCTACGATCCGTTGATCAGCCTGCTGCGGCATACGGTCGAGGAAGGCTTCATGCGCGAGACGTACTTCGACATCCTGCAGGTCGATGCCGATCCCGCCGCGCTGATCGGCAAGCTGCAACGCTATCAGCCGCCCGCCAGCGACAAGTGGGCGATCAAGCGCGACGCGGTTTGAGTCGCGGCGGCGGTGGGTGATCCGGTTGCGCCGGCTGCCGGGTTCGCCTTCACCGCCCTCTTCGCATTTGTCCCATTCGTCGTTTTCGCCTCTGCCGTCGCCGCTGTCTCCGTCTCCGTCGCCGTCTCCGTCCGCATTGCTTCGAATCCTGGGAGTCCCATGGCAAAAACCGTTCTGATCACCGGCGGCAGCCGCGGCATCGGCCGCGCGGCGGCCTGTCTGCTCGGCACGCAAGGCTGGTCCATCGGCGTGAACTACGCGACCAATCGTGAGGCGGCGCAGGCCACCGTGGCCGACGTCGAACGCGCCGGCGGCCGGGCCGTGGCGATTGCCGGCGATGTCGCCAGCGAAGCCGACGTGATCGCGATGTTCGACACGCTGGCGGCCCATTTCGGCCGCGTCGACGCGCTCGTCAACAACGCCGGCATCGTCGCGCCGTCGAGCCAGCTCGCCGACATGGACCTCGCGCGCCTGAAGCGCATGTTCGACGTCAACGTGCTCGGCGCCTATCTGTGCGCGCGCGAAGCCGCGCGGCGCATGTCGACCACGCGCGGCGGCGCGGGCGGCGCGATCGTCAACATCTCGTCGGCGGCATCGCGGCTGGGGTCGCCGAACGAATACATCGATTACGCGGGTTCGAAAGGCGCGATCGATACGATGACCCTGGGTCTCGCGAAGGAACTCGGCCCGCAGGGCGTGCGCGTGAATGCAGTGCGTCCGGGTCTGATCGATACCGAGATTCACGCGAGCGGCGGCAAGCCGGATCGCGCCGCCCAACTCGGCGCGACCACGCCGCTCGGGCGTCCAGGCAGCGCCGACGAAGTCGCGCAATCCATCGCGTGGTTGCTGGGCGACGCCGCTTCGTACGTGACGGGCGCGCTGCTCGACGTATCGGGCGGCCGCTGAGCGCGCCCACCTCCCCATTCCCTCCTCCCGGCCGCGCTTCGCGGCCGTTTTCTTATCCCACTCCCACGAATTCTTATCGATTTGATGAGAAATCTCCGTCTTGCGTGAAATTAACCCCAGGATTCCACGCATTTTCTGTAATTGACGGTAATAAACTCGGACTACAATCGCTGCGGATCGCACGCTTTGCGTGCGACGCATAGCACATACCAGTAGCGGCCCACGTTGCCGTCTACGGCGATTAGAGATCCTCATGCAAGAAAAGCCATCCGCGCCGGTGCGCAGAGGCGCTGTCGCGGTCGCGACGGCCGCGTCGACCATGCAGTCCGGCTCCCCTGCCGCGTCCGCCGGATCGGGTGCGGCGGGAACACCGGGAACATCGGGCACGGCGGGCAGCTCGCCGCGTCCGCCCGATCGTGGCGCACGACGCTGGCGAGCGCTCGCCGGCGCGCGTCCGCTGCGCTGGTTCGTCGCGCTGGCCATTCTGTGCGCGTGGCTCCTGCCGGGCATCCTCGGCCATGAGCCGTGGAAGCAGGACGAGACCTACACCTTCGGCATCATCCAGCACATGCTCGACACCGGCGATCTGGTCGTGCCGACCAACGCCGGCCAACCCTTCGTCGAAAAACCGCCGATCTACGACTGGGTCGCCGCCGGCCTCGCGTGGATGTTCGGCCGCTATCTGCCGCTGCACGACGCCGCGCGTCTCGCGAGCGCGCTGTTCGCCGCGCTGACCGTCTACTACACCGCACGCGTCGCGCGCCGCGCGGTCAATGCATCGAGCTGGTTCGACCTGCGCGTGATCGGCACGCTCGCGCTGTTCGCCAGCACGCTGGTGGTCGTCAAGCACGTGCACGACATGATGACCGACGTCGCGCTGATGGCCGGCGCCGCGCTCGGCTTCTGCGGATTGTTCGAGCTGGTCCTGGTGCATCTGCGTGACGAGGCGCGTCTGTTGCCGGTCGACGTGCGCCGCCGCCGTGCCGCGCTGCGCAGCGCGGCGGCGATGTTCGGCGCGGGCGTCGGCGTGTCCTTGCTGGCCAAGGGGCTGTTCGTGCCGCTCGTGTTCGGCGCGACCGTCTGCGCGGCGATGGCGCTGTATCCGGCCTGCCGCGGCCGCAGCTTCGCGGGCTCGCTCGGTGTCGCCGCGCTGGTCTGCGCGCCGTTCGCGCTGATCTGGCCAGTCTGCTTCTATCTGCGCTCCGAGCCGCTTTTCATGGTGTGGCTGTGGGATAACAACATCGGCCGCTTTTTCGGTTTTTCGGTCGCGCAACTCGGCTCGGAAAACGAGAGTCGTCTCTTCGTGCTGCGCACGGTGCTGAGCGTCGGCTTTCCGGTCGTGCCGCTCGCGCTCGTCGCACTGGCCGGCGGCGCGTGGCGGCGCTGGCGCGACCCGCGCGTGGCGTTGCCGGCGATCTTCGCGTTCACCGGCTTTGCCGTGCTGCAAAGTTCGGCGACCGTGCGCGAGCTGTACATCCTGCCGTTCATCGCGCCGCTCGCGGTATTGGCCATGCAGGGCATCGAACGCCTGCCGCGCGCCGTGCATGTCGTGTGGGACATGACGAGCCGCGTGCTGTTCGCGAGCGTCGCCGCGCTCGCGTGGATCGTCTGGTCGATCATGAGCGATCCGGCCAACACGCACGCGTCGCTGCACAGGCTCGGCCGCTGGCTGCCGCTGGACTGGGTGCTGCCGATCAAACCCGGCCTGATCGCCGCCGCGCTCGCGATGACGCTCGGCTGGCTCTGGCTGCTGCCGGTGCTGAAGTTCACGGGCAAATGGCGCGGCGTGCTGAGCTGGTGCGCGGGCGCGATTCTGGCGTGGGGGCTGGTGAGTACGCTGCTGCTGCCCTGGCTCGACTATGGCAAGAGCTATCGCTCGGTCTTCGAGGATCTCGGCGCGAAGATGAATATCGAATGGAACGACGGCGATTGCATGGCGAGCAGTCCGCTCGGCGAATCGGAAGCGCCGATGCTGTACTACTACACGGGCATCGAACATCATCCGGCCGCGGACACGCGTTCCACCGAATGCACGTGGCTGATCATGCAGAGCCGCCGCGACAATGCGAAGACGCCGGCAGGCGACTGGCGGCTGTTCTGGTCCGGCGCGCGCCCCGGCGATACGGACGAGCTGCTGAGGGTATTCGTGCGCACGCCGGCGGACGGCGCGGCGCCCGACGGCGAATAAGGTGACGCGCGCCGCGGGCCGTACGGCGCGCCACTAGAACGACGATCCGGGCTCGCGCAGAAATGCCATTTCTTCGCCGGTCGACACCCGTCCCAGCAAAGCATTGCGATGCGGAAACCGCCCGAATCGCTCGATGATCTCCGCATGCCGCAGCGCGAAGCGGTAATACGATTCGCCGCCGGGCTCCGCCTCCAGGCGTTTGAACAGACGCAGCGATTCGCGCTGCGCGTCGAGCGTTTCGTGGTGTTCGAACGGCAGATACGCGAACGCGCGATGATGCGCGCCCGGCAGCAGAAGATCGGCACCCTGCGCCACCATCTCGCGGGCGATCTGCAAAGCCTTGTGATCCGCCGCGAACGCTCGCGGCGTATGGCGATGGCAATTGCGCGAGAACTGATCCAGCACCACGATCAGCGCCAACGCGCCAAGCGGCGTGTCCGCCCAGCGATCGAGACGCCCTTCGCGCGCCGCGTCGATCAACGCGCCGAAGCGCTCGCGCAACATCGCGTCGAAGGCATCGTCGCGGGAGAACCACGCCTTGCGCGGCGCGCCGAAGTCCGGCGCATCCGGTGCGCCGAACCAGCAGTCGAGTACGGCGCGTGCATCGGCGGGAAGGCTCGGGTCGCCGGCGCTCATCCGTTGCGGTTCCGCATCCAGTCCGCGGTCTCGAAGAACGACCCCAGCAAGCGCTCGCGCAGCGGCTCGTCCAGCCCGATGTCCTGCATCGCCCACGCCATGCACCGGAGCCACTGATCGCGCTCGCTCGATGCGATCGCGAACGGCAGATGCCGCGCCCGCAGACGCGGATGCCCAAACCGGCTGATGTAGTGATCTGGTCCGCCCATCCAGCCGCACAGGAACCAGAAGAACTTGTCGCGCGAACCGTCGAGCGATTCCGGATGCAAGGCCCGGATCCCGGCGAATTCCGCTTCGAGATCCATCAAATCGTAAAACCGGTCGACCAGTTCGCGCACCCGCGCTTCGCCGCCCACCAGCTCGAAGGCCGTCGGCTGCGCCGCGGACACTTCGTCGTCAAGATCGCTCATACCTGCTCGTCAAACAGAAAGAAAAATCACGCGTCCCGCAGCGATTGCAACGCGGGCCGCGCCAGCACATGCCGCAAGCTCAGCCATCCGCCGATCGCCGCGCAGGCCACGCCCGCCGCGATCCCCGCCGGCAGCACCCACGGATCGAAACTCAGATAGAACTCGAACACGCGCGTCGCCAGCACATAGCCGATCACCTGCGCGCCGATCGCCGCCATCGCGCCGGACAACGCACCGACCGCGACGAATTCGGCGATCTGCACCGCGCGCACCTGCCGATGCGACGCCCCCAGCGCGCGCAGCAGCGCGGATTCTCGCATACGCTCGTCGCGCGTGCCGGCCAGCGCCGCGTAAAGCACCAGCACGCCGGCCGCGAGCGTGAACGCGAACAGGAACTGCACCGCGCCGATCACCTGTTCGAGCACGCGCTGCACCTGCGCGAGGATCGGACCGGTGTCGATCGCGGTGAGGTTCGGGTAAGCCGCGATCAGGCCGTCGATGGTCGATTGCTGTTCGCGTGGCAAATGAAAACTCGTGATGAAGGTCGCCGGGAAATCCCGCAACGCGGCCGGCGGCATCAGCACGAAGAAATTGACCTTGAACGAACCCCAGTCGAGCTTGCGCACGCTGGTCACGGGCGCGTCGACCTGCATGCCGGTCACGTCGAAGCGCAGCGTGTCGCCGGGCTTGACGCTCAGCAGCCTGGCGAGGCCCTGTTCGATCGAGATCTGCGGCGTCGTGGTGTCGCCGTACCACTTGCCGGCGGCAAGCAGATTGTCGTCGGGCAACTCGGTCGTGTACGACAGATTGAATTCGCGATCCACCAGACGCTTCGCGTCGTCGCCCTTGAACGAATCCGGATTGACGGGCTTGCCGTTGATCGCGATCAGGCGGCCGCGCACCATCGGCGAGAGTTCCACGCCCGCGATGCGATGCGCGCTCAGATAGCCCGTGACGGCATCGCGCTGATCCGGCTGGATGTCGATGATGAATTCGTTCGGCGCATCCGGCGGCGTCGATTTGCGCCAGCCGGCGACCAGGTCGTTGCGCGTCATCGCGATCAGCAGCAGACACATCAGGCCGATGCCGAGCGCGGTGGTCTGCAACGCGCTCGCGCCGCTGCGCCGCTCCAGCGACGCGAGCGCGTAGCGCCAGCCGATCCCCGCATTGACGCGCTCGCTGCGCACGACGCGCGCCGCGCCCCACAGCGCGAACCGCGCAATGGCCGCGAACACCAGCATGCCGCCCGCGAAACCGCCCGCGACGATGCCGCCGAGCTTCAACTCGCCCGCCGCGACGATCAGCAGCGCGGCAAACAGCAGGATGCCGAGCGCGTAAGCGGCCCATGCGGTGCGCCCCGCCTCGCCCCACTCGCGACGCAGCACACGCACCGGCGGCACGCGCGTGAGCGGCAGCAATGGCGGCAACGCGAAGCCGAGCAGCAGCACGAGACCGGCGGCGATGCCTTCGAGCATCGGCCAGACGGTCGGATACGGCAGCACCACGTCGATCAGCGTGCCGAGCCACGTCAGCAGCGCGAGGTGACCGAGAAAGCCGAGCGCCACGCCCGCCAGCCCGCCGATCAGCCCCAGCCCCGCGAATTCCAGCGTGAACAGCGCGCGCAGCGTCGCCTGACTGACGCCGAGGCAACGCATCGCCGCGCAGCCGTCCAGATGCCGGCGCATGTAGCGATGCGCGGCCATCGCGATCGCCACCGCCGCGAGCAGCGCGGTGAGCAGCGACACCAGCGTGAGGAAGTGACTCGCGCGATCGAGCGTCTGCCGCACCTGCGGTTGACCGTCCTGCAGCGATTCGAGCGCGACGCCGCGCATCTTGCCGTCGTCCACGCGCTGGTGCGCAAAACGCGCGAAGCTCGCCACCGAGGCGTCCGCGCCCGCCACCAGCAGCCGGTACGTCACGCGGCTACCGTAGGCGATCAGGCCGGTGGACGGCACGTCGTCGGCACGCAGCATCAGGCGCGGCGAGAAATTGACGAACGCGAAGCCGCGGTCCAGCTCGCGCGTGATCAGCGCGCCGATCCTGAAATCGCGGCTGCCGACCTTGACCGTGTCGCCGACGTGCAGCTTCAACGCATCGAGCAATTGTTGATCGACCCACACGGTGCCGGGCGCGGGAATGTCGCGCGTCGCGTGATCGGGCGCACCGGGCGCGGGCGCGATCCGCAATTCGCCGCGCAGCGGATAACCGGTCGACACCGCCTTCACGGCGGCAAGCCGCGAGACCGGCTGCGCGCCGGTCGAATTGATCATGCTGGGAAAGATCGCCGTGGTGGCGGTGTTCAGCCCAAGGGACCTGGCCTGCTGGGCGAACTGCGGATCGACCGGATGATCGGCCCGCACGATGAAGTCGGCGGCAATCATGCGCCGCGCGTCGCGCTCCAGCCCCAGGTGCAGCCGGTCAGCCAGAATGCCGACGCTCGACAGCGCGGCGACCGCCAGCACCAGTGCGAGCAGCAGCATGGTCAGCTCGCCCGCGCGCCAGTCGCGCGCCGTCATGCGGATCGCCTGACGCACGACATCCATGCCGCCCAGACGGCGCGTCTGCGACGCGGCAGCGCGCGCGGTGGAACCTCGTGCCGTGTCGCTCAATCGTGCCGGCTCCTTGCGAAGCGCGACACCATGTGCGTCGCCATCCCGCGAAAACCGCCCTGCACGCCGCGCCACAAACGCGGCAGCGCCCAGGCCGCGAGCATCAGGAAACCGACCATCAGCACGAGGAACAGCAGCGGCACGAACAGCGCGAGCAGCATGCCGCCGAACACGAGGCCGTCCTCGGCGGTCGAGGTGACCACGTTCGACACCGGTTCCGGCGACAGGTTGATGAGCGCCCGCGTGCCCGCCTTCGCGAGATGCGCGGTGCCGGCCAGCGTGCCGCCCGCGAGCGCGGCAACGGTCAGCAGCGCCGGATCGGCGTGACCGAGCGCGCCGGCGGCCAGTACGGCGCCGGCCGGAATGCGGATGAAGGTATGGATCGCGTCCCACAGCGAATCGAACGCGGGGATTTTGTCGGCGAGAAATTCGGTGACGGTCAGCACGCCGGCCACGCCGATCACCCATGGCGACGACAGCGCGGACAGCGTATCGGGAAGATGGACCAGCCCGAGGCGGGCGAACACGCCGGCCAGCAGGACCGTCAGATAGAGGCGCAGGCCGCTGCCCCAGGAAAGGCCCGCAGCAAGCGAAAGAGATTCAAGCATGGCCGCCTCCAGGCGCGCGGTGCGTGCCGGGCGCTTCGACGGATACGTGGACGCCGCCACCGCACCGAAGTCGTCAGACCCGCGCCAAGCAGGCCGCGCCGGGCAGGCCGCGGAATGTCAGGTTGGATTCGATCTCATTATAGCCACGTTAATTCGCAGAACGCAGAGACGCGAACATTTGGCGGGTTCGGCCGGCCCTTGTGGCGGGTGCTTCGCGCGGGATGTGGCGGGATGTGGCGGGATGTGGCGGGCCGGGCTGCCTGACGATGGCCGGCGTTTTTCGCCCGAACCGCGAATTCAGTGTCCCGACGACAGCTTGAGCCCGATCAGTCCGATCACGATCAACGCGGCGCTGGCCACGCGCGCGACGGTCAACGCCTCGCCCATCATCACGATGCCGAAGATGAACGCGCCGACCGCGCCGATGCCCGTCCAGACGGCATACGCAGTGCCGAGCGG